>NZ_CP041637.1:1627083-1952500 GCF_007197735.1 Formosa sediminum
TTAGCCTTTATTAAAACAGTATCTTCTGTTTTGGAAATAATTGAGATACCTTTAATTTGTACAAGTATAACTAAAGCATCTACATCTTTAGTTAATAAAATATTGCTTCCGCCACCTAGAATCAATTTTTCAGGATAGTCTTCTAGATTTAAAACATCTTTTAAATCTTTTAAAGAAGATGTAATTACAAAATGTTTTGCAATTACATCTATCCCAAATGTATTAAAAGGTTTTAAAGATACATTATGTTGTATATTCACTAGTCTTTATAAACTTTTAATGCTTCATTTAATAAATGAACAGCTTTAATTAAACTTTCTTTATTTAGTACATAAGCAATTCTAATTTGATTTAAACCAACACTAGGTGTTGAGTAAAATCCTGCTGCAGGTGCAACCATTACGGTTTCATTATTTATATCGAATTCTTCTAATAACCATTGTGCAAATTTATCTGAATTTTTAACAGGTAATTCAACAATGCAATAAAAAGCACCTTTAGGTACACCTATTTTAACGCCATCAATTTTTCTTAATTCTGAAATTAATGTGTCTCTACGTCCTAAATATTCTGTTTTAACTTCGTCAAAATAAGTTTGTGGTGTATCTAAAGCTGCTTCACTAGCAATCTGAGCTAAGGTTGGAGGGCTTAATCTAGCCTGAGCAAATTTTAAAGCTGTTTTAATAACTGTTTTGTTTTTAGAAACCATGCAGCCAATTCGAGCACCACACATGCTGTAACGTTTAGATACAGAATCTATCATAATCGCATAGTCTTCTAAACCATCAATAGACATAATAGAATGATGTTGTACGCCATCGTAAGTAAATTCGCGATATACTTCATCTGCAATTAAAAATAAATCGTGTTTTTTTACCAATTCTGCTAACTGTAAAATTTCTTCTTTAGAATATAAATACCCTGTAGGGTTTCCTGGGTTACAAATTAAAATTGCTTTGGTCTTTTGCGTAATTAATTTTTCGAATTCAGAGATCGGAGGTAATGCAAAATTATCTTCAATTTTAGAAATAACTGGGACTACGTTTACCCCAGATGCTGTAGAGAACCCATTATAATTCGCATAAAAAGGCTCTGGAATAATAATTTCGTCGTCGGTATCCATAATGCTTCCAAATGTAAAAAGTAAAGCTTCACTTCCTCCAGTGGTAACAATAATATCGTCATGTTTAACTTCAATATTATTTTTATGGTAGTAGTCTGCAATCTTAGTTCTATATTGTTCAGAACCTTCAGAACGTGAGTATTCTATGGTAGTTAAGGTGTTGTTTTTAACTGCTTCTAAAGCAACTTCTGGAGTTTTAATATCGGGTTGCCCAATATTTAAATGATACACTTTTTTCCCTTCTTTATAAGCTTTCTCAGCGTAAGGAACCAATTTACGAATTGGGGATTCAGGCATGTTTTTGCCTTTGTTTGATATTTTTGGCATAGTATAAAATTTGTTATAGCAAAGTTGAGGAATTTTCTTTAATAGGTCTAATAATGATGTTATAAAATAAAAAGTGTAAGTTTATATGCTTGAATTTTATGAATCTATGAAAAAAATATGCTTTTTTTTGATATTTATGAGTTTTGGAGGTGCTTTTAGCTACTCTCAAACTGGATTTATACTTCAAAATGATAAAAAGTTTGATAAAATTCGGTTTAAACTCATTAATAATCTCATTGTAATTCCTGTTGAAATTAATGGCGCTTCTTTATCTTTTATTCTAGATACAGGAGTTTCTAAACCTATTGTTTTTAGTTTTTTAAAGGAAACAGATTCTCTACAAATTAATAATACAGAAGCTTATTTTTTACGCGGACTGGGAGAAGGAAAGTCTTTTGAAGCTTTAAAGTCTGAAAATAATATTTTTAGAATAGGTAATGCCATCAAATTTAACCAAGACATGTATGCCATACACGATGCAAATTTAAATTTTACGCCACAACTTGGTGTGCCTATACACGGACTTATAGGATTTGATTTATTTAAGGATTTTGTTGTGGAAATTAATTACGCTGCACGCTATATTAAGCTACACGATCCTTTATTTTATAAATCAAAGCAATGTAAAAGCTGCGAAACAATAAATCTAGAATTTTATAACAATAAACCATATTTAAATGCAGAGGTTAAAGTAAATAATGTTACCGTGCCTGTTAAGTTATTAATAGATTCTGGCGGTAGCGATGCACTTTGGCTTTTTGAAGATGACGATTTAGGGTTACATGCCAATGGCAAATACTTTACTGATTTTTTAGGACACGGATTAAGCGGAAGTGTGTATGGTAAACGTGCTAAAATTAATGAGATTCATATAAAATCATTTACATTAAAAGACGTGAATGTTTCTTATCCGGATTCTTTAGCAATTACAGTAGCAAAACAACTTAAAGAACGTAATGGAAGTATTGCCGGAAATGTTTTAAAACGATTTAATACTGTTTTTAATTATAAAAAAGCAGAAGTAATATTAAAAAAAAATAAGTTTTATAAAGAGGCTTTTAGTTATAATAAAAGCGGAATAGAATTAGAGTATCATGGGGATATTGTAGTAAAAGAAGAAATCTATACGGTAAATGATTACGCTAATAATGGTTCTAGGTCAGATTCCAATACATTAAGAGTTGGTTTAACTCCAAGTTATCATTATGTGTTAAAACCTGCTTTTGTAATTATCGAATTGAGAGAAAATTCTCCTGCGGCCCATGCAGGTTTATTAGTTGGAGATGTGATTTTAAATATAAATAATAAGGATACACATCGGTATACATTACAAGAAATAATGCATTTGTTTTATGGTAGAGAAAACGATGAGATTAAACTTATCATAGATAGAAATGGGATTATGTCTAAATTTAATTTTAATTTAAAGTCACCTTTATGATTAAATAGATGTTTTATGGAATTTAAATAAATTAAATCTGAATTTGATTAAAAAACAGATAAAATACTAGATGGATTATGCCTAATTAATTTTTATAGATAATTTAAAGAGTATTGTAATAGCGAGTTCTAAGTTAGAATGATATTTTTATTGCTAAAATATATAAAAATTAAACCCCTTGAGTAAATTGCTCAAGGGGTTTAATTTATTTTGAAAATAAAAATGAATTTTACATTACATATTATTTCGTTTTACTAGGGTCTATGACTTCTCCTTTAATTTTTAAAGCCACAGTTGGTGTGTCTGCATTAGATAAAACAGTAATAGTTTTTCTAATAGGCATTACACGATTTGTATCATATTTTACTGAAATTTCACCAGTTTCACCTGGCATAATTGGTGCATCAGGTTTTTTAGGTACAGTACAACCACAACTAGAGGTTACTTTTGAAACAATAAGAGGTGCATCTCCAGTATTAGTAAATTCAAATACACGCACACCATTGGCGCCTTTCTCAATAGTTCCGTAGTCAATTGTATCAGATTTAAACTCAATTTTAGCAATTTTGTCTTGTGCCTGAATTGAGAAACTTATTAATCCAATAAATAAAATAGTAATAAGTTGTTTCATAATATTGTATTTTAATATTTATTGTAAACGTAAATACTTTTTAGTCATTATGCAAAATTATTAGATGTAATGAAATTGTATTAACATTATATTAAGGTTTGCTATCTATAAACACACAATATAATTTCACATCAAAAGAATAATAAGTACTTTTGCAACTTATATTCAAAAACTATTCCAAAGTGTTCAGAACTAACTCTAAATAATGATAACATTAGTAATCTATTTTTAGTTATGTTTTTCCACTTTAAGCAATATTAAGATTCAAAATTATGCCGATGGATATTCCTTCAAAATATGATGCTAATTCAGTAGAAAGCAAATGGTACGATTACTGGATGAAACATAATTATTTTCATTCAACACCAGACGATAGAGAACCGTATACTATAGTTATTCCTCCACCAAATGTTACAGGTGTATTGCATATGGGGCATATGTTAAATAATACCATTCAAGATGTATTAGTACGCCGTGCACGTTTATTAGGTAAAAATGCATGTTGGGTTCCTGGTACAGATCATGCTTCTATTGCTACAGAAGCTAAAGTTGTTGCCAAGTTAAAAGAACAAGGTATTGATAAAAACGACCTTACTCGTGACGAATTCCTAGCACATGCTTGGGAGTGGACCGAAGAGTACGGTGGTGTTATTTTAGAACAACTTAAAAAGCTAGGATGTTCTTGCGATTGGGATAGAACCAAATTTACCATGGACGACGATATGTCTGAAGCTGTAATTAAAGTATTTGTAGACTTATTTAACAAAGGCCTAATTTACCGTGGTTACCGCATGGTTAATTGGGATCCAGAAGCGCAAACGACCTTGTCTGACGAAGAAGTTATTCATGAAGAACGTCAAGGGAACTTATACTATATCAACTATAAAATTGAAGGTAGCGACGATACGTTAACAATCGCAACAACACGTCCAGAAACTATTTTTGGAGATACAGCCATTTGTATTAACCCGAACGATGAGCGTTTTACACACTTAAAAGGAAAGAAAGCCATAGTGCCAATTTCTAATCGTGTCGTGCCAATTATAGAAGATGAATATGTGGATTTAGAATTCGGTACCGGATGTTTAAAAGTAACGCCAGCACACGATGAAAATGATAAAAATTTAGGAGACAAGCATAATTTAGAAGTGATTGATATCTTTAATGCGAATGCAACTTTAAATAGTTATGGATTGCAATTTGAAGGTCAGGATCGCTTTGAAGCTAGAAAAAATGTAGCTAAAGCATTAGACGCTTTAGGAATTTTAGAAAAAACTGAAGTTCACGTAAATAAAGTCGGAACGTCCGAGCGTACTAAAGCAGTTATAGAACCTCGTTTAAGTGACCAATGGTTCTTAAAAATGGAAGATTTAGTGAAGCCAGCAATAGAAGCGGTTTTAGGTGAAGATGCTGAAATTAAATTATTCCCTAAGAAGTTCGAAAACACCTACCGTCACTGGATGGAAAATATCCGCGATTGGAATATTTCGCGTCAGTTATTATGGGGACAACAAATTCCCGCCTATTTCTATAGCGATGGAAAAGACGATTTTGTAGTAGCCGAAACTATTGAAAAAGCTGTAGCCTTAGCACAAGAAAAAACAGGAAAAGCCGATTTAAAAGCTGAAGACTTAAAACAAGACACAGATGCTTTAGATACTTGGTTTTCGTCTTGGTTATGGCCAATGAGTGTTTTCGACGGGATTCGTAATCCTGAGAATGAAGAAATTAAGTATTACTACCCAACAAACGATTTAGTTACTGGTCCAGATATTTTATTTTTCTGGGTAGCTAGAATGATTATTGCAGGGTACGAGTATAAAGACGAAAAGCCATTTAATAATGTGTACTTAACGGGATTAGTTCGTGATAAGCAACGTCGTAAAATGAGTAAATCTTTAGGAAATTCACCAGATGCGCTTAAACTTATAGACGATTATAGTGCAGACGGTGTGCGTGTAGGATTACTTCTAAGTTCGGCGGCTGGAAACGATTTAATGTTCGATGAAGCGCTTTGCCAGCAAGGAAAAGGATTTGGTAACAAAATTTGGAATGCCTTCAATTTAACCAATTTATGGGAGGTTAGCGAAACAATTGAGCAGCCAGAATCTAGCAAAATAGCTTTAGACTGGTACGAAGCTAAATTTCAAGCGGCTTTAGTAGATATTGAAGATCACTTTAGTAAATACCGTTTAAGCGATGCTTTAATGAGTATTTATAAATTGATTTACGATGATTTCTGCGGATGGTTACTAGAGATTGTAAAACCAGCATATCAACAACCAATTGATGCTACCACGTATAATAGCGTTATGGCTCGTTTTGAAGATAACTTAAAAATTCTTCATCCGTTTATGCCATTTTTAACGGAAGATATTTGGCAATATATTGCTGAACGTACACCGGAAGAAGCATTAATCGTTGCTAAATGGCCAGAAGCTAAACCTATAAATAAAGATTTAATTGCTCAGTTTGAATTTGCTTCGGAAGTCATTTCTGGAATTAGAACCGTTCGTAAAGACAAAAATATTGCGTTTAAAGATACGATTGGTTTTTCTGTGATTAACAACGAAAAAGCGAATACTGCTTTTGATGCTGTAATCTCTAAATTAGGGAACTTGGAGGCTATCAACTACGTTACAGAACCTGTTGAAGGCGCATTAACATTCAGAGTAAAATCTAACGAGTATTTTATTCCTATGGAAGGCGCAATAGATGTTGAAGCTGAGATAAAGAAATTATCTGAAGAATTAAAATATACCGAAGGTTTCTTAAAGTCGGTACAAAAGAAATTATCTAACGAGCGTTTTGTAAATGGTGCGCCAGAACAAGTTATTGCCAACGAACGTAAAAAGGAAGCAGATGCTTTAGCGAAAATAGAAACGTTACAATCGAGTTTATCAAACTTAAAATAAAGCAGTGCTTTAAAATTAGTCTTAGAGTTTATAATAAAAATAGAAAACACCTCAACAGATAATGTTGAGGTGTTTTTTTTATGTTTAGAATTGTCGTCACTCTGAATTCATTTCGGAGTCACATTATTTATATAATAGGTGAAGTTGTTATTACTATCAAATTGTTATCCTTAACCCAAATAAGCCTCAAAATTCTAACTTCTTCAGCATCCCTTTCCAGCGTAATTTTCTTATAAATTCGCCTTGTTCTGGGGTCACTAAAGGTTCTATATTTTTATTCTTGGCCTTAAAATAACCAGACATATAATCGTTAAAAAGGGATATATTCTTTTTTTTAATAGCTAGTTTCAATGCAGAAATAGCTGTTATTGTGAAGCCATAACGTATTTTGTACATGGCTTCACCTTGCATATATTTAGAACTTTTATTGTAACTCGCACCCGTAGGTTTTAGGTGTTTTACATGCAACGATTCATCTGTAAGAATTTCCCAACCATTAAATTTCGCTAGTAATTCATCTATAGTGTCCCATCCCATCGCAGGTTTTAATTTCCCGATGTCTAAAAAGCATTGTTTTCGGTAAGCTTTTAAAGCGCCACGAATGTGATCTTTATTTGTTAAATCTTCTAAAACCCATTCACCATTTTTTTCAACATCACAAAAACCAGCAGACATACCTAATTTTGGATTTGCTTTAAAATGTTTAGCAATGATTTCTAAATAGTTTTCTGGGAAGATTAAATCGGCATCAAATTTACACATGATATTGTAATTCTCGTCTAATGTTTCTAGTCCTTTGTAAAAAGCGTTTATAATTTTTGATCCTGGTAAATGTTTGTTTGAAGATGTTACGTTTACAATAGAAATCCAAGAATGTTTTTTAATAAATGATTCTACAATGTTCTGTGTATTGTCAGAAGAGTGATCATTAACCACAACTAATTGTTTTGGTAATAATGTTTGCCTAGCTATAGATTCTAGAGTTGAGCCTATAGAATCGTCTTCGTTATGTGCAGGAATAACAATATAAAAATTCATATTTTAAACTTTAAGGCTGTTGTTTAGGCCTGTTTTATCTTACTTTGTTAGGGGCTATGCATACAGTATTTACACAGTGAAAACGCTTAAATAAAACGAAAACTTTTTTGTTGAATTAGTCTATTTATGACGTTTTTAATTTTTTATCTACTTATTTTAAATAACCAATTTAATTTCAAGCTTATAAAATTATGCTAATAATGGTCATCTATATCTCTGTGATTTCAATACGCTTCAGTAAATTTATTATTTAATAGAGATACTCGCAATTATGTATGTATATTAAATCGATAAAAAAATAATAAGTGTTCGAAAATTTCGAAAGCCGTAACCCCATCTGAAATAGAAGTTTTAAAGCAATAGTGTAAATATTCACTATTGAATATTACAGCTATGGTGTGCCATGACTTCGATATAAGGAGTAATAAAAGAATCTAAAAGATTAGATTTTTTTGTAAATGTGTAGTTTCAAAAATTCGATGCTATTTTTTATATCGCTTATGCGGAAAATGACTTTCATACATGATGTTATATTTCCGCATAAGCGGAATTTTTAATATTTGTAAACTATAGCATTAATGTGCATTCCTGCACCAACGCTTGCAAAAATAATAACATCGCCTGTGTTAAGGCTATGATTTTCTAATTTATTATGTCTAACAACATCTAACAAAGTGGGTACAGTAGCTACAGAACTGTTGCCAAGATTCCCGATAGTCATTGGCATAATATTCTGGGGTGTTTTCATTTTAAACAGGCGGTAAAAACGTTTTAAAATAGCATCGTCCATTTTTTCGTTAGCCTGATGAATAAACACTTTTTTAACTTCAGTAATATCTACACCACTAGCATCTAAACATGCTTTCATGGCTGCAGGTACATGGGTTAATGCAAATTCGTAAATTTTACGACCATCCATTTTTATATACTTGATTTTATCATCTAACTCTGTGTTAAAAGATTTGCCATAGGATAAATGAAAAGCATTATCAAGTGTATAGCTTTCTGTAATGTGAGATAATATTCCACCAGCATCTTCTGTAGCTTCAAGAATACAAGCACCTGCACCATCAGAAAAAATCATTGCATCACGATCGTGTTTGTCTACTACGCGTGATAAGGTTTCAGATCCAATAACTAAACAACGTTTAGCTATCCCCGCTTTTATAAAAGCTTGTGCTTGTATAACACCTTCAATCCACCCTGGGCATCCAAAAAGTAAGTCGTACGCTACACACTTAGGGTTTTTAATTTTAAGCTTATGCTTAACGCGTACAGCTAAACTTGGTAGCATATCGCTTTGTATACTACCAGATGGAATATCTCCAAAATTATGGGCAAAAATAATGTAATCTAAAGTTTCTGGATTAATATTGGCATTTGCGATTGCTTTTTCTGCAGAGAAAAAACCAATGTCCGAAGATGTAAATTCTTCTTTTACATAACGACGTTCAGAGATGCCTGTTATAGATTTAAATTTGTCAATTATGACAGTATTGTCATTTTCGAAAGGTGTTCCATCTGTATTGAGGAACGAATGTTTGAGAAAACTATCGTTTTTTTGAACAACTGAAGGTATGTAACTTCCTGTTCCTGTGATCTTTATGTTCATTAATAAAAAATTGCCTTTACAGCATGTTTTGTACCCATGAAGATACTGACAATTACTATAAAGGCAATGGATATTTAAGGCTATTTTACGATGTTCAAAAATCGTAAATAGATTATATATAACTTTCTATTGGTGCACATGTACACATTAAATTTCGGTCACCATAAGCGTCATCTACGCGTCGTACAGTTGGCCAGAATTTATTGTGGCGAACATAATCTAATGGGAAAGCAGCTGTTTCTCTAGAGTATGGAAACTCCCATGTGCTAGAAGTAAGCATTTCCATGGTATGTGGTGCATTTTTTAGCACATTATTAGGTTCGTCTTTAGAAGCAGCATCTATTTCTTTTTTAATTGAAATTAGGGCATCACAAAAACGATCCATTTCTTGTTTACTTTCACTTTCTGTAGGTTCAATCATTAAGGTTCCAGCTACAGGGAAAGATACTGTTGGTGCATGAAATCCATAATCCATTAAACGTTTTGCAATGTCTGTAACTTCAATACCATGGGCTTTAAAAGGTCTGCAATCTACAATCATTTCGTGGGCAGCACGTCCGCATTCTCCAGAATATAAGGTTTCGAAACTTCCTTGTAGACGACTTTTTATGTAGTTTGCATTTAATATTGCTGCTTTCGTAGAATCTGTTAAGCCTTGTGTACCCAACATTTTAATATACCCATAAGAGATCAAGCATACTAAAGACGACCCGAATGGTGCTGCTGAAACAGCTTTAATTGCTTTGTCTCCTCCTGTTTTAATAATTGGGTTTCCTGGTAAAAAAGGAACTAATTGTTCTGCTACGCAAATTGGTCCAACACCAGGGCCACCACCACCATGAGGTATTGCAAATGTTTTATGTAAGTTTAGGTGGCAAACGTCTGCTCCAATGTTTCCTGGATTTGTTAATCCTACTTGAGCATTCATGTTTGCACCGTCCATATAAACTTGTCCGCCGTTATCGTGAATAATAGTAGTGATTTCTTTAATGTCAGATTCGTAAACACCGTGAGTTGATGGGTATGTAACCATTAAACAAGCTAAATTTTCTTTATGTAATTCTGCTTTTTCACGTAAATCGTTTACATCTATATTGCCTTCTGCAGTCGATTTTGTAACTACCACTTTCATTCCAGCCATAACAGCACTTGCAGGATTTGTTCCGTGTGCAGAGGAAGGTATTAAACAAATATGTCTGTGTTCATCGCCTCTTGATTCGTGATATGCTTTAATAGTCATTAATCCAGCATATTCTCCTTGTGCACCAGAATTAGGTTGTAAAGAGGTTGCAGAAAAACCAGTGATTTCTGTTAATTGGTCTTCTAAGGCTTTTAAAACTGTTTGATAACCTTGTACTTGATCTAAAGGTGCAAAAGGATGAATGCTTCCCCAGTTAGGTGAACTTAAAGGGAGCATTTCTGAAGCTGCATTTAATTTCATAGTACAAGATCCTAAAGAAATCATAGAATGGTTTAATGATAAATCCTTACGTTCAAGCATTTTTATATATCGCATTAACTCAGTTTCTGAATGATGCGTATTGAAAACATCTGAAGTTAAAAATGTAGATGAACGTTTTAAATTATCACTAATATTATTGGCTTTAGCAAGCGTTTCTATAATAACAGGTTCGGCTTTAACAATTTCAGCAAATACTGTAATAATATCATTTAAATCTGAAATAGAAGTGGTTTCATTAATAGAAATTGTTACAGCATCTGCATGTGGGTAAAAGAAATTTATCTCTTTTGCTTCAGCGATAGCTTTAACTTTATCGGCATCGGCTTCAATATTTAATGTATCGAAAAAAGTATCGTTTTTTTGTTTAAATCCAATAGATTTTAAGGCATCAGCAAGGGCTGAAGCTTTATCGTGAATACTATTAGCTATAAACTCTAAACCTTTTGGTCCGTGATAAACAGCGTACATTCCAGCCATAACAGCTAATAAAACCTGAGCAGTACAAATGTTAGATGTTGCTTTATCTCGTTTAATATGTTGTTCACGTGTTTGTAAGGCCATACGTAAAGCACGGTTTCCGTCCATGTCTTTAGTTACACCAATAATACGTCCTGGAAGATCTCTTTTATAAGCTTCTTTAGTTGCAAAATATGCGGCGTGTGGGCCACCGTAACCCATAGGAATACCAAACCGTTGTGTAGTTCCTACAACAATATCTGCACCGAATTTTCCTGGTGCTTCAAGCTTAACTAAACTTAAAATATCTGCAGCCACGGCCACTTTAATATTAGCAGCATTAGCGATCTCTATAAATGTTTTAATATCACTAATTTTACCATCTTTACCTGGATACTGTAATAGAGCTCCAAAAAAGTCTGGAGTATAATCGAATGTTGTTTCATCTCCAATGACTAATTCAATACCAATTGGATTTGAACGACTTTGTAAAAGGGCTAAGGTTTGAGGTAAAACAGCTTCTGAAACGAAGAACTTATTAACACCATTTTTTTTCTGAGCACGGTCGCGAACAGCAAATAATAAACTCATTGCTTCTGCCGCAGCCGTACTTTCGTCTAATAAAGAGGCATTAGCAATTTCCATTCCTGTAAGATCTGTAATCATGGTTTGGAAATTTAATAACGCTTCTAAGCGTCCTTGAGCAATTTCTGCTTGGTAAGGTGTGTAAGCTGTATACCATCCTGGATTTTCAAGAATGTTACGTTGTATTACAGCAGGTAAAATAGTTGGGTGATAGCCTAAACCAATATAAGATTTGTATATTTTATTTTTACTAGATAACTCATGCATATGCGCTAAATACTCGTGCTCTGTCATTGGAGCATCTAAATTAAGAGGTTTTTGTAAGCGGATACCATCAGGTAGTGTTTCGTATATAAGTTGATCTAAACTATCTACGCCAATAGTTTTTAACATTTGATTTTGGTCCGCTTCTCTAGGACCAATATGACGCAATGAGAAAGCATTTGTATTCATAAAATATATTGTGTTTTGCGCCGCAAAAATACATAATTTACTAGGTAATTGTAGTACATTTTTTTAAAGTTTTTAGTAAAAGAACTATGTTAATTCTGGTTTCTTTATTTTTGTGGTATGATGGTGTTAAAAAAACTCTTTAAATTTTATCTCAATGCAAGTATTCATGTAGCATTATCTGTATTTGCTCTAGCTTGGATTACTTTAATAAAATACGATCTACCATTTGATAAAAATGTATTATTTTTTGTTTTTTTTGCATCAGTAATTGGATACAATTTTGTGAAATATTTTGGTCTAGCAAAGCAACATCGTAGAGCTATGGCAAGTTGGTTAAGAGTAATCGAGCTTTTCTCTCTCATGTGTTTTGTTTTAATGTGTTACTTTGCCTTTTTCTTAGAGCTAAATACCCTTTTATCAATTTTCGCATTTGGACTGGTAACTTTTATGTATGCCATACCGTTTTTACCCAAACGATTTTTTGTAGATAAGCATCATAATTTGCGTAGCATAAGTGGATTAAAAGTTTACTTAATTGGGGTAGTTTGGGCGGGTGTTACTGTTTTACTACCTCTGATTAATAAACATTACAAGCTAGACAATGAGGTGTTTTTAACAGCAATACAACGTTTTATTTTTATAATTGCTTTAATGTTACCTTTTGAGCTTCGAGATTTAAAATATGATAGTTTAAAATTAGGAACTATTCCTCAGAAAATAGGAGTAAATCGCACTAAAACTTTAGGCATAGTTTTAGCGCTTGTGTTTTTCTTTTTAGAATTTTTAAAACAACATATTATTGGTCACTATATTCTAATTCAGTTTATAGTTACTACACTTTTAATTTTATATACCCTAGGCTCAAGAGTGGAACAAAGCGATGTGTATACTGCGTTTTGGGTGGAAGGGCTTCCTATTGTGTGGTTATTATTAGAATTGGGTTTTAATACTTAATATCCTGTTTTTTTTAATTCTTGCTCTATACAGGTTTTCATCTCTGATTTAGATTTTTTATCTAAACACGCAATTTTAGATTTTTCAATGGCTTTAGTAAGTTTTTGATTATCTACAGAGTGTTTTCTACATACAGTACAGAATAAAATATGGATTCCAAATTTTATGCGTTCCCATAATGTCGACTCTTTATATTGTGCTTTATCACAAACATGTGAAGCTTCTTCGCACGACAAAAATATTTTACTCATCTTAATACCAATTTTTTTCTAAACAACTTGAAAGTGATGTTCTGGCTCTATGAATTATAACCCATAGATTAGACGCTGTAATGTTTAATTCATTACAAATTATTTCAGTATCAAAATTTTCTATGGTTTTCATTTTAAAAACTTGAGCTTGTTTTTCTGGCAATTTATCTAAACAGTTATAAATAGCAACACTTAATTCTGTGTTTTCTAAGACATCTTCAGCGTTTTTATAAGATTGATCTTCTACACGTTCCTCTAACCATTCACCTTCGTCTTCACTTTGACTTGTGTAAGACATTCTAACTTCTGCTTTTCCTTTTTTTGAATTGATCTTTCGATAATGATCTATTATTTTCCTTTTTAAAATTGAGACTAACCAAGTGCGTTCACTTGCTTCGCCTTTAAAATTTTTCATTGATTTTAAACCCGCAAAAAAAGTGTCTTGAACAATATCTTTTGCTATTTCAGTATCATTAACTCGAGAAATAGTATAGTTATATAGGTAATCAGAATATAAATCTACCCATTTGGTTGCATCAATTTTATGTTCAGGCATATAGGAAGGTGTCAGTTAATTTATCAAAAATAGGAAATCTATTTTATAAAAACTCTTAGCTTTTAGTAAGCTTTAACATTTTTTTTAAAAAAAAGTTCATAACTTTTTGTGTTATGAACTTTTATATTTTATTTTATTAAACCGGCACGTTTAAGCAAAGCATCGGGCTTAGGTTCCTGACCTCTAAAACGTTTGTAAAGTACCATAGGGTCTACAGTTCCGCCCTGGGATAACACATTGTTTTTAAATTTTGTTGCAACTTCTAAATTAAAAATACCAGCCTCTTTAAAGTATTCAAATGCATCTGCATCTAATACTTCTGCCCATTTATAGCTATAATAGCCCGAAGAATAACCGCCTTGAAAAATGTGAGAAAACGCTGTACTCATACAGTTTTCAGTTACATCTGGATAGAGTTTTGTGTTTTTAAAAGCTTCAGATTCATGAGTTTTTACATTATTTATTGTTGTAGAGTCTTGACCATGCCAACTCATGTCTAGCAATCCAAAACTAATTTGGCGTAGGGTTTGCATACCTTCGTTAAAAGTAGCCGAGTCTTTAATTTTAGAGACCAATTCCATTGGAATCACTTCGCTAGTTTGATAATGTGTAGCGAATAACTCTAAAGCTTCTTTTTCGTAACACCAGTTTTCCATAACTTGACTTGGTAATTCTACAAAATCCCAAAATACACTAGTACCAGATAAACTAGGATATGTTGTGTTGGCTAACATACCATGTAAAGCATGACCAAATTCATGAAACAGCGTAGTCACTTCGTTAAAAGTTAATAAAGAGGGTTTGCTTTTTGTGGGTTTAGTAAAATTACAGACTATAGAGACATGTGGGCGACTGTTTTCTCCGTTTTTAATATATTGGGATTTGTATGAGGTCATCCAAGCGCCATTTCGCTTTCCTGGTCTTGGAAAGAAATCGGTGTAAAAGATAGAAACTAAATCACCGGTCTCGTTTGTTACTTTATACGTTGTAACTTCAGGATGGTATTTATCTATACTGTCTATTTCTTCAAAATGTAAGCCATAAAGTTTTTTTGCAATGCTAAAGGCACCTTGGGTTACGTTTTCTAATTGAAAATAAGGCTTTAGCTTTTCATCATCTAAATCAAATAATTTTTGTTTTAGTTTTTCAGCATAGTAGCTGGAATCCCATTTTTCAAGTCTGTCAATATCATCACATTCTTTAGCAAAATCTTCTAAGGTTTTATATTCTGCTAATGCAGCTGGTTTGGCTTTTTCTAATAATTCATTTAAAAATGAAGAAACTGTTTCGGGTGTTTTAGCCATACGTTCTTCTAAGACAAAATGTGCATGGGTGTTGTAACCTAATAATTGTGCCCGTTTATACCGTTTCTTAACAATATTTAAAACTATATTTTGGTTGTCAAATTCATTATTTTGAAATCCTCTTTGCCCAAAAGCAATGGCTAGTTGTTTTCTTAGCGCTCTATTGTCTGCATAGGTCATAAACGGAATATAACTTGGGTAGTCTAATGTAATTAACCAACCGTCTTTGCCTTTATCTTCTGCTAATTGCTTTGCAGCTTCTTTAGCACCTTCTGGTAAACCGCTTAAATCCGCTTCATTAGTTATATGCAACTCGAAAGCATTAGTTTCTGCTAGAACATTTTCGCCAAAACTTAAACTTAATTTGCTTAGGTCTTTATCGATACCACGTAGAATCTCTTTTTTTTCTTCTTTTAAATTGGCACCATTTCTTGAAAAACTTTTGTACGATTTATTTAAAAGCATCAATTGCTCTGAGGTTAAATCTAGATTATGTTTTTGATCGTAAATTGATTTTACACGTTTAAATAAAGCTTCGTTTAAAGTGATGTCATTGCTAAATTCTGAAAGCATAGGAGAAACCTCTTGAGCAATTTTTTGAATTTCAGCATTTGTTTCTGCAGCATTTAAGTTGAAGAAAATACTAGTAACACGATCTAATTGCTGACCGGTAAATTCTAGCGCTTCAATTGTATTCTCGAAGGTTGGTGCTTCAGGATTAGTAGTAATTTGCTCAATTTCAGATTTAGTACTTTCAATTAATTTGGTAATTGCTGGTAAGAAATCTTCATTTTTAATTTTTGAAAATGGAGCTGTATTATATTTTGTTTTAAATGGTTCTAATAGGATTTTCATTTTTAGAGTATTTTTTTTCTTAATAAATGTTAAAAAATCGTTATTTAAGTGCTTGTAAATTAAGAAATGTTATATCTTTGCAAGGATTTTTTTCATAATAGAGCTGGTTACTCTGAAAAAATTTATTGATTAATAGCGAAAAAAAGCCTCGAGAAATCGAGGCTTTTTTGTGTTTATAATTGTTTGGCTGTTTCTAAAACGGCCTGTTTTAAACCCTCTTTATATACTTCTATTTTATCGCGTACACAACGGTCTGAGCTACCAATAATTTGTGCCGCTAATATTCCTGCGTTTTTAGCACCATTAAGGGCTACAGTAGCGACAGGAACACCGCCTGGCATTTGTAATATAGAGAGTACAGAGTCCCAACCGTCTATAGAATTACTACTTTTAACAGGTACTCCTATAATTGGAAGTGGTGATAGTGATGCCACCATTCCTGGAAGATGTGCAGCACCTCCTGCTCCAGCTATAATCACTTGAATGCCTCTTGTGTGAGCATGTTTACCATAATCAAATAGTTTTTCTGGAGTACGATGTGCAGACACGATATCTACTTCAACTTCTATATCGAAACCTTTTAAAATGTCTATTGCTTCTTGCATAACAGGAAGGTCGCTTTTGCTTCCCATAATAACGCCTACTTTGCTCATAATTTTGTGTGTATTTACATTAATAATTAATGCTTTAATTTATTCTGTAATGACTTGAATGTTGTTTTTTACGTTTTCTGCGATTTTACGCGCTTCGGTAATGTCTTCATTTACAATAGTTACATGTCCCATTTTTCTAAACGGACGTGTTTGTTTTTTACCATAAATATGTGGTGTAACGCCGTCCATGGCCATAATACTTTCAATGTTTTTATATACTACATCTCCTGTGTGACCTTCGGCACCAACTAAGTTTACCATAATACCATTTAGTTTATTTGCTGTATTTCCTAGAGGTAAATCAAGAACTGCTCTTAGATGTTGCTCAAATTGAGAAGTGAAACTTGCTTCTATAGTTTGGTGTCCCGAGTTATGTGGTCGTGGAGCAACTTCATTAATAATAATATCGTCATTTTCTGTCTGAAACATTTCTACAGCCAATAAGCCAACGTGGTTAAATGCTTGTGCTGCTTTTAAAGCTACATCGGTTGCTTTTTTAGCGACGTTTTCACTAATTCGGGCGGGGCAAATTACATATTCTACTTGATTAGCTTCTGGGTGAAATTCCATTTCAACAACGGGATATGTTTTTATTTCTCCAGAAGGCGTTCTAGATACAATTACAGACAGTTCATTTTTAAAAGGGACTAAAATTTCTGTAATACATTCTACATTTGGTAAATTATCTAGGTCGGATAATTGTTTTACAATTTTAACGCCCATACCATCATAACCAAACTGTGCACTTTTCCATACAAACGGAAATTCTAAACCGCCATTTGCAATAGAGTCTTTAATTTCTACTGTATATGCAAATCTAGAAAATGGTGCTGTAGGTAAATTATGGTCTACATAAAATAATTTTTGTGTGGCTTTGTTTTGTATAGTACGTAAAGTTTTGGCAGAGGGATATACTTTTATGCCCTGTTGTTCTAAATCTTCTAGCGCATTAACGTTTACGTTTTCAATTTCTATAGTGAGAACATCTACCTGTTTTCCAAAATTAAATACGGCATCATAATCCATTAAATCACCTATGTAAAACTCATTGCTACCTACTTTACAAGGCGCTTCTTCACTAGGGTCTAAGACACAAGTGTAGATGTCGAATTTACGGGTTTCATTTAGTAGCATTTTTCCTAATTGACCACCACCTAGAATTCCTAATTTAAAATTTGAAGAAAAATAATTCATTTTATAACTGTTTTACTCGTGTTTTAGACGAGACAAAAATACATTTTAATATGAAATTAATTCTAAAATTAAGGAATCAATAGTATGAAACCTTTTTCTAAATTAGATTATAGGAGTCAATTGATTATCTTTGCCAAGAATTAACAAAAAACAGGTTATTTTATGATAAAGCTTCATGACAAATATTTTAAGCCGTTTATTTCGGCAAAACAAATAGATGATGCGCTAACAAGAATGGCAGAACAAATTGCTGAAGACTTTGCAGATGAGGTTCCTGTTTTTATTGGTGTTTTAAACGGATCGTTTATGATTGTAAGCGATTTTGTTAAGAAATATCAGAAACCATGCGAGGTAACTTTTATTAAATTGGCATCTTACGAAGGTGTAAAATCTTCAGAAGACATACAACGTTTAATTGGTTTAACCCAAGATTTATCCGGGCGTTCTGTAGTGATATTAGAAGATATTATAGATACCGGTGGCACGTTAGCCGAAATACATCGCATTTTTAAAAACGAAAATGTAAAATCTTTGACCATTGCAACCTTGTTTTATAAACCAACTGCTTATAAAAAGGACTTTAAACTACATTATGTAGGTATTGAAATTCCGGATAAATTTATAGTAGGCTATGGTTTAGATTACGACGGATTAGGTCGAAATTTACCAGAAGTATATCAAATTAAAACAACTCAACATATGACAAATTTAGTTCTATTCGGACCTCCAGGTGCAGGGAAAGGAACACAAGCAAATTTTTTAAAAGAAAAATACGATTTAGTACATATATCTACCGGAGATGTATTTCGTTACAATATAAAAAATGAAACGGCTCTAGGCATGTTAGCTAAATCTTACATGGATAAAGGAGAATTGGTTCCAGATAAAGTAACCATTGATATGTTGAGTGCAGAAGTTGAGAAAAATGCAGATGCTAACGGATTTATTTTTGATGGTTTTCCTCGCACAAATGCACAAGCCTCAGCTTTACAAGAACTAATGCAAAGCAAAGATTCTGAAATTAATGCCATGATTGCATTAGAAGTAGAAGATAGTATTTTAATTGAGCGTTTATTAGAACGTGGAAAAACAAGTGGACGCTCAGACGATGCAGATGAGTCTATCATTGCAAATCGAATTAAAGAATACTATTCTAAAACAGCTATATTAAAAGATTACTACTCAGATCAAAATAAATATTTTGGTGTAGATGGTGTAGGTTCTGTAGAAGAAATTACAGCACGCTTAAGTAAAGTAATCGATACCTTGTAATTAAAACAATTACATGTTTAACATTTAATGACTTAAAAGATAAGTCCGAGTAATTATGACTGAAGGAAATTTTGTAGACTACGTAAAAATTCATTTAACATCTGGAAATGGTGGTAAGGGATCTACGCATTTACATCGCGAAAAGTATGTCGCAAAAGGAGGTCCCGATGGGGGAGATGGTGGTCGTGGAGGTCATGTTATTATAAGAGGTAACGACAATTTATGGACCCTTTTTCATTTAAAATTTAAACGTCATTTAAGAGCTGGACATGGCGAGCACGGAAGTAGTGGTCGTAGTACAGGAGCAGATGGCGAAGATGTGTATTTAGATGTACCATTAGGAACCGTAATTAGAGATACCGAAACTAATGAGGTGATTTTTGAAATTACTTATAATGGCGAAGAACGTATTATTTGTGAAGGCGGAATGGGAGGCCGTGGTAACTGGCATTTTAAGAGTGCAACAAATCAGACGCCACGTTATGCACAACCAGGAACACCATTAGAAGAGAAACACGTCACGTTAGAGTTAAAACTACTTGCCGATGTTGGTTTAGTAGGATTTCCTAATGCAGGAAAATCAACACTATTATCTGTAATCACTTCTGCAAAGCCTAAAATTGCAGATTACGAGTTTACCACCTTAAAACCTAATTTAGGGATTGTAGAATATCGCGACTTTCAGACGTTTGTAATGGCAGATATTCCTGGAATTATTGAAGGTGCAGCCGAAGGAAAAGGACTTGGATATTATTTCTTAAGACATATTGAGAGAAACTCGACCTTATTGTTTTTAATTCCTGCAGATGCAGAAGATATTACTAAACAATATGAGATTTTGTTAGATGAGCTTAGACGTTACAATCCAGAAATGTTAGATAAAGACCGTTTAATAGCAATTTCTAAATGTGATATGTTAGATGACGAGTTACAAGCCGAATTAAAAGTAGAACTTGACGAAAAATTAGGTGTCGATTATATGTTTATTTCAGCAGTAGCCCAGCAAGGTATTACAGAATTAAAAGATAAACTTTGGAAGATGTTAAATGTTTAACTGTTCCTTTTTTAGCAGATTTAAACATGATACAGTAAATAAAAAAGGAGCTTTAGGGCTCCTTTTTTTGTTTGTAAAGTTTTATCTGAGTTAGATTTGAGATACTGAAACAAGTTCAGTATGATCTTAATTAATAATCCTAGCTTTCTTTTTTAACTACTTCACCAAAATGCGAACCCCTTCACTATGACTACTAAATTCAGGAGCATACATACTCTGTATGGTTGTAATACCGTTACTCATTGTTCCGGCGTTATTAACACGTAAATCGTATTCAAAGACATACACACCTTTATTTACGCTATCGAAAAAGAAATGTGTTGCGGCATCTTTAGTGCTTTGGTAATAGCCTAAACCATCTTGCCATTTGAATTTAGAAATGACGTCTACTGGCTCTAAACCGGAGGCTCTCATATCTTTCATATGCAGAAAGTCCATATCGCGGTCTGTTCTTAAAGTGATGCGTACCCGAATTAAATCACCCACTTTTAATGTGGTTTCTGGTTTCACCTCGGTTAAGATTTCGCCAGTATCTGTATTCGATTTTGTAAATAACTTTTTGGTTAATTGTAACGGGGTTTCTGCTGAGGTTATCGCATTTAAATCTTCAAAATATTGCCAATACAAACTTCCCCAAGCCATGCCCTTGTCTTTTTTAGTTAAAGTAACTTTTGCCAATTCTGGTGTAATCTCATCGGCCGTCCAAGTGGTTTTAAAGTAGCCTGTACCAGCTTCAACTTTAGTGTCTTTTAATTTATTTTCTGGAATAGATTGTTCGCCAATAGTAATATCTACAGATTCTGTAACCGATAACCAGTCGCTACCTTTTAATAAAATAGCGTATATCGCATCTGTGGTAGATTTTGTGGTAGACCAACGGTTGGTCTGTTTGTTTTTCAATAACCATTTGGTTAAATTATCGATGGTTTTTGTGTCCTTTTCAATTTCAGAAAAGGCTTCAATTAATAAGGCTTGGGTTTCAATAGGTGATTCGTACCAATACCACGATGCTGTATTGGCTTTCCAATACATGCCCAATTCATCATTAGTGATAGTGTTTTCTTTTAACGATTTTATAATGGCAGTGGCTGTTTTTTCATCTCCTGAGCGCTGTGCAATTAAGGCCATTAATCCTTTATTGTATAACGAACCTTTTGTCCAATATGTTTTAATTTGAGTGCCATAATAATCGATAATGTTTTGAAGTTCTTCAGACGGTTTGTTTTCAGAATAAAAACTTCTCATATATAAATAATGCAGCTGGATGTTATTTAAATGATAGGCATCATAGTCAGGAGTGTCGTTATATTTTGCAATGTCTTTGTAAGATTCTATAAATGCTTTATCGGTATATTTAAGAGCCTTAGATAGCATGTTTTTTGAATCTTTAGTATCTACACCTAAATGTAGTAAATGTCCGAAACCGGTAAGTATATGTTGGGTGATGAATCTGTTTTCGCGTCCGCCAGCAAACCAAGGCCAAGCACCAGAACCTAATTGATTATTTTCTAGTTTTTGAAGTGTAGCTTGCATTTTAGCACTCATGGTATTCATGTCGAATAATAAACCGATACGTTTCTTTTGCTCCGTTTCACTTTGGGCATCCCGTAACCAAGGGGTTTCTTCTATTAAAATAGATTTTAACTCGTCGTTCTTTTCAAGATTACTTATTAGTGCATCTTTCGATTTCCAAAGATTGAATACTTCTTGAATTCTCGGATTAGAATTTATGATGTGACTTGCTAAGGTATTCCCATAAAAACGAGAAAATATTTGCTCGTTACAGTCAAACGGATATTCAATAATATATGGTAAGGCTTGAATGGCATACCAAGCCGGATTAGACGTAATTTCTAATGTTAGTTTATGATGTTTTAATGTTTTAGAGGTGTTGTGTTTTAATTTATCGAGTTGGAAGGTGCGCGATTCATTACTGTTTACCCACATTGATAAAGTTTCGGTAACTAACATACGGTTAGATAACACAGGTAAAACATTTTGCTCACCATCGCTAAAGTTTCCTGCTTTGGCGACAATTTTATATAATACAGCATCGATAGTTTCTGGAATTTTAAGTGTCCAAGAGACTTGAGTATTGTTGTTGGTGTCTACACTAAAAGATTTTAAAGCATTTGTGTTTTCTAAATTGATATCTATCGGTGCATTGGTAACTGCATCGAAAAGCTGTAAAACGGCCTCTCCATTTAAAACAGTGTCAGATAAATTTGAGATTTTTGTGCTTATGGTAATAGCATCACCATGACGTAAAAAGCGTGGCGTGTTAGGCTGAACCATAAGTTCTTTTTGTGTCACCGTTGTTAAGGTTTTTACAGCACTATTCATACTCGCAGAATGCGCCAATAGTTGCAATTTCCATTGCGTTAAAGCTTCTGGTGAAGTAAAACTAAAACTGATATCACCTTCACTATTGGTTTGGAGTTGCGGAAAGAAGAACGCCGTTTCTTTTAGGTTTTTTCTAATTTTTACGTCGTTAAATTTAGACCCGTTTTTGGTTGTAATAATAACGACGCCATTTGCTGCTTTATTGCCATAAAGTGCAGTTGCTTCAGCGCCTTTTAAGACCTCAAGGTTTAAAATGTCTGCTTTATTGATAGTATTAGTTTCAGAAACAACGCCATCAATTATATATAGTGGCTGATTTGTATCTGAAATAGAGCCTATTCCACGAATAGAAAATGGTACTTCCATATCTTCTATTACAGTTTCATCAATTTCCGTTTCATTGGACACAATTTCTACATCAGAGACAGATCCAGTTAAACTTTTCTTGAGCTGTGTCCCATAACCGACAACCACAACTTCATCTAAAGATTCGCTGCTTTCAACCATTTTAATAATAAATTTATTTTTATTATCTACAGTAAATTCTGTAGTGGTGTAGCCGATATAACTTAATATAATGGTATCGTCGGGACTAGCTTCAAGGGTGAATTCACCATCAAAATCTGTTTGGGTACCTGTATTACTCCCTTTTATGATGGCGTTTACTCCAGGAAGCGGTAAACCATCGCTATCTAAAATGGTTCCTCTAATTTGTCCTTTTGGAATTGAATCGCTGTATTTAGATATTTTCTTTAGTTGTATGCGATTTAAATATTCTCGATTGGTCCACTCATTTCCATTAAAACTAAAACCAAATGAATCAAGAGTATCGAAATATTGTGGACTAACATAAAGGTTCGTTTTGTTAAAGTATAAACGCGAATATTGGGTTCCAAAAGCAGCGTTTCCCCTCCAATTATTATATGAATAATACATAGGTTTATAGGTTGCATTCATGCTCCAATCATGTCCTCTAAAAGCGTCTAAAGAGGCATCATACATACTTGCTAAAACTTCTGAAGTTACTTTTTCGCCTTGAGGTCCTGAAATATTGAAACTCCAAGTTTCTGGAGCTCCAGGTTGTATCTTATTTCTAAATGTGTTGGTCTTAATCTGTAAGTCAGTTTTAGGATAAGGTACCTTTATAATCATGGATCCAGATTTAAAACTGTTAAAGGCAGCATAGCTATAATGAATGGCAAATCCGCCTAAATCTGTTTCTAATACTGGAATTTTAATGGTTTTTTTGTTCTGATTTAAATGGACAATATGTCTCGCATATACTTTATAGTCTTTTTCTATTTCTAAAGTGACAACTAAATGTTTTGCTGCAGAAGCCAATGTTAGTTGTACAACATCACCTGGGTTGTAAGTAAGCTTGTCTATATTAATTTGAAATAAGCCGTGATCTGATATCGTTTCGTCATCTTCGCCGAATACTTCAAACGTAATTTCGTCTTTTATAGGATAATTATGTTCGTCTTTACTTTCAAAATAAGCAGTGTATTTTCCAGATTCCCATCGTTTTATTTTGTGTAACTGAATCGATTCTCCGTTTGCCGTATTAACGGTTTCTTTTAATACAAGGTTTCCTTTTTTCCAGTTATTAGGGTTGTCTTCATTAGAATATGCATCGTGAGGAAAAAGCTTGTTAAACGTATTTTTATCAATGTCTTGATACTCTGGTGCCGCCCAAGGCCGTTCTCTTAAAACGTGACTAGGTGCTTGTAATTTATAAATTTTTAAAGTTCCTGTAATTGGTGTAGATTGGCCGTTTAAATTAGTTGTAAGTATGCTAATTTGATTGGTTTTTGCTTTTTTATCTAATTTATTTTCAATCTGTAATTTTGCGACAATACTGTGGTAACCAACCGAAATAGTGGTTGATGTAGATCGTGTTTCGCCATTTATATCTGTGATGTCTGCAGTGATGTGATACCTAAATATTGGTAGAGATGCTTTATCGAAACCGAGGTCTGGAATAGCTTTAAAATTTATTTTAAATTGTCCAGAATCGTTTGTTTGCGTTTCACTGTGTATAATTTCTTGAGATTCGTTATAAAAATGGGGATGTGTTCTGTAGTACCAATAGGGGAAATCTACCATTCTATTAACGCGGTACACGACGGTTGCATTTGTAATTTTACTTCCAGTAAAAGCAAGTGCTTCGCCATTAACTGTAATAGAATCGTTTACAGCATAGGTTTCTGTTACGGGATTAAAATGGGCTTCAAATGTGGGGCGTTTGTAATCTTCTACAGAGAAATACACGCTAGATTCCATGTCTTTATTGCTAGACTCAGAATCCATTTCTAGATAAAACTGTCCGTTTAATCCAGTACTTGGTAAGATAAATTCACCTTGCACCGAACCAAATTCATTTGTTGTCAAAGTCAGTTCTTCGACGTCATCATCGTTTGCATTATATAAGACTACATAAACGTCTTCATTTTTTAAAACCTCGTGTTTACCATTTTTTGACTGCATTGCAATTCCTTTAAAATAGATGGTTTGTCCAGGTCTATAAATGCTTCGGTCTGTAAAAAGAAATGAGTTATAGGTTTTTTTATTAGTATCTTGATTACGTGCGTAAGCGTGATTTAAATGAAATCCATCAAAGTGTGCAGTTTCATCTCCAGTGTTAAAGATTAAATTAAAACGTACATAATCTCGTCTTGTGGTTTTAGGAATCTGTATGTTTCCAAAGGTATCTGTATACTTGGTCTCTGTTCTTTTTCTGTTGTTATTGTAGGTATAATTAATTGTGATTTTAGATTTTACAAATGGTTCGCCTGTAGTTCTATTAATAGCTTGAAAAATAATTTGTTTAGGGTTTTCCTTTTGTACAGTAGCAATATTAGAAACCTGTAAAGTTGAATATCCAGCGGTTTTTGTTTTTGTGTCTGTTGCTGCAATTAAATAGATACCATTATCAAATTCTGGTGCAATAATTTCAGTATCATGTTCTTGGTAATCGTTTTCATTTCTTAAATTGGAGTTCCATGTTTTGTTGAATTTTAAAGTGCTAGCAAAACTATCTTTATCTTTTTGGTTATAAAAACCTTCAAAAATATTGAGCTGATTGTGAGTGATTTTTACAGCTTTAAAGTCTAATTGATTTATGTTTTTATAGGTGATTAAAATTCTAGATTTTGTGGATGTAGGAACGATTAATTCATGTTTAATAGCAACGCTAGGTTGCATTATTTCTGCTTTTAAAAGTTTACAATGTTCAGCTATTTTATTGTCAGGGAATTTAGATATTATAGTATTGCATAACGTCATGGCGTCCTTTAATTTCCATCTTACATTGGCAGTAGATTCTGGGGTGTAAGTGTTTCCTTGACTTTTATAAATTTTGGCAAGTTCCAAATCGTAATAGGCACTCGCTAAGGTGTTGTTGTATATTTTACTCGACCTTTGTAATGCTTTTATTAATAGTTCTTCTGAATCTTTAAAAACGGCTTTGTCTTTAACAAACAATAAACGTTCAATATCTACAGTTACTAAAGCCTCAGTGTTTTTAGTATTTGAATGAAACTGAATGAGATTCTGATAGATTTTTAACGCTTGAAATTCTAAAGACGTAGAGTCTTTGCTCTCTAATTTTAAGTTCGAAAATTCAGTAGCTGTATTTAATAACTTGGTGTCTTCTAGTGTAAATTTATATGCAGGTTTTGTAATACTCCGTTCGGTGCTTTTATAAAATTTTAAAGCTTCATGACTTAATAAGTCATAAAGTGTTGGTCGGTACTGTTTTGAATCTTTTTGTTCCAATAAAATATCTGAAAAGGCATCTATTGGTGTTTGTTTTAAGACTGTTTCATGTGTTAGACTATTTTGAAAATGTAACTGAATGGTTTCAAAAAGGGTATTTAAATCCCAAGTTCTAAAATCGGTTTCATCTACTTTTTCTTCAGTTTTTGTGCGATTGTAAAACTTATAACGGTTCTGCTTAAAGTAATCCCAATATAAATTGGCCAAAATGCTTTCTAAAATATTTTTTGTGGGCGCTTGGCTTTTCAAAATTTCAGCTTTAAAATGCTTTATAATACTAAGTTGCGCATCTTCTTCGAGTACCAAAGCGAATTTACTCTTATACATCATCGACTTAATATGCTGAGGTTGATTGTTGTATTTGATTGCAAGTTTATCAATGTTTTCAACCTTTTCTAAAGCAGATTTCGGTAATTGTGCAAGCTCTAACGTTTCGACTTCAGACCATAAATTCTCGAAATTGGGTTGTTGGGCAAGTGCTGTTTGTGTAAAAACGATACTAAAAATTAAGTACTTTAGAGTGTTCATAGGCGTTAGTTTATGGTAACATTGTAGAATAAAATTGATATGAAATCAAAAACAGTTCCAAATTTTATGTTAATGGGAAAGTTATTAATTTTTAGAACGCAATATTCTTTTAATAGATTATAATTACTTTTTAAATAGATTATTTTTGGAGCATGAATTGTCGTCTTTTAGGTTTTATAATCTTCACACTGTGTTTTTCGCATATTATATTTTCACAAAATAAATTTGATGAAGCACAAGCGTATTTTGAGTCTGAAAAATACGATTCGGTGATTTTAATATTAAAACCGATGTCAGAATCTACCGTACATAGCACACCGGAATTAACAGAATTATTAGGCGATGCTTATAGTCATACTAAAGCTTGGGATTCTGCAATTACGCAATATGATATTTTAGTTAATTTATATCCCGAAGTGGCCAATTACCATTACAAATATGGCGGCGCTTTAGCTATGAAAGCATTAACTGTAAATAAACTTATGGCCGTTCCGTTGATTCTAGAGGCGAAATCAGAATGTATTCAAGCCGCAGAATTAGACTCCAATCATATTGAAACGCGTTGGGCTTTAGTGAAAATTTATATGGAATTACCCGGCCTTCTTGGCGGAAGTACATCTAAAGCCATTACCTATGCTAACCAATTAGAATCACTGTCGAAGGTAGATGGATATTTAGCAAAAGGTTACCTATACGACAAAGCAAACGATTTTAAACAAGCAGAACAGTTTTATAAACAAGCAGTAGACATTGGTGGTTCGAAAACCTGTTATATGACTCTTGCCGAATTTTATTTAAATCGAGACCAGAAAGATAAAGCCATTACCGTTTTAAGAACAGGATATGTCCGTTTAAGAGCCGAAGAACTTCAGCAAAAATTAGATGAGATTACCCCATAAACGTTCTGAAAAACGTACTAAAACGTGTATCTTTACGGTCTTCAAAATAAGTTTATGAATGTACATTTTATAGCTATTGGCGGAAGTGCAATGCACAATTTAGCCTTGGCTTTACATAACAAAGGATATCAAGTTACAGGTAGTGACGATGAAATTTTCGAACCTTCAAAATCAAGATTGCAAGCAAAAGGATTATTACCAGAAGCTTTTGGCTGGTTTCCAGAAAAAATTACTACAGATTTAGATGCTGTAGTTTTAGGCATGCATGCAAAAGCTGATAATCCGGAGTTGCTAAAAGCTCAAGATTTGGGACTTAAAATATACAGTTATCCTGAATTTTTATATGAGCAATCTAAAAACAAAACGCGTGTAGTAATTGGCGGAAGTCATGGAAAAACAACCATTACTTCGATGATTTTACATGTTATGCATTACCACGATAGAGATGTAGATTATATGGTGGGTGCACAATTAGACGGTTTTGATGTTATGGTAAAGCTTACAGACGACAACGACTTTATAGTGTTAGAAGGCGATGAGTATTTAAGTTCGCCAATAGATAGACGACCTAAATTTCATTTATATAAACCAAATATTGCCTTGTTAAGCGGTATTGCTTGGGACCATATTAATGTGTTTCCAACGTATGAAAATTATGAAGCGCAATTTAAAATTTTTGTAGATAGTATTGTTAACGGTGGAAGTATAACATATAATGAAGAAGACGAAGCTGTAAAACGTGTTGTTGAAGCTTCAGAAAATCCGATTAGAAAATTACCTTATCATACGCCTGAGTTTACGGTTGAAGATGGAGAAACACTTTTAGAAACTGAAGAAGGTCCGCTGCCAATTGAAGTATTTGGAGCCCATAATTTAAATAATTTAGCAGGAGCAAAGTGGATTTGTCAACATATGGGTGTAGATGAAGATGATTTCTACGAAGCTATTGCTACGTTTAAAGGCGCAAGTAAGCGTTTAGAGAAAATAGCCGAAGGAAAAACAAGTGTAGCCTACAAGGATTTTGCACATTCGCCAAGTAAAGTAGCAGCGACAACCAAAGCGGTAAAAGCACAGTTTGAAAATAGAAAATTAATAGCGTGCTTAGAATTACATACATATAGCAGTTTAAACGCAGAATTTTTAAAACATTATAAAGGTAGTTTAGATGCTGCAGATAAAGCGGTGGTGTTTTATTCGCCACATGCTGTCGAAATTAAAAAACTAGAAGCTGTAACTAAAGCACAAATTGCTTCGGCTTTCGAGCGAGACGATTTAATAATTTATACCAATCCAGATTCCTTTAAACAGTTTCTGTTTGCGCAAAATTTAGAAAACTCTGCCTTATTATTAATGAGTTCAGGAAATTATGGCGGATTGAATTTTGACGATGTGAAGTCTCTGGTTAAATAGATTTAAGAACAAAGATTGCTTTGTGTTTAGAATTAAGAATCAGCGACATAAGACTTTGTTTAAATTCATCGTCATTCTCAACTTGTTTCAGAATCATATAAAGTATTGATAATGCAATGGGAGAGTGTGAGATCCTGAAACAAGTTCTGGGTGACGAGTACCATTACATTCAGTTTTAATAAATATAACAAAAAAGCGAGATTTGGATAATTCTAAATCTCGCTTTTTTGTGCTTAAAATATACTCTTATTTTGCATCTTCATCAATAGATGTGTTATTGTTATCGTTTTCAGAATCATCAGAATTTATATTTGTTTGCAAGGGTTCTATTAAAGTATCTTTTAAATTAAGTGCTTTCTCTTCATCTTTAAAAGGTTTTATATTTAAGTTTTTAGGGAAGTGTCTCACATTTAAATCACGTTGCGGGAACGGAATCTCAATGCCTTCTTCTTTAAATCTGTTATAGATATTTATAGATATGTCACTTTTTGTTTGTAATCCCATTTCATAATGCACCCAAAATAACAATCTAAAATTTAAAGCACTGTCTCCAAAGTCGCTAAATAAAGCTTTGGGAGCGGGGTTGTTTAAAGTATGGGGATTTGCATTTGCTATTTCTGTAAGAATCTCTAGGACACGATTAGGATCTGAATCGTAAGAAGTTCCTATAAGTATTTCTACGCGTTTAGTGCTGTTAGAAAGCGTCCAGTTAATCAGGTCGTTAGAAATTAAATTGTTATTTGGTACAACAACCTCGGCGCCATCAAAAGTACTAATATTAGACGAGCGTATGCCTATACGGTTTACTGTGCCTAGTAAGTTATTAACTTCTACCGTGTCGCCAGGTAAAATAGGCCGTTCAAATACTAATATTAAACCTGAGAAAAAATTAGAAATAATAGTTTGTAACCCAAATCCAATACCTAACCCTAAAGCTCCTGCCATTAAATTAAACTTGCTTAAGTCTACACCTAAAGCGCTTAATGCTAAAATAATACCAAAACCCATTATAAAATATCTTATCACTAAAGACACAGCGGCAGGTATACCTTTTGGAAGTTTGAAAATACGCAACACACCATCGCCATCATTTATTAAAAATGAAATTATTTTAGTAAATGCGTAAGTCAGTATTAATGTAATTAAAAAACCAAGTATTCCTTCTAAAGTAAATGATAAACTACCAATTTGGTAGGGCTCTGTAATGGTATCCCTAATGGTGTCTTTCATTGGTGTTAAAACATCTAAAATGTTTAAAAAATAAATGGTCCAAATAATAGCTATTAAGTTTCTAGATACTTTTAAAGTTAGTTTTTCTACACGCCATCTATCTGCTACATCATAAGATTTTTTTACACCATAATGGCGGTTTATAATTCCTAAAGTAATGCCATTAAAAATCATTAATAAGCTATAAAAAAATGTAGTGATTATACCACTTTGTGTACATATTTTAAGAGTAATATCTGTAAGGTTGGTATATCCAAAAATGTTTGAAATAATGGAAATGGCACATAGAATATATATAACAGGAATAATGCTTAATAAAAGTCTTCCAAACCGGTCTACATTTATTTTCTTAATTTCAGCATAAGGATTAGTATAGGAATAAAGCATATAGATGACCATAAAAGCTTCAAATAAAATGTAAATTCTGTATAACCCCGAAGAGAACCAGATATACGATTTTATAGCATCGATAATAAAGAAAAAGATTACGAAGAAAATTATTTGCTGAAACTTTTTTTGCATGTATGGTCTAATTAAAGGCACAGCACATAAAAGTATTAGCAAGGTTGTAAAATCTATGAATAGTTTAGGCATATTAGAAAACATAGATTTTGATACCAATAATGATAAAAATATAATGCATACTATACTTCTAAAAACTATAATATGTTTTGCTTTTTTATGGGTTTTAGATTTTTCTTTAAACGGAAATTTAATATAGCCATACTTTAATCGCTTAATAAAAAGTGCGATTATACAAGTAAACAATACATAAAACAGAATAAGACCTGTATTATTCTTTAAGTATTCGTAAGTAATAGAAACATTATTTTTTATAGATTCTACATCGTCACTTTCTTTAGGTTTCTTGGTGATATTTTTAAAAGATATGTGCCAAATAGGAGCGTGTCGCTGGTAAAAAATATTGTAAACATCAGAGTTTTTTAATTTTAATAACTCTTCGGTAATTTGTTCTGTAACACTAATTTGCTGATTGATTTTAGTTTCAAGAACCAGGTAGTAATTATTATTATTTAAAATGTTGGCCTTAGTCACTTTGGTTTTATCCCATATGGTTCTTATAGAGTTTAATATTTCTTCTGGTGCACTTGTATTTAGGGCATTTTGGTAACTTAATTCCCAGATTTTTTCTTTTTTGGTAATGTCACTTATATATCTCGAATTTTTTACTTGTTGGTTATTTACACTTGTTTGCCAATTGTTTAGAGTTATTTTGTAACCATTCCATTTTGTAATAAGATTGTTTATTTTTTGAAGATTTGGACTAGCCTTCATAAAATTTTCGGCAGCATCAGATTCCTGTAAAATAAACTGATAATGATTCGCGTATAAAGAGTCTATTTTTACAATACTAGCTGGTACCTGAATTTTTTTCTGAATTAATTTAAGTTCGCTATTCGCGTTGTCAAGCTCTCTTACTAAATTCACAGAAGTTATTGCTTGTATTTGATTTACAGTAGTAGTATCAATACTCTTGTCTGTTTCATTAATTACACTAGTTTGCGAATAAGTGGTAAAAAATGAAGCAAAAAGCAGTAAGAATATAAGTTGTTTAAAGCTTCTCGGATTCATATAAAAATAAATTAAGGCAATGTATTTAGATTTTATGGCTTACCATTTAATAGAGGTGATCTAAAAAGGGTTTAATAGATGTTTTTTGGCTTAAAATTAATTGTTGTTTTGTTAATTCTCGAACCTCTTCACTGTTGTTTTGTGAGAGTTTAAATTTTCCTTCCCATTGTAAAATGTCTATTTCAAAACCCATAACATAGTTTATAAATTTTTCCATTTTAGGATTGTTAAAATCTAAAAGATAAGAGTTTTCTGGGGCTTCTAAAAATGCAGTCATATCTACCATACTTTGTTTAATTGCATTTTCATTTTTAATTTCAGAAACCGTACCTTGAAGATGTACTTTTATATAATTCCAAGTAGGAAGTTCTTTTGCGCCTAATAGACTTGGTGAAATGTAGCAGTCCGGGCCAGAAAAAATTACTGTAACGGCCTTGCCTTCTCGTAATAAATTGGCATGAGGATTCTGTTTGTCTATATGGCCAATTAATTTTTTAGATTTATAAATTAAAGGTAAATGCGTAATAATAGGGGTGTTATTCTCTACAGAAATTATAGTGGCAAGAGGGTATTGTTTTATAACTTCTAGTAAGTGTGATGTCTTAGAATCTTGATATATTTTAGGTGGATAGCTCAACAGATTAAAAATTTAGTTAGACATTAAATTGGGTGAGATGATGATCTAAATGTTTGTATTGCATCTGTCCCCATTGTTGTGGTGTAAAGTAACCAAAAAGCGGATGATTTGGCCATGTTTTAACTTCAGATTTTTTTGAAAATTCTTCAATTAATTGAATTAATTTTTCCTGTTCTGTTTGAAATACTTGTGGCGATGTAATTATAAATTCTTTAGCTGTAGGTAAATTGTGTTTCCACGGTTTATCATTGTATAAAGAAGATTTAAAGAACGAAAATATAGTTTTCTGAATGAAACCTATTTTAGTGTTTAATTTTTCATGACCTAGAGCAATATTTAGGGGACCTTGGCAATGTTTTAACATCTGAGCAACATCCATTTTTCCCCATTGTGCAGTCGTATTTTCATTAAGTTGCTTTAAGCGTTCTACAATAGTAAGGGTCTCTTTCGTGTTAAATAAAGTGTTCATTTTCAGTGGTTTTAATTGTTTTGGAAATTTACAATATTTATATTTAGGGTATGTCAGAAAAAAAGAACTCATTTTCAATCAAAAATTGGTCACAAGATGATCAGCCTAGAGAAAAATTACTTTACAAAGGGCAAGCCACTTTAAGTAATGCCGAACTTGTTGCAATATTAATAGGCAGCGGTAATAAATCTGAAAGCGCTGTAGATTTAACTAAACGTATTCTTGCAAGTGTAGATCATAATTTAAGCGCTTTAGGAAAATTGTCTATAAAACAATTAATGACTTTTAACGGTATTGGAGAAGCAAAAGCAGTAACTATTGCTGCAGCTATGGAATTGGGTAGAAGACGAAGAGGAGAAGATATTATAAAATTAGATAAAATTACATCATCTGCCTCTGTGTTTGAAGTGATGCAACCCCTTTTAGGTGAATTGCCACATGAAGAATTTTGGATTATTTATTTAAATAATTCAAATACCATTTTACAAAAACAGCAGTTAAGCAAAGGCGGAATTACTGGAACATTGGTAGATGTGCGTTTAACATTAAAAAAAGCTTTAGAGTTAGGTGCAACCGCACTTATATTGGTACATAATCATCCGTCTGGGAATTTAAAACCAAGTGTAGCAGATAAGCAAATTACTCAAAAATTAAAAATAGCAGCCTCAAGTTTAGACATAAAAGTGTTAGACCATGTTATCGTAACCGAGCATTCTTATTTTAGTTTTGCAGATGAAAACGAGATGTAGTATGCTTTAACACGACTTATCTGTATTCTTTACTGTAAAATCATTACTTTTATTACTTTAAAAACAATGTGTGCTTTTAGTATATACTCATAAAATAACTCCACGTATAAAATTTACGTTTAAACATCTCTGTACCAGAATTCTTGGTATTCCAGTGTCGTTTACAACTAAAATAGAAACATTTATTGCTCATGATAGCTTTAAAATGTCTTATACTAAACAGCCTTTAGGAAAAGAAATTTTTATAAGAAGCCACGATTTGTTGTTTGAGCAAGGATTATCAGATCCAGATTTAAATATTACAAATTGGGGTGATACTAAATGTTTCTTTTTTAATGGTGATAAAAGTGCTTTGCCTTACGATATTTTCGCTGCATCTTTTTATCTATTAAGTAGGTATGAAGAGTATTTACCACACGTTAAAGATGAATTTGGACGGTATGTTGCAAAAGAAAGTTTGGCCTACAAATACAAATTTTTAAATCAGCCAGTTGTAGATATTTGGGCATATAAATTTAAGGCTGTGTTGGAGCAGCATTATCCAGATCATGAGTTTAAAACACGTAAATACAGTATAAAGCCAGTTATAGATGTGCCATCTCCTTACGATTTTAGATTAAAAGGGTTAATGCGTACGTTTGGAGGGACACTAAAAGATCTTTTTGCATTTCGTTTTAAGCGCTTGTATTACAGGTATGTTGTATTGTTTAATCTTAAGCGCGATCCTTACGATACTTTTAAATATATTTTAAATAAGCAAAAGCAATCTAAAGATCGATTTCATTTTTTCTTTTTAATAGGAGACTATTCAACTTACGATAAAGGTATAAGTGTACATCGGAAAGATTTTGTGTCTCTTATAAAATCTGTAGCAGATTACTGTGTTGTAGGCTTAAAAGTTTCCTTTTTTGCTATAGAAAATAAAAATGTACTTAACGAAGAACATAAGCGTATGGAAAGTATAATTAATACTTCCCTATTAGAAAGTCGTAATTCATTTTCTAAATTAAATTTACCCGATTTATATCGCAATTTAGTCGAGTTGGAAGTACAAGAAGATTATACCATGGGGTATGTAAACGAATTAGGATTTAGAGCAGGAACTTGTACCCCTTTTTTCTTTTACGATTTAGATTACGAAGTGCAAACCCCACTGCGCATAAATTCTTATCATGTAATAGACTCGGCATTGTTAAAATATTCGTCTTTATTAGATAAAAAAGAAAAGCTTCAACACATTATTAATCAAGTAAAGCAAGTAAATGGGGAGTTTGTTCCTGTTTTTCATAATTACACTTTTAGCGGGCATGGCCGTTGGAAAGATTTTAAAGAATTATTCAATATTATTTTAGACTCTACAGATCATGATAAATAATATAAAAGATGTGTTTTTTGATTTAGATCATACCCTTTGGGATTTTGAAAAAAACTCTTCCTTAACGTTTAAAAAAATATTTGAAGTCAATCAATTAGATATAGATTTAGAGGTGTTCTTAGAAACTTATGTGCCTGTGAATTTGAATTATTGGAGTAAGTTTAGAAATGGTGAAGTAGATAAAGATGCTTTGCGATTTGGTAGACTTAATGATACTTTTGAAGCTTTAAAACGTCCTGTTAAATCCGATTTGGTTTATAAATTGTCTGATGATTATATCGCGTATTTATCTTCATTTAATCATTTGTTTGAAGATACTATTACAGTACTAAATTACTTACAAACCAAGTATGATTTACATATTATTACTAACGGCTTTCAAGACGTACAACATTCTAAATTAATAAGCTCTAATATTAATCATTACTTTAAAACAGTAACTAATTCTGAACAAGCCGGTGTAAAAAAACCGCATCCTAATATTTTTAATTTTGCTTTAAATCAAGCAAATGCAGAAGTAGAAACAAGTATTATGATAGGTGATAATCTCGAAGCAGATATTCTTGGGGCTAAAAATGTTGGTCTTAAAGCAATTTATTTTAATCAAATACCGTTAACAAGTCATCCAAATATTACACAAATAAGTAAATTAATAGAATTAAAAACCTATTTGTAAAACTTAATTACCTTTACAAAAATTATTAAACTCATGAAAAAATTATTCTTACTGATGTTTGTAAGTGTTTGTTTTAGTACTATGGCACAAACAAATTTAAATGCTTATAAATATGTGATAGTTCCTGAAACTTTCGACTTTTTAAAGAAACCAAATCTTTACCAAATGAATGCTCTTACCCAGTTTTTGTTAGAAAAAGAAGGGTTTATTGCTATTATGGAAAATGCTACTATGCCAGAAGATTTAAACGCTAATGGGTGTTTAGCCTTACGTGTAAATGTACTTAACGAATCGGGTATGTTCACCACTAAGTTAAAAGTAGTATTAAAAGATTGTAAAGGGTCTGTTGTTTTTGAAAGTGATTTGGGAACAACCAAAGAAAAAGAATATAAAAAAGCATATCAATTGGCTTTACGTGACGCATTTAAATCTTTTGAAGATATAAATTATGAATATAAACCAGCAGCAGTAGCTAACGTTGTAGCACCTGTTACAGCTACAGCAGAAACAGCAGCTGTAACATCAAATACGGTAACTTCAGAAGCTGTTAAGCCAGTATCCGATGTATTATATGCGCAAGCTATAACTAATGGTTACCAATTAGTAGATAGTACACCTAAAGTGGTTTATATATTAAAGGAAACAAATATTAAAGATGTATTCTTAGTACAAGGAAAACAAGCTACCGTACGTAAATTAGGAGATCAATGGGTCTTAGAATTTTACGAAGGTGAAACCTTAAAACAGTCCACACTTAATATTAAATTTTAATAACCATATTTAGTTTTCCAGCGTTGCTTTAAAAAGTTTCGGTCGGATTGCTCTCTAGCATTAGCACCAGGTTCATAGAGCTTGGTGTTTTTTATTTCTTCTGGTAAAAATTCTTGTTCTGCAAAATTATTGGCATAACTATGTGCGTATTTGTAATCTTCGCCGTATCCTAACTCTTTCATAAGTTTAGTAGGCGCATTTCTTATTCCTAAAGGGACAGATAAATCTCCAGTAGCTCTTACTAACTGTTGGGCTTTACCAATAGCTTCGTATGCAGAATTGCTTTTTGGCGAACAGGCAAGATAAGTGGTACACTGGCTTAAGGTTATTCTAGACTCCGGATAACCAATTGCAGACACCGCCTGAAATGTATTATTTGCAATGACTAAAGCCGTAGGATTTGCATTTCCAATATCTTCACTCGCTAAAATTAATAACCTACGCGCAATAAATTTTACATCTTCTCCGCCTTCAATCATGCGTGCTAAATAATAGACAGCAGCATTAGGGTCGCTTCCACGAATAGACTTTATAAAGGCAGAAATAATGTCGTAATGTTGCTCTCCAGTTTTATCATAGCGAACTGTGTTATTTTGTACTTTTTCTAATACAATGTCGTCTGTAATTACAATGGTATCATCTTCAAACGTATTGATAAGAAGTTCAAAAATATTTAAAAGTTTTCTTCCATCTCCACCAGAAAGACGCAATAAAGCGGCTGTTTCTTTTAGTTGTATGCTTTTTTTAGCTAATATAGAATCTGTGTTTATAGCGCGCTTTAAGAGTTGTTCTAAGTCATTTTTATCAAATGCTTTCAAAATATAAACTTGGCAGCGAGAGAGTAGGGCAGGAATAACTTCAAAACTAGGATTTTCTGTAGTTGCTCCAATTAAAGTAACCCAACCTTTTTCTACGGCTTGCAATAACGAGTCTTGTTGCGACTTGCTAAACCTATGAATTTCGTCAATAAACAAAATGGGGTTTTTTGTAGTAAATAAACCACCACTTTGCTTAGCCTTATCTATAACATCACGAATGTCTTTAACACCAGAATTTATGGCACTTAAAGTGTAAAAAGGTCTGCCAGATTGTGTAGCAATAATATTTGCTAAAGTGGTTTTACCTGTTCCTGGAGGTCCCCAAAATATCATAGATGAAATTAAACCTTGTTTTAATTGTATTCGCAAAGGCCCCTGAGGCCCTACAAGGTGTGTTTGACTAATATAATCGTCTAAAGTTTCGGGACGTAAGCGTTCTGCTAAAGGTGCGTTCATATTGTAAAATTACTTATTTTTTAATGTTTTAAAATATATACCGACTGACATTTTATCATTTCAACTATAAATGGTTTACAATTTGATAATTTAATTAAAAATAGGATATGAAGGCACAAGAACATTTTAAATTCTCTAATGGCGTAATAGCCTATCCTTTAGCCTTTGTTTTATTGCTTTGGTATGTGTTTTGGTTTGAGGTAGAAACCCATAGTTTTTTTAATGCTCATGGTATTTACCCGCGGACATTATCTGGTTTGCAAGGTGTTTTATTTAGTCCGTTTATTCATTCAGGAATATCTCATCTTTACCATAATTCTATCCCTTTATTTGTGCTTAGTATGGCGCTATTTTATTTTTATAGACCCATTGCATGGCAAGTGTTAGGGTATGGCATTCTAGTATCAGGATTTTTAACTTGGTGTATTGGTAGGCCTTCTTACCATATTGGAGCCAGTGGTTTAATTTATGTCTTAGTAAGTTTTATATTTTTTAAAGGTGTTTTTGCTAAACATTATAGACTTGTTGCATTATCTCTTTTGGTGGTGTTCTTGTATGGGAGTATGATTTGGTATGTTTTACCTGTAAAAGAGGGAGTGTCTTGGGAAGGTCATTTGTCGGGTTTAATAACAGGTTTTTTATTTGCTTTAATATTTAAAAAATCAATAGCGAAGCCTAAACAATTTGCTTGGGAAAAAGATGATTATAATGAAGCAGATGATGCATTTTTAAAACATTTTGATGCTGATGGGAATTTTATAGAACATATAACAATTGATGAGAAAGAGGAGGAATTAGAAAAAGATGAAACACACGCGTTAAAACAAAAAATTACGTATCGCTACATCTTTAAAGAAAATACAGAAGCGGATTAGTGCATAAGAGTTTTGTAAAGGAGCAAAAAAAACCACCTCGTGAGAGGTGGTTCTAATATTCAATGACTAATTAAATATTACTAAGTGTAGAACTTTAAAAATTAATTTTTCTGTTCTCCACGGGTGAAGCATTTGTTTTTACTTCTGAAAAAACTAAGTTGTATTAAGTAAGAGGTTATAATGTGTTTTAGTATCCGTCATTTTGTACCATATTTGCATTGGTGTCTATATCGTTTTGTGGAATTGGATATGCTAAACGATAATCCCCATAACTAATTGTAGATGTAAAGTTTTGTTGTAAAGATGTTTTTTCGATGTCTTGACCTGTACGCATTAAATCGTCAAACCTAAAACCTTCAAACATTAATTCTTTACGGCGTTCATCTAAAATAATATCTTTAGTGATAGTGCTTAAACTACCAAGACCTCTATTTGTTCTAATTGAGTTGATTTGTTCTAACCCACCTCCATTAGTTTCGTATAAGGCTTCAGCATAGTTTAAAATAATTTCTTCATAACGTACAAGAGGGATATTGTCTGAACCATTAATATCTGGATATTTGTATAAGTTACGAAGCATAATGCCTTCGTATCCTAGAATATCTGCTCTAACATCGCCTTCTTCAAATATCTCAATTACCTCGTCTAATACTTGTACATCACCATAACTACCGCTATCTCCAAGTCTGTAAATAAATCCTAAACTATTACTACCTAAGTTATCTGAACTTGTGTAAGCCAATTCGAAAATTGAATTAGATTGGCTACCGGCAGACCATGAGCTAACATAATTGTCTGCACTAATTATACTATATAAACCTGAATTAATAACAGCTTCTGAGGCCGCAATAGCATCACTCCACATTTCAAAGTAAATAGCCACTCTAGATTCTATTGCTTTAGCAGTATATTTAGACATCGTAATTTTAGAAGAGTCGTAGTAATTGTCGCTCATCATATCAAAAGCAGTTTGTAAGTCTGCCATTATAGAAGTTACATTAGACTCGTAGGTGTCTCTGCTTGGGTATAAATCGTCTCCTTTATATTCGGTTACATAAGGAATACCTAAAGTTCCCCCGGTATTCATTTGTCCGTATTGTTTTAGTAAATCAAAATGAACTAACGCTCTTAATGCATAAGCTTCTCCTTGTAAGTGGTATCCTTCTTCTAGTTCACTATCGTCTGTTGCTAAAGCAGTGATATCTTGAGCAATTATTACGTTTGCAATAGAAATAGCTTCGTAAGCTTCGTCATAAAAGAATCCTGTATTTGCGTTATATGCAAAAGAAGCTTCAGTTGTAAAACGTCCAGAGTTACCGTTAGAAAAACAGTTGTCTGTTCTAACTTCGTTATTTATGATGTAATCTCTACCGTAATAGCCGCTTTCTGTTAAGTATTCGTAAGCACCTAGCATTAATCCTGAAATATTATTTATAGAGTTAATACCATCTTCAACAGATTTATTTTGTTCTAAAGAAGGATCTAAGTCTTCTGTTGTACATGAACCTATAGTAAACATTAAGGTTACTATTGTCACTATTTTATATATGTATGTTATATTTCTCATAGTTTATTAAAAATTAATGTTTACACCAAAAATTAATGATTTGGTTGGAGGCGTTTCTAAACCAGTATATCCGTCTGCACTTATTTCAGGGTCATACTTTAAATAATCACTCTTAACCCATGTGTACGGATTGGTAGCTCTAACAAAAACACGAGCAGATTGTAACCCTACAATAGAATTTACAGAGTCTGGCAGGTTGTAACCAAACGTAATATCTTTAATTCTGAAATAGTCTCCATCATATAAGAATTTGCTGTTTTGTTGCCAAGGCGTGGTAGAGTAAGTCATTTTACCAAAACGTGTTTCGTCACCTGGTTGTTGCCATCTATCTAAAATAGCATCTACACCTTGGTAGTAAAGCGTTGTATATAGATCTGTACCATTAGTATATCTCGCCCAATCTTCGTAAACTTTGTGGCCTCCTGCATAATATGAAGATACGTTTAAGAAGAAATTGTAAGCTTCAATATTTAAATTAAAACCTGCTGTAAATGTAGGTAAAGCACTACCGCCTTGCCAAACTTGATTTGCCTCTGTGTAAACAGTTGTAGTTTCGCTTCCTTTTCCGTCTATATAATATAATTCTTCACCTGTTTGAGTGTCTACACCTGCAGAAGTTACCATGTACCATCCGTAAGCAGGATGTCCAGACTCGACTCTTTGTGTTGTACCACTTATAACAGTTTCTTCCCCAGAGTTGTCTTCGTACATTTTAACAACCTTATTTTCGTTTGTAGCAAGGTTTCCTCCAATTGAAATAAATACATTTTCTGAACGTAATATTTCTGCATTAAATTCAAATTCAAAACCTTTGTTTTCCATTTCTCCAACATTAGCAGTTTGTTCCTCGAACCCAGATGTAAAAGGTAAATCTACTTCTAGTAGCATGTCTTCTGTTCTTCTGTTATAGTAAGCAATCGTAGTTGTAAATCTATTATTAAAAAATCCTAGATCTACACCAAAATCTACAGCTTTAGAAGTTTCCCATGATAAACCTTCCGCTCCGAAGGTCTCTAAGTAAATGGCAGAACTTCCATTATAATCACCATCATATCCAAGAAGTGATTGGTATTGGTTTATATCAATATCTGCATTTCCAGTTAAACCATAAGACGCTCTAAGTTTTAATGTACTTAACCATGAAGAGTCTGCTAAGAATGCTTCTTTGTGAACGTTCCATGCAGCACCTACAGACCAAAAAGTTCCCCATCTGTTATCTGAATCGAATCTTGAATTTCCTTCTCTACGAATTGTAGTATCAAACACATATTTTCCTTGATATCCACTGTAGTGCATTAAACCTGTATAAGACGCGATAGCCCAATCTGTAAAATAAGAATTTGCAGTTGTTGGTGTACCAGCAGAGTTTAAATTTGTTAAACCGTCGTCTGCGAAATTTTCAGCATCGGCTTCAAGATAGTTATATCTGTTTTTTTGATATTCTTGTAATACTTTAAAATCTAAACTATGATCATCATTAATATTCAATAAATAATCTAAATTATTTTGGAATACATAATTAGTTCTCGTACTATTTGCTTGCCATCCGTATCCATTTGTAGAAGCTCCATCACCATCAATTCTATTACGGTATCTTTTATAGCTGTAAAGTTGTAAATCTATAGCTACAGTAGTATTAAATGTTAAGTTAGGTATTGGTAATTCCCACTTAAGTGAGTTGTTAGAAGAAATTCTAGTGAATTTAGAATCATCTATATCTTCCTGAGCAATTAAAAGTGGGTTTGGTAGCGATGTGTTTAAATTAATATTTCCTTCATCGTCATAAGGTTGATCTGTAGATGGCATAAAGAATTTTACAGCTCTTGGAGACGAAAAATAGGCGCTTGTTTCAAGTAAACCATCTTGGTATGAATAAGATCCAGAGTTTCTTGTTGAGAATGTAATCTTGTCTGAAAAATCTTTTGATAAGTTAACTTGTCCAGTAAACCTTTCAAAGTCAGAACCAATTACTGTTGCTTCTTGATCGTAATACCCAACAGAAGTAAAGAATGAATACGTTTCGTCACCTCCACTTGCAGATAAGTTATACTCCATTAAAGGGGCGTCTTTATTGGTAATAACATCTCCCCAATTTGCTTCTGGTCTGCCTGCTGCATTCCATGCAGTATAAACACCTCCGTCTAAATTGTTAGCTTCACTAAAAGCTTGGGCACCATCTAAGTCAAATCCATAAGTTTCTCCGTATGTATTGAAAACACCTTCGTAAAATAATATTTCTCTTTCAGCCCCTGTAAGCACTTGTGGGCCATCTACAGCGTCGTTAGAAAAACCGTAAGAGGAATTAAAATTGAATTGTGTTTTTCCGGATTTACCACTTTTAGTTGTGATAACAATTACACCATTAGCTCCTCTAGCTCCGTATGCGGCAGTTGCAGAAGCATCCTTTAGTACAGTAATACTTTCAACATTATTAGAGTTAATAGATGCTAAAGGAGAAAAAGAAGAACCTGAAGTCGTGCTATTTGCTGCCGTACTAGATACAGGAACACCGTCTATAACATATAAAGGTTCGTTACCTGCTGTTAATGAACTTCTACCTCGAATTCTAATATCTGTAGTGGATCCTGGAGTTCCAGAATTAACGTTAAAAGATAAACCTGCAACTTTTCCTTGAAGCACTTGATCTATAGTTGATACTGGAACTTGTTCAAAAACAGCATTATCTAACTGTACTGTAGAACCTGTAAGTTCTGTACGGCTGGTCTTGGTATAACCCATAAGTACAATTTCATCAAGAGCAGAAGCATCTTCTTCTAAAGTAACATTAATTATACTTGAAGTACCAACTAATTTTTCTTGTTTTTTAAAGCCAACAAAACTAAATGTTATGATTTCTCCAGGAGATGCAGTAATAGAATACTTTCCATCGAAATCTGTTGATGTTCCAGACGTAGAACCTTTAACCATAATGGTTGTTCCTGGCAGCGGTAATTCATCTGATCCTGTTACAATACCTGTAATTGTTTTTTGTTGTGCATGGATTATTTGCGCAACAAGTAGAAAAAGTGTTAAAACACTGAGTAATTTTTTTTTCATGTGGTTATTAATTAAATTAATTATTGCTAAAATCTTAATAATATATTAATAATACAATATGTTTTTTGTAGATTTTAAGATGACGTTAAGTTTTTGTTAAAAAAGCAACTATATGTGTTTTTTTATACGAACTGTTAAAAAAAGAATTTAAAAATTTTAAATTTGATAATGTTTAAACACTTTATTTATTCGGGTTTAGTGGCTTTTTTGTGACTCTATTGTTGAAATTGACAGATTTGTCTCTTTTTTTTAGAGATGAACGTTAAAAAAGAGTTAACGGTTGTGTTTTTATGATTAGATTTTAATGAATTAGATTGTAAATTCATGTCTAATTGATCCTGTAGTTTACGGGAAAATAGTTGGTTTTGGTGTAGTTTTTTATTTTTATAATTAAAACAAAATTTAGAACTGAATATGGATGAAGCTGTAAATTTAAAAGCCATTAATGTACAACATTAATGGCTTAAATTTATTTTTAATTATAAGGTTTGGTGAGCCAATTGGCTAAAAAATATGTTATGATTGGATTAATTAAATCTATACTTTTTGCGTATATAATTTTTAAACAGTAGGGAAGTCGTTACTAGCGGCGTTGTCTTAATGCTTCGTATAAAAATGCACCGCAAGCAACAGATACATTTAACGAACCAATTTCTCCTAATAAAGGTAGTTTAGCTTTTTCATCTACTAACTTTAATACCGATGGATTAATTCCTTTTCCTTCAGATCCCATAATAATGGCACAAGATTCTTTAAAAGAAACATCGTACATCAAATTATCTGTTTTTTCTGTAGCAGCAATAACTTTTATTCCAGAGGCTTGCATATAAAACATAGCATCTTTAATGTGGTCTACCTTACAGATTGGCATTTTAAAGACAGCACCGGCACTAGTTTTAATAGTGTCTCCATTTACAGGAGCACCACCCTTTTTTTGAATGATAATTCCATCTACACCTGTACATTCTGCTGTACGTATTATAGCTCCAAAATTTCTTACATCACTTAATTGATCTAAAAGTAGAAAGAGTGGAGTCTTTCCTGATTCTGTAACTTTTGTAACTAACTCTTCTATATCCCAAAACGTAATTGGAGCAATTTGTGCTACAACTCCTTGATGGTTTTTAGGTGATAATTTGTTTAGTTTTTCAACAGGAACATAAGAGAAGTTTATGCGTTGTTTACGTAATACACTTTCTAGTTCATGAGATAATTCTCCTTTCAACCCTTTTTGCACAAATACTTTATCTATATTTTCTCCAGATTGAATAGCTTCTATCACTGCACGAATACCAAAAATTTGAGTCTCTTTTTCCATGCACTAAAAGTACAATAATTTATGAATTTCTTATTGAAAATTTTTAGACATAAAAAAACAGTCAACTAATTAAAAAATTAATTGACTGTTTAATATATTAAACTATAAAGAATGTTTTACTTGTTATTAGTTAACATCCCAGAATAATTTAGTGGTTTGAGAATCTCCGCCAATAGCAGTAGAATCTGCACTCCAGTTAGTTTCGTTTAAGTTTTAATCAATTACTACACAAATGTAATTTAATTTAATATTTGTTTCATATAAAATTTTGTGATTTTTGAAACACCTATAATAGAATTTGTTAGTGTTTATGGGGGATTTATTAATTATTATTAGAATTTTAAGTGATTTTTTATAGTGTTAAAATAATCTTGTTTTTGATATTCAAAGTTATGTTTATGTGGAATCATTGTCTAATTTTTTTGTGTTGGCTTTTATAATCATATCTCAATTAGCATCAACTGAATTAAAATATCCATTTATCAATAGAGAAATATGTGTCATATCTAAAACCATTTTTTTTTGTATGTATACATTAACTTCAGGTTTGTTTTATTTTACATGAGTTATAGAATTTAAAACTTTTTGTTTTAAGTTGTAGGTTATTAATTTATTTTTCTGTTATATGATTACAATTATTTTGATTATTATTAGTAAAATGGTTTGTCAAGTTTTATGTCTTAATAATTTTTAAAATGTAAAAAGCCACCCTCTAGAGGTGGCTTTTAAAATGTTAAAATATCTGCTAAAAATTAGTATGCTTCTACTGTGTATATGTAACCATCTTCAATAGTAATAGTCGCAATTACATAAGTACCAGATGTATAATCTGTGTTGAACTCATTCATGGTGATAGAACCAGCTACTGAATCAAAGTATTCTTGACTCCAAGAAAATGTAAGAGGTACTTCAGCTCCAACATTATATTCAGATAAAGGGTTGTCGAATAAACTTATAATCACATAGTATAATCCATCAGGTAGACCAGATAACGTAGTTGATTCTGGACAAGATTCTGTTGCAGCACCATAGAAACCAGTATCTGTTAAGTTTTCGTCGTAAATATAAACATCAAAGTCTATTGCACAGAAATCTAAAGTTAAATCTGCACCTGTTCCACTAATCGTAAATGATCCCTCCCAATTTAATTCAAAATTTAATTGATCGTTAATATAATCATCATCAATAGTTATATCAATAGTATAATCATTAATATTAAGATTAGCTCTAGATTTTGCCGTTAACTCAATAGTCTCTGTTCCTTCTACATACGCATTGCTATAAATAGTTATGTAGCCAGTACCAGTAGTGTCTCCAGGACTTACAGTTATAGAAGTAGTTTCAAAATCATCACTATCTGCTTCACCACCAGTTTGTTCTAAGTCAATTATAGTAGTTACGGTTACAGGTTCGTTTAATGTGATATAATAAGGAATGGTGTAATCTCCAGATGTGTGAATATCAGATTCACTTACTGTGTAACTTTGAGACTCAGAAGTTACTGTAGCTCCTATTTTAGTGTATTCTATTATAGATTCGCCAGTATGGTCGTCACTGTCTTCACAAGACGTAAGAGCAATGCCACTTAAAGCAAATAAACAAAACGTTTTATATATATTTTTCATAATATTTAAGTTAAATTTTTAATTCTGTTATGAATTATTTTCTTACGTATTTAGACGTGTAAGTACCATTACCAAAAAATGCATCGGTATGTGTCATTTCAAGTATTCCTGCTTCTTGATCCCAAGTACCACCTGTAATACAGCCAATTCCATAGCCTCCACCTTCACAGTAATCTGGACCTCCAGCAGTAGCAGATGCATCTACAACACCTCCACAAGATACCGCAAAGCTACCGAAGTTTTGAATTGTTGTGTTTATAGTACAGAATTGTAATAATCCACCATCTGCTGTACTTGCATACCAAGTTCCGTCTGAGTTTTGACTGATTTCAACTTCAACTTCACTACTACATACAGAGTTTGTCATTACATAAGTACCAGTTAAATCGTAAGAACAGTTAATTGTTAATTGGAAACGTCCCATACTAGTGTTGTAAGTATAGATAGAACCGTCTGTTTTAAGTACTTTAATGATAAAGTTAAAGTAATCACCAATTCTTAAGTCTGATACAGATAAACCTAAGCCGTCTACGAACTCGTCTATAGTTGTGTATTCAATTGTAAAAGGTAAACTAGTAGAAGAGCCTATTAAAACTTCTTCTCCGCCGTTAAGAGATTTGTATGCTTGAATGCTTTCAATATCAAGCGCTGTGTCTCCGGATTGTTTAATTGTCGTTAACGTTAAATAGTTTTCAGAAAATTCTATAGATGCATCTTCTAAATCTACTCCTGATTCAGGAGAACCTAAAAGTGCTCCTGAAGATTTTGAACTTACATTAACAAGTACTCCAGCTTCGCCTTCAAGTTCAACAATGGTTTCGGTATCAGTTTCTTGACACGCTGTAAAACTAAGTATACTTAGCATTACAAAACAGATATATAATATATTTTTCATTTGTTTCATTTTAAATTAATTTTGCCACCAAAGTTCAGTTACTAAAGTATCTCCTCCAATTGCGTCTGCTGCTGCAGAGTAGTTTGCGTTATTTAGAGATTGTTCTGCTCCTGGGTAGTTATAACGCGTAGGGATAGTTGGTTGTACGGCATCAATAGCTAAAGGTAATTCTGGATATCCCGTTCTTAAATACTCAGCCCAAGATTCGTTTCCTTGCATATATAAAGCAACCCATTCTTGCTCTGCAATTTGCTTTAAACCTGTAGCGCCACCGCTATAAAATAAAGATAAGTCTCCTGTAGAAACTCCGTTGTCTGCACAAGAAGCTGTAATACCTTCAGCGTAGTAAGTTGCAGCGTCTCCAGAAATAAATCCTTTTTCTGCAGCTTCAGCCATTAATAATTTAACTTGTGCATAACTCATAAAGTAAGCTGGTTGTGTAGCTTCTAGGTATTTTTCTCCAATTAAAGATACATTGTTAGAATCTCCATAAATAGTTTCTCCAACATTTGCAATACCAGCTGGTTTACCTACGTAACCATTTCCAGATCCATTTCCGCCAACTTCTTGTGCGTATACTGCTAGTCTAGGGTCGTTACTCGCTAGCATATATTCTACTAAAGTTTCTCCTAAACACCACTCGTTAGTACGACCACCATCTACTAAACCTTCAAAATATGGGTTTGCATTTGGAGATGTTGATAAGAATGTCATTGCAGCTTGATCTGAATTGCTGGTAAATAATAAACCAGAATCTACTAAACTTTGTAATTCTGAAGCTACATTAAACCCGCTAGCATCAGCAGATACACGCATTAAAACTCTAAACTTTAAAGAAGCAGCAAAACGTTTCCAAGACATGTAGTCTCCACCATAAAGTAAATCTTGTCCTGCATCAATAGTTCCTGTGCCATCAATTAATGTCATTGCTTCATCAAGCATGTCTAAAATTCCTGCATAAACAACTTTACTGTCGTCGTAAACTGGAGTTGTATTACCTGTTGTAGATGCTTGAGTAGCTTCAGTAAACGGAACATCTCCAAAAGTATCTGTTAACAATTGAAATGCATAAGCTTTCATTACTAACGCTATACCTTGCATATCGTTATTTCCTTCTTCTTGAGCTAAATCATACATTAACGTCGCATTATTGATGTTAGAAACGTAGAATACATTCCAGAAATTTTCAATACTACCTTGGCGTGGTATGTATAATTCACTATCGTTATATACTGGTTTTCCTAAATGTTGTACCCAACAAGATGCAGATTCTCCAGCTAAGAAATAATTTTGAACTTCATTAGCAGAAGATCTTAAGATACCTGCTAATAGTAAGGTGCTCGGTACGGTAGCGGGATCATTAGGGTTGGTATTGATCTCCTCAAAATTTGTGTCACAACTGGTATTCATTACCAAAGTAGGTAACATCAATGCCAGTAAGAATATATATTTAAGTTTTTTCATTTTACTTTTAAGTTTTAAAATTTAACATTTAAGTTAATACCAATACTACGTGTAGAAGGTACTTGCGCATATTCTAAACCTTGTGCACCTGTACTGTTACTAAATGCAGATTCTGGATCGATGTTTGGTGCTTTTTTGTATAAGATGGCTAAGTTACGTACAGTTACACCTAATGATAATTGGTTAACTCCTGTGCTAGCCCATTTTTTTAATGGGAAATCATAGAATAAAGCTAATTCTCTCCACTTTACAAAAGATGCATCGTATACTGCTGCTTCTGCAATATTAGGTCCGTAAGTTGTTCCGTAGAATGTAGAAGCTGTTTGTACAACATCGTTAGCTACCCAACCGCCATTACCGTCAGATTTTACACCTTTACCAACAATACCAGTTTCTCTTCCAGGTAAAGTTTCTGCTAATACACCAGCATAGTTACCCCATGAGTTGGTTTGAGAATAAATATCTCCTCCCCATTTTACATCGAATAATGTAGAGAATCTGATGTTTTTGTAAGACATATCAATATTTAAACCTCCAGTCCAGTCTGGGTTAATGTTACCTAATACTTGGTAAGTAGGATCTTGTGTTGGTAAACCATTACTGTAAATAATTTCACCATCTTCGTTTCTTGCAAAAGCAGGACCGTAAATTGCACCTACGGCTTCACCTTCTTTTGCTTGAATATCTACATTCCATAATCCTCCTAAAACAATACTTCCATCGTTTGTTGTTGGATCGTCGTCAATATCTTGTGCTTTATTTCGGTTACGAGCAAAGTTTGCTGTAATTCCTAAATTAAACCCGTCTCCAGGATTTCTGATAATATCTGCGCCTAAAGTTACTTCAAAACCTTTATTTGTTAATGTAGCAGCATTATCCCAGAAATATAGGTTACCAGATGCTCCTGAAATTTCTTTTGCCATAATTACGTCAGAAGTTTCTTTGTCGTAGTAAGTGAAGTCTAAACGTAAGCGATTAGAGAATAATCTTGTATCAAAACCAACTTCAATTTCTTCGGTCGTTTCATTTTTAATATTAGGATTCCATAATGTTGTAGGAGAAGAGGCTACAGGAGTAGTTCCCCAAGCTGTACCAAATGAATAAGCTGGCTCTAAACTATATGGAGATAATGGTCCTGAGCTACCTACTTTTGCCCAACCTGCTCTTAATTTTAAGAATGAGTTGTTCATTCCAATCATATCACTTACAATTGCACTTAAGTTTGCTCCTGGGTAGAAGAAACTGTTTTTTGATGTAGGTAATACAGATGCCCAGTCATTACGACCTGTAAGATCTAAAAATACAACATCGTCGTAAGAGAATTGAGCAATACCAAATCCTGAATTAATTTTTTGATCTGTTTGTGTCTGTTCTAAACCAGGTGTTACACCATCTCTTGTATTAGAAATATTATATACATCTGGAACTTGTAATTCCGAAGCTTCCATGTATAAACGATGGTAATTATTAACCATAGATTGTCCTCCAATACTTAAGCTTGTATTGAATTTTTCTGTAAAATCTATATTGTAGTTTAAGATTGCTTGACTGTTAATTTCGTAACGTGTACGTTGTGTTTCTTCGTAAGAACCTCTTGTACTTTCATATGTACCAAAAGCTCTTCTAGAAGTGTCTAGAGAAGAGAAGTAATCGATACCTGTTTGTGCAGTTAAGCTTAAATCGTCTGTAATTTGATAAGTAATATTAACGTTACCTAATATTCTATTTCTATCAAATGTATTTGTATTGTTGTCTAAAGCCCAATATGGGTTGTTGTTGTATGCTAAGTTCCAGTTAATAGGTGTTGCAGTATCAGATCCTGAAGCATAACCTAAAGGTAGGTTTTCGTAATCTTTTAGAGCTTGGAAATCTACATTTCGACCACTCCATACTAATTGACCAATTTGGTTGTTAGCATCTCCATAACCTAAAGATGGTAAGTTGCTACTTTCTGTCTTAGTATAGTTTACAGATAGACCTACACTCCATTTGTCTGATAAATCAAAATTTAATTTACCACCAAAGTTGTATTTTCTTAAATCTGTATTATAAATAATACCTTTTTGGTCTGTCATACCCATAGAAACACGCCCGTTATAACCATCTCCACTTTTAGAAAAAGCAATGTTGTTATTTGTAGTAATCCCTGTTTCATAGAAGTTTTTAACGTTATCTGGATGAGATACCCATGGTTTTGCTTCACCATCAAAAGAATCCCATTGTATAAATTCGTATCCTACATCTAAAGGTGCACCCCAACTTTCGTCGATACCACCATCTCCAGTTACACCGTCTACATATTCAAAATACGTTGTATCAAATCCTTGTCCATAAGAGTTTTGATATTCTGGTAATACATAAGCATTTTCAAAACTTACATTACTAGAAATTTCAATACCTAATTGATCTGATTTTGTATTTCCTGATTTTGTTGTGATTACAATAACACCATTAGCTCCACGCATACCATATAATGATGTCGCAGCACCACCTTTTAAAACGTTCATAGAAGCGATATCGTCTTGGTTAATATCTGCTAAACCATTAGGTGTACTGTTTCCCCCAGATGATGAAGAGTTACCGTAGCTACTGTTGTCTAATACAACACCATCTACAATAATTAAAGGTTGTGTATTACCACTAATAGATGAAATACCACGAATAACAATTCTACTTTCAGAACCTACAGCTCCAGAAGCGTTTGTTACGTTTATACCAGCTACTTTACCACTTAAAGAGTTTACTACGTTTGCATCTCTAACAGTTACAAGTTGTTCTGAAGATACTTCTTGAGATGAATACCCTAATGCTTTTTCATCTCTTTTAATACCTAATGCAGTTACAACAACTTCATCAAGTTCTGATAAATCTTCAGTCATTGTTAAATTAATAGTTGTTGAAGTTCCAACTGTAATTGTTTTTGATTTGTATCCCATAAATGAGAATGATAACACATCTCCACTTGATGCAGATAATGAATAGTTACCGTCAAAATCAGATTGTGTACCTTGAGAGGTACCTTTAATAATAATGTTAACCCCAGGGAGAGGTAGGCCGGCTTCGTCCGAAACAGTCCCTGAAATTAATTTTTCTTGTGCAAATGTTAGTTGCACAACAAACGCTAGAAACAGCGTTAGAATTCCACTAAACTTTGTTTTCATTTTTATTTAATTTGAATTAGTCGATAACTAAAGTGATAATTAAATGTTAATAAAACAATAATAAATTCTTAAAATTTAAAATATATGTGGTTTTTTGTGTAGAAATTAATAAAAGACATATTTATTAACAAATATTTCGAAAATACCTTAATGTTTTTTTCAAGTTCACAACAGTTTTTTTAGTGTAAAAAGTTGTTTTTTTAAAATATTTGTTTTTCAAATTTTATTTATGACACGATTGTCAGTTTTTTTTTGTCTTTTTTATTTTAAATGTTTTTTAGAAAGTTTTGGTATAAATAAAGCCTTGTGTAGATAAAACTACACAAGGCTTTTATAAATTTAACTTATTAAAAAATCTAAAGTATGTAAGATTAGTTAATAAACGGGTTATTTTGAATTTCTGATTGAGGTATATCTAAAGTTAACCTATCATCATCAGAAGATATTGTTTGATTTGGGTAAGTTAGGTGGTTACTTCCTAGTGTAATATCGTAATTGTTACGTTTCATTAACAAGTAGCTTTTTCCTTCTCCCCAAAATTCTATACGAGTTTGTAAAATAATTTCGTCTAATAAAGCATCACCACTTAATTGATCTACATAAGAAGTATCATCTAAACGTTCTTCTAATAATGTTTTAAGAGCAGATTTTGCAGTTGCTTCGTCTCCTGATTTTGCAGCAGTTTCAGCATATAATAAATACATTTCATCTATACGCATGTATAAATAATCTGTTTCAATATTACGTTGTCCTCCTACAACTCTATCTGGAGCATAAAATTTATTAATTGGGTATAATTGCCCGTCACCATATGCGTTAACAAATTGTCCTTTTCTAACATCGTTGTCAGGAATTGCAGCATATAATTCGTCGTTAATGATTTTAGGATCTCCAGCCCAAGCATAACTGTAAGTAAATAAATCTACTTGACCCCACCAAGATACTAAATCTAAGTCTGATGCAATTGTAATATCTGTACCCCAAATCCAAGCGCTAGTTGTAACATCGTTAAAACCACCAACGGCTTCAGTTTCGCTTACAATACTAGCTCCAGAGCTTAAGATAGCATCTGAACTCGCTTGTTTTGCTAAGGTGTTTTCTCCCATTGCAGCATAAGCATAAGCTAAAAGACCTTGAGCTACTGTTTGATTAATGTAAGATTTAGATGCTCTGCTAAAACCTTCTAAGTTTTCTATAGCATATTTTAAATCTTCTACAATTAATGCGTAAACATCTGCTGTAGTACTTAGTGGTTGATTGTCTTGAGATAATGATGTGTAAATTGGTAAAATCTCTTCTGTAGGATTGTATGATGTAGAAAATAAGTTAGCTAAATAAAAATAAGCGTAAGCACGCATTGCACGTGCTTGAGCAAATGAATATATAGCTTCAGATCCCGCTTCTAATTCAGCATCATTTCCGACGTAACGATCAATTACAGAGTTTGCACCATTAACAATACGGTAATAGTATCTCCATGGCTTGTAGTTATCATTATCTGTAAAATCTATAGTAGATTGCATTTCTGAAATTCCAGAATACCATCCATAATTTAATCCTCCTAATACCATATCTCCAGATAACATATCGCTGTAAATATCATATCCTTTTTGACCGAAATCATCATGGTCTAAATCTGTACCTCCAGAACCTGTAACATACATGTTTTCGTAATTACCTCTTAGAATAGCTTCTGATAATTCTGGGTAATTTGGTGAAATTTCTGCAATTTCTTCATCAGACATAAATTCTGATGGATCTTTTTCAAGGAAATCATCACTACAACTTACAGCAGTAGTTAATGTGGCTCCTAATAGTAAATATATTATTTTCTTCATTTTTCTTATTTTTTTAGAATCTAACATTAAGACCTAGAGTAACTGTTGTTAATGGTGAGTAGCTGTATGTGTCTGAAACTCCAGTTTCTGAAGAAGAAGGATTAAATCCGTCTCTTTCGCTCCATAATGCTAAATTATCTCCTGTTAACGATAAAGTGAAGTTAGACATTCCCATTCTTTTTACAAATGTATCTGGAATAGAGTATGCTAAACGGATGTTATTTAAGCTTAAGTAATCTGCTTTTGTGATAAATCTAGTAGATGTAGCATTAACATTCTGGTCTAAATTACTTGATAATCTTGGAATATCTGTAATGTCTCCAGGTTGTTGCCATCTGTCTCTAATATCTGTATGCCAATTATTTCCACCTACCTGAGTATTACTCATTAGTCCTGCATAAGCAGCATCATAAGCGTAACCACCAATAGAGTATAAGAATTGTACATTAAGTTGGAAACCTTTATAGCCTGTAGCTAAATTAAATGCACCTCTAATATCAGGAATGATAGATTTGTTGACAAATTTTTGTGTTGCATCTGAATATGTGGTTGTTGTAGTTTGAGATATTTCTCTATCTGGATATAAATCTTGATATTCAGTTAAAGATGAAATTCCTTCATCAGTATCTACAATACCGTTACCGTTTCCGTCATAGAAATATTGGTTCCATAATGCTTGACCAGTTTGAGAGTCTACACCAGCCCATTCACGTACGTAAAAGTCGTAAATAGAGTGGCCTTCAGCTCTACCGTATCGATCGTTAATATCTAATAATTTTTCTTCTCCTGTTGCGGGATCTATAGGCATACGTGTTAATTCGTTAGAAGTAATTTCTCCGTTAAGACCTAAATCAATGTAGAAATCTTTTGATTTTACTAAGTGTGCAGTAACATCGAATTCTAAACCAGATTCTCTTAAAGCACCATCATTTACTTGAATAAGTGCATAACCAATAGATGGACCTACACGTCTATCAAAAATTAAGTTATCTGTATCTTTAATGTAATAATCTACACTAGCGTCTATATATTTTCCTAAAGAAAATTCAATACCTGCTTGAAATTGATCAGATACTTCCCATTCTAAATCAGGGTTACCTTTAGTATCAAAAATTAAAGTAGGCTCATCATCTAAGTTTCCTACAGTATATAAATCGTTTCCAGAGTAGTAATCTACACCACCTTGGTCTCCAACTTTACCGTAACTTGCTTTTAACTTTAAGAAGCTAAAGATGTTTTGGTTAGACATAAAGTCTTCGTTAGACATTACCCATGATGCTCCAACAGAACCAAAAGTACCCCATCTGTTACCTTCTTCAAATCTTGAAGATCCGTCACGTCTTAATGTACCAGATACGAAGTACGTATCGTTATAGTTGTAGTTTACTTGTCCGAAGAAACTCTCTAAAGAATAACTTTGTGTATACGAAGACATGTTAGATTGGACTACAGCGTCATTAAAGTCTGTACTATTAGGATCTGTTAAATATGATTTTGAGCCAAATAAGTACTCTGTTTCCCAGTCGTTAGCTTCGTGAGCAAGAAGTGCATCAAAAGTATGACCGTTAAATTTTTTCTTATATGTTAACATATTTAATAAGTTGTAAGAGAAAACATCTGTTCTTTCTTTGTATATAGATCCATTTTGAGAAGCACTAGGTCCGTAGTATGGCCCGTCTTGGCTGTTGTAATTGCTGTTTTTGTAATTCCATCCAAATTTATTGATTAATTTAAAATCATCTGAGAATGAAATGTCAATACTCGCATTACCGTTTAATTCGTGTACAACATCGTTAGAAATAGAGTTGTGGGCATCACTAATTGCATTTGTTAATCCGCCGAATCCACGATTTTCACCGTAATCGTATACATAACCACCGTAGTATGGGTCTTCAATTTTATTACCAGCATCATCTCTTAAGAATAATGGGTAGATAGAAGGAATGTTATCTACAAACCAGAATACAGATCCAGAGTCTTCAGACTGACCTCCATTGTTAGTTTCTGAATTTGTGTAACCAATGTTTAAGTTACCAGATAACCAATCTTTTGCTTCGTGATCTATGTTCGCTCTAACCGAGTAACGTTCGAAGTCTGAGTTTATTGAGTACCCTACATCATTTAAATAACCAAAAGAAGTGAAGTATCTTGTTTTATCAGATCCACCACTAATCTTTACGTTAGCTTCAGTTCTGTTAGACTCTTGGAAAGCGTAATCCTCCCAGTTTTCTGGATTGTATTTACGTGTTACACCATCTCTTACTTTCCCTGTTACTGGATCAATTAATTCTGAACCATCAGCAACATTCCACATGTTGTATTCTGTAGCAATACCAGAGCTGCTAAATAAATTATCGTTAGCGTATGTAATTCCATCATTACCTAAAATGTTTCCTCTGTTTTTTAAAGCTTCGTGGCTAATTTCAATATACTCTTCTGGAGAAGAAATTGTTGAATAGCGAGGTAAAGCGCTAAAGTTTTGACCAGTTTTTAAGTCAACTTCAATTTCAGAATCGTTTTTAGATCCTTTTTTAGTGTTAATTACAATTACCCCATTTGCACCTCTAGAACCATAAATTGCTGTTGCAGCTGCATCTTTTAAAATTGTTGTTGATTCGATGTCGTTAGGGTTAATAGAGTTTATAGAACCTGTGTAAGGTATACCATCCAATACATATAAAGGCTCTCTGTTTCCGTTAAGAGAACCAAAACCTCTAATACGTACTGTGGCATCTTCACCTGGTTGTCCGCTTGTGTTTATTACACGTACTCCGGCAGCTTCTCCTGCTAAAGCTTGAGAAACGTTAGATACAGCTTTACGGCCTAAAGCTTCACTGTCAATTTGTGTTGCTGTACCAGTAAATGAACGTAGTGTTGAAGTTCCGTATCCTACAATAAGGACTTCATCTAGTTCAGCTAGATCTTCTATTAACGTAACGTTAATTGTTGTTGAAGCACCAACTTGCTTCTCTATAGTCTTATAGCCCATATACGAAAAAGATATAGTGCTGTTTGATTCTGCAGAAATTGAATAATTTCCATCAAAATCCGATTGAGTACCTTGTGAAGTACCTTTAATAATAATGTTAACCCCAAGGAGCGGTATGCCGTTTTCATCGGAAACCGTACCCGAAATTTGTTTTTCTTGTGCAAAAGTTAATTGCACAACAAATGCTAGGAAAACCGTAAGAATTCCTCTAAACTTTGATTTCATTTTTAGTAATTTTGAATTAGTCGGCGGCAAAACTCCTAATAAAAAGTTAACTAAACAATAAATAAACATTAAATTTTATCATTCGTTTAGTTTTAACATATTTCGAGGTACTATATGCTAAAAAGAAGTTGTTAAACTTAGATGAATCTTTGCATTATCAATACTGAAGGGTTGTTTTTCTGTTTTTCCATTGGCATATATTAATTTTAATAGTCCTGCGTTTGTGAATAATGCAAAACCGACTCCAAAAGAGATTAATTTCTCTTTTAGTAGACTAATTTTGTTCTCAAAGTAGGAAAAATCTGTAATTGTATTGATGTACATGGTCGAATTCAGTTGGTATCTGTATTCTAAATTTAACACACTGTATAAATTTGCGGTTAAACTGTTTTCTTCAAAACCCCGTATAGAATTTATACCACCAAAGTATAATAACTCGTTTTCTAAAAAACTATCAGAATGTAATACTCCTGCTGTAAGGCGTGAAAAAATACTATTGTTATAATTAAGGTAAAAAGTATGGTAAAGTTCTGTATTAATTAGTATTTGGTTTTCTTTTGTGTTCTCATATGTTCTTGGGCCAAAACCAGTTTCTATATTGGCATAAGACTTCGTAGGAAAAAATGTATTTTCTATAGCGGTATTTATAAAGTTATATTCAAATTGATAAAATGTGGATTTGTAATCGTTTATAGTGCTGTTTGTTGTGGTTTCTAGTAAGTTGCTAGATTGTGTAGAAGATAGGCCTGCAAATATTTTATGCGCAGGATTAATTTGGTAATACAGTTTTAAAGATTGGTCAACGGTAGAAAATGTGGAGTCTTTTTTAAAAATGTTTAATTCTAAATCTGTCCCAATAGGAGTGTTAAAAATATACGGGACATCAATGTTAACATTGAATGTTTTTTGTTCGCTTTCATCACTTCTATATAAAAGTTTTAATGTTTCTCCATAATTTAAGTTATTTCTGAAAAGCATATCAACATAGCCACTAAATTCTAATTTGTTAGTGTCTTCATTTGTTGCAAAGCCAATATAGCCATCAAAGTTATTACTTTTTTGTTTTTCTACATATATATATAATGTAGTTGAATCTTTAGTAAAAAGAACTTCGGGGTCGCGTATTAGATTTGCAAATGTTAATTTGTTTATTTGATTTGTTTGTTTTAAAATATTAGTCATGTTAAAAAGGTTGTCCTTTTTTAGTTTGGAGTAATACTTTATAAATTTCTTTGGAAATTTTTCATATCCTTTTATTACAATTATATCTAGATGTCTAGCTTTTTCTTCTTGTGATGTTTTTAATTTTGCTATAACACTATCATTTTCTATTTTAATATCTTCAAGTTTTAAAGTTGTAAATGGTAAACCGTGTTCAGCAAGTTTAGCATTTAAAGATTGTAACGTGTATTCTAAATCGTTAAATTCTATTTTTAAAAGATGCTTTCCTGTATTAGTGGTATAGGGGTTTAAAATGTCTTCATTTATAGTTTCCAGATTATACCTTATATATATATAGTTAAATTTCTTATTTAGATTAATAAGCGTTTCAACTGTAGAATCATTCAGTTTTTTACTTGATTTAATTTCGTGTTCAAGGTATCCCAGTTTACCTAACTTTATTCCAAGGGTATCAATGCTGTTTAAAATCGACTTAAAATTAGTGTGTGTGTTTTGATAGCCAATTGTATCTATAATTTGGGTTTCTTGATTTGTTTTGCCATATATGTTTAATATTAAATTCTGGCACAGCACGTTAGAAGTTGTGAGTGTAAGTATAATTAGTACTAAAATGTTTCTGTACACTAGTATTTTGTTTTATGGAGTTGTAAAACTAACGGAAAAAGTAAAGTAATAATATGTTATCAAGAATAAAAGTTAAATTCTATTGAAAATTAATTGTTTAGGGTTTGAAAAATAAAAATAAATTCTTACATTTGCAGCCCTCTAAGAAGAGGATATTTTATAAATTTTATAGAAAATATGCCAACAATTTCACAATTAGTACGAAAAGGAAGAGCCAAAATAACCAAGAAGAGTAAATCGGCTGCTTTAGATTCGTGTCCTCAAAGACGAGGGGTTTGTACGCGTGTTTACACTACTACACCTAAGAAACCTAACTCTGCAATGCGTAAAGTAGCAAGGGTTAGATTGACTAACGGTAATGAAGTAAATGCATACATCCCTGGTGAAGGTCACAATTTACAGGAGCACTCGATAGTATTGGTTAGAGGTGGAAGGGTAAAAGATTTGCCAGGAGTTAGATATCATATCGTTCGTGGTGCCTTAGACACAGCAGGTGTTGCAGGTAGAACACAACGTAGATCTAAGTACGGTGCAAAACGCCCTAAGAAGTAATTAAAATCTTTTAAAGAAAAGACATGAGAAAAAGAGCAGCAAAAAAGAGACCGCTTTTACCAGATCCACGTTTTAACGATCAGTTAGTAACTAGATTCGTAAACATGATGATGTGGGATGGGAAGAAATCGGTAGCTTTTAAGGTATTCTACGATGCAATTGATATTGTAGACTCAAAAAAGACAGACGAAGAAAAAACAGCTTTAGAGTTATGGAAAGATGCGTTATCTAACGTTATGCCTCACGTAGAAGTACGTAGTCGTAGAGTAGGAGGGGCTACATTCCAAATTCCAATGCAAATTCGTCCAGACAGAAAAGTTTCAACAGCAATGAAATGGCTAATTAGCTTTTCACGTAAAAGAAACGAAAAATCTATGGCACAACGTTTAGCATCTGAAATTTTAGCAGCAGCTAAAGAAGAAGGTGCAGCTGTTAAGAAAAGAGTTGATACTCATAAAATGGCAGAAGCAAATAAAGCATTCTCACACTTTAGATTCTAAATAAAATGGCAAGAGATTTAAAATTAACAAGAAATATAGGAATTGCAGCTCATATTGATGCTGGTAAAACAACAACAACAGAGCGTATTCTTTTTTATACTGGAGTTTCTCATAAAATTGGTGAAGTACATGATGGTGCTTCTACAATGGACTGGATGGAGCAAGAGGCAGAAAGAGGTATTACAATTACTTCTGCAGCTACAACTTGTGACTGGACTTTCCCTAAAGAAAATGGTGTTCCAACAGCAGATGCTAAAGATTACCACTTTAATATTATTGATACTCCGGGCCACGTTGACTTTACAGTTGAAGTAAACCGTTCTTTACGTGTTTTAGATGGTTTAGTATTCTTATTTAGTGCAGTTGATGGTGTTGAGCCACAATCTGAAACTAACTGGAGACTAGCAGATAACTATAAAGTGCCTAGAATTGGTTTCGTTAATAAAATGGACCGTCAAGGATCTAACTTTTTAGGCGTTTGTCAGCAAGTAAAAGACATGTTAAAATCTAATGCCGTGCCAATCGTGTTAAACATTGGTGATGAGATGGATTTTAAAGGAATTGTAGATTTAGTTAAAAACAGAGCTATTGTATGGCATGATGATAACTACGGTTCTACATTTGATGTTATTGAAATTCCAGAAGAATTAAAGGATGAAGCACGTAAGCACAGAGCTTTATTGATCGAAGAAGTTGCATCTTACGATGAAAACTTGTTAGAAAAATTTATGGAAGATGAAGATTCTATTACAGAAGAAGAAGTGCATGCTGCACTTAGAGCTGCTGTAATGGATATGGCTATCATTCCTATGGTTTGTGGTTCTTCATTTAAAAATAAAGGTGTGCAGTTTTTATTAGATGCTGTATGTCGTTATTTACCTTCTCCATTAGATAGAGATAATATTGTAGGAGTTAATCCTGATACAGATAAAGAAGAAGTGCGTAAGCCTTCTGTTAACGATCCATTTGCAGCATTGGCATTTAAAATTGCTACAGATCCTTTCGTAGGACGTTTAGCATTCTTCCGTGCATACTCTGGACGTTTAGATGCAGGATCTTACATCTTAAATAACCGTTCTGGTAAGAAAGAGCGTATTTCTCGTATCTACCAAATGCACTCTAACAAACAAAATGCTATCGATTTTATTGAAGCAGGAGATATTGGAGCAGCAGTAGGATTTAAAGATATTAAAACCGGAGATACAATGAGTGATGAAAAACACCCAATTGTATTAGAAAGTATGGACTTCCCTGATCCAGTAATTGGTATCGCGGTAGAGCCTAAAACAAAAGCTGATGTAGACAAAATGGGTATGGCTTTAGCAAAATTAGCTGAAGAAGATCCAACATTTACAGCTCGTACAGACGAAGCTTCAGGACAGACTATTATTTCTGGAATGGGTGAGTTACACTTAGATATTATTGTAGACCGTTTAAAACGTGAGTTTAAGGTTGAAGTAAATCAAGGGCAACCTCAAGTTGAGTACAAAGAAGCGATCACACAAGCTGCAGATCACAGAGAGGTTTATAAGAAACAATCTGGTGGACGTGGTAAATTCGCAGATATCGTATTTACAGTTGAGCCAGCAGAAGAAGGAAAAGTAGGTTTAGAGTTTATTTCTGAAATTAAAGGAGGTAACGTACCAAAAGAATTTATCCCTTCTATTGAGAAAGGTTTCAAAATGGCTATGCAAAACGGACCATTAGCTGGTTACGAAGTAGATGCTATGAAAGTAACATTGAAAGATGGATCTTATCACGATGTGGATTCGGATCAATTATCATTCGAATTAGCAGCTAAATTAGGATTCAAAAATGCAGCAAAAGCAGCAAAAGCTGTTATTATGGAGCCAATCATGAAACTTGAGGTAATTACACCTGAAGAAAACATGGGAGACATAGTTGGAGACTTAAACAGAAGAAGAGGTCAAGTTAGTGATATGGGAGACAGAGCAGGTGCAAAAACTGTAAAAGCTACCGTACCATTATCAGAAATGTTTGGTTATGTAACAACATTACGAACATTATCTTCAGGTCGTGCTACATCTACTATGGAATTTTCACATTATGCTGAAACGCCTTCAAATATATCTGAAGAAGTGATTAAAGCAGCTAAAGGTACAGACGCTTAAAACTAAGAAAATGAGTCAAAAAATCAGAATAAAATTAAAATCTTACGATCATAACTTAGTAGATAAGTCTGCTGATAAGATTGTTAAAACTGTAAAAAGTACAGGTGCTGTTGTAACTGGACCAATTCCTTTACCAACACACAAGAAAATATTCACTGTACTACGTTCTCCTCACGTTAATAAGAAGTCTAGAGAGCAATTTCAATTAAGTTCTTACAAGAGATTACTTGATATTTATAGCTCTTCTTCTAAAACTATTGATGCTTTAATGAAACTTGAATTACCAAGTGGAGTAGAAGTAGAAATTAAAGTTTAAGTAGAGAGAACTTACGCAAGTAAGAATAACGAAACGAAAGTTTCAATACATGTCCCGAGCTGCGAGCGAAGGAAAAACGGTAAAAATACATTCAGGGTTGAACGTGTTTTGACCCTGAATTTTTTTATAAATAATACTAATAAATAAATTAATAATTATGTCTGGGTTAATTGGAAAAAAAATCGGTATGACCAGCATCTTCGATGAAAATGGAAAAAACATTCCATGTACAGTAATTGAAGCTGGACCATGTATCGTTACCCAAGTCAGAACTGAAGAAGTTGATGGGTATAGTGCCTTACAACTTGGTTTCGATGACGCGACAGAAAAAAGTGCTACTAAAGCTGACATCGGTCACGCTAAAAAAGCAGGAACTTCTGTAAAACGCAAAATCGTTGAATTTAAAGGTTTTGATGCGGAGTACAAATTAGGTGATGCTATCACTGTAGAGCACTTTATAGAAGGCGAATTCGTAGATATCGCTGGAGTTTCTAAAGGTAAAGGTTTTCAAGGAGTTGTTAAACGTCACGGTTTTGGTGGTGTAGGACAAGCAACTCACGGTCAACACAACCGTTTAAGAGCACCAGGTTCTATTGGAGCAGCATCTTATCCTGCAAGAGTATTTAAAGGAATGAAGATGGCTGGTAGAATGGGTACTGATAGAGTAAAAGTTGAAAATTTAAGAGTTTTAAAAGTAGTTGCTGAAAAGAACTTACTTGTGGTTAAAGGATGTGTTCCTGGTCATAAAAACTCTTATGTAATCATTGAGAAGTAATGAAAGTAGCAGTTTTAGATATTAATGGAAAAGAAACTGGAAGAAAGGTAGACCTTTCTGATTCAGTTTTTGCTATAGAGCCTAACAATCATGCTGTGTATTTGGATGTTAAACAATATTTAGCAAACCAAAGACAAGGAACTCACAAAGCTAAAGAGCGTGCTGAGATTTCTGGATCTACACGTAAGATTAAAAAGCAAAAAGGAACTGGTACAGCTAGAGCAGGTAGTATTAAGTCTGGAGTTTTTAAAGGTGGTGGACGTATGTTCGGACCAAGACCAAGAAACTACAGTTTCAAACTTAACAAAAACCTTAAGCGTTTAGCACGTAAATCAGCCTTAACAATTAAAGCTTCTGAGCAATCAATTGTTGTGATAGAAGATTTAAATTTTGAATCAGCTAAGACTAAAAATTTCACTAGTGTATTGAAAGCTTTAGACTTACAAGATAAAAAATCGTTATTTGTGTTGGGTGCATCAAATAATAATGTATATTTGTCATCACGAAATTTAAAGAGCTCTGAAGTGTTATTAAACTCAGAATTAAGCACTTACAAAATTTTAAACGCAAATAAAGTAGTTCTTTTAGAGAGTTCTTTAGAAGGAATTGAAACGAATTTAAGTAAATAAGGAAGCGATGAGTATCTTAATTAAACCTATAATAACAGAAAAAGCGACTACAAACAGTGAATTAAATAACTGTTTTAGCTTTATGGTTAATACAAAGGCGAACAAGGTAGAAATTAAAAAAGCGGTTGAAGCTGCTTATGGCGTTTCTGTTGAAAAAGTTCGTACAATAAATGTCCGTCCAGATAGAAGTACTAAGTTTACTAAAACTGGTATTCAACATGGTAAAACAAATGCTGTTAAAAAAGCACTTGTACAACTGGCGGAAGGTGAAGTGATTGATTTATACAGTAACATGTAATTAGACAAAAATGTCAGTAAGAAAATTAAAACCGATCACACCAGGTCAGCGATTTAGAGTAGTAAATGGATTTGACACCATTTCTACTGATAAGCCGGAGAAAAGTTTATTAGCTCCGAAGAAAAGATCAGGTGGTAGAAACAGTCAAGGAAGAATGACCATGCGCTATATTGGTGGTGGTCATAAAAAAAGGTATCGTATCATTGATTTTAAAAGAACTAAAGCTGGAATTCCTGCTGAAGTAAAATCAATTCAATACGATCCAAACAGAACAGCTTTTATTGCTTTATTAAATTACCAAGATGGTGAAAAAGCATACATTATTGCTCAAAACGGATTGCAAGTTGGTCAAACAGTTGTATCTGGGCAAGAAGGTATCGCACCTGAAATTGGAAATGCAATGCCGTTAAGTCAAATTCCATTAGGAACAATTATTTCTTGTGTAGAGTTACGTCCAGGACAAGGAGCTGTTATGGCTCGTAGTGCTGGTGCTTTTGCTCAGTTAATGGCAAGAGATGGTAAATTTGCAACAGTAAAACTTCCATCAGGAGAAACTAGATTAGTTTTAGTTAACTGTATGGCTACAATAGGTGTTGTGTCTAACTCAGATCATCAATTACTAGTATCAGGTAAAGCTGGTAGAAGTAGATGGTTAGGAAGAAGACCTCGTACTAGACCAGTGGTAATGAACCCTGTAGATCACCCAATGGGAGGTGGAGAAGGTAAATCTTCTGGAGGTCACCCTCGTTCAAGAAACGGTGTGCCAGCTAAAGGATTTAGAACCCGTTCTAAAACAAAAGCGAGTAATAAGTATATTGTAGAACGTAGAAAGAAATAAGACATGGCAAGATCATTAAAAAAAGGACCTTACGTTCATTATAAATTAGATAAGAGAGTTCAAGAAAATGTTGAAGGCGGAAAGAAAACAGTAATCAAAACATGGTCTAGAGCCTCTATGATTACTCCAGATTTCGTTGGACAAACTATTGCAGTTCACAATGGACGTCAATTTGTTCCTGTATTTGTAACTGAAAACATGGTAGGACATAAATTAGGAGAATTTTCACCAACACGTTCATTCCGTGGACACGCAGGTGCTAAAAATAAAGGTAAAAAGTAGTAAGCTATGGGAAGTCGTAAAAAACAAATGGCAGACGCTATTAAGGAAGAAAAAAAGCAAGTTGCTTTTGCTAAACTTAATAACTGTCCTACGTCACCAAGAAAAATGCGCTTAGTAGCCGATTTAGTAAGAGGTGAAAAGGTAGAAAAGGCGCTTAATATTTTAAAATTCAGCCAAAAAGAAGCATCAAATCGTTTAGAGAAATTGTTGTTGTCTGCAATTGCAAACTGGCAAGCTAAAAATGAAGATGCTAGCATTGAAGATGCTGAATTAATAGTAAAAGAGATTAGAGTAGATGGCGGATCTATGTTAAAAAGATTACGTCCAGCTCCTCAAGGTCGTGCGCACAGAATAAGAAAACGTTCTAACCACGTAACAATTGTGGTAGGAGCAAACAATAATATACAAGCTTAATAGAGGTATGGGACAAAAAACAAATCCAATCGGAAATCGCTTAGGAATTATCAGAGGATGGGAATCTAACTGGTACGGAGGAAACGATTATGGCGACAAATTAGCCGAAGACGATAAGATCAGAAAGTACGTTCACGCACGTCTATCTAAAGCAAGTATATCAAGAGTAATTATCGAGAGAACTCTTAAACTTGTAACCGTTACTATCACTACTGCTAGACCTGGTATTATTATCGGAAAAGGTGGACAAGAGGTAGACAAGTTAAAAGAAGAACTTAAGAAAATTACTGGTAAAGAAGTTCAAATAAATATATTTGAAATTAAAAGACCAGAACTTGATGCATTTTTAGTAGGTTCAAGCATCGCGCGTCAAATTGAGAACAGAATCTCTTACAGACGTGCAATTAAGATGGCTATTGCTGCTACTATGCGTATGAATGCAGAAGGAATTAAGATCCAAATTAGTGGACGTTTAAACGGTGCAGAAATGGCACGTTCAGAACACTACAAAGAAGGACGTATTCCATTATCTACATTCAGAGCCGATATTGATTATGCTTTAGTTGAGGCACATACTACTTATGGTAGATTAGGTGTTAAGGTATGGATCATGAAAGGTGAAGTATATGGAAAAAGAGAGCTTTCTCCGCTTGTTGGATTGTCTAAGAAGCAAGGAAAAGGTGGAACACGAGGAGGAAACAACAAACCTCGTCGTAGAAAGTAATTTTTTAAAGTAAAGAAAAAATGTTACAGCCTAAAAGAACAAAATTTCGTAAACAACAAAAAGGACGTATGAAGGGGAACTCTCAAAGAGGGCACCAATTATCAAACGGAACTTTTGGGATAAAATCACTTGATTCGAATTTTTTAACATCGCGTCAAATAGAAGCAGCACGTATTGCCGCTACACGTCACATGAAAAGAGAAGGTCAACTTTGGATTAAAATATTTCCAGACAAGCCTATAACAAAGAAACCTCTTGAAGTACGTATGGGTAAAGGAAAAGGTGCAGTTGAATATTGGGCAGCTGTTGTTAAACCAGGTAGACTACTTTTTGAAGTAGGAGGAGTACCTTTAGACGTTGCAAAAGAAGCATTACGTTTAGCAGCTCAAAAATTACCGGTTAAAACTAAGTTTGTTATCGCTAGAGATTACGAAGCATAATTTATTTGATGTTATGAAACAATCAGAAATTAAAGAATTATCTACAGCTGAGTTACAAGAGAAACTTGGTGAGACAAAAAAGAGTTATTCAGACCTGAAAATGGCGCATGCAATATCTCCTTTAGAAAATCCAATTCAACTACGTAACGTAAGACGTGATGTAGCTAGAATTGCGACAGAAATAACTAAAAGAGAATTACAATAATTCTGCTGAAAGATGGAAAAAAGAAATTTAAGAAAAGAACGTGTAGGAGTTGTTACTAGTAACAAAATGCAAAAATCTATTGTTGTTGCTGAAGTTAAAAAAGTAAAACACCCTATGTATGGTAAGTTCGTGTTAAAAACAAAGAAATACGTTGCACACGACGAGACTAACGATTGTAACATTGGAGATACTGTAAAGATCATGGAAACACGACCTATGAGTAAATCTAAATGTTGGAGACTAGTTGAAATAATTGAAAGAGCGAAGTAATTATGTTACAACAAGAATCAAGACTAAAAGTTGCCGATAATACTGGAGCAAAGGAAGTTTTAACTATCCGTGTTCTAGGTGGTACTAAGAGAAGATACGCTTCTGTAGGAGACAAAATCGTTGTTTCTGTAAAAGATGCAACACCTAATGGAAACATTAAAAAAGGTGCTGTTTCAACTGCAGTTGTTGTACGTACTGTAAAAGAAGTAAGACGTCCAGATGGATCTTATATTAGATTTGACGATAATGCTTGTGTACTATTAAACCCAACGGGTGAGATGAGAGGTACACGTGTATTTGGACCTGTTGCTAGAGAACTTCGTGATAAACAATTCATGAAAATTGTATCATTAGCACCTGAAGTGCTTTAATGAATTATAAGATGACAAAGCTTAAGATAAAATCAGGAGATACAGTAAAAGTAATAACTGGAGATCACAAAGGATCTGAAGGAAAAGTACTTAAAGTATTAACAGATAAGAACAAAGCGATTGTTGAGGGTGTTAACTTGGTGAAGAAACATACTAAGCCAAGTGCACAAAACCCTCAAGGAGGAATCGTAGAAAAAGAAGCTCCTATTCAAATATCTAACTTATCTTTATTAACTGCAAAGGGTGAAACAACTCGTGTTGGTTATAAAGTAGAAGATGGTAAGAAAGTGAGATTTTCTAAAAAATCTAATGAAGTAATATAGTTATGGCATATTCACCGAGACTAAAAGAAGAGTATAAAAGCAAAGTAATTGCTGCTCTTACAGAAGAATTTGGATATAAGAATGTTATGCAAGTTCCTAAATTATCTAAGATAGTAATATCTAAAGGTGTTGGAGCTGCTGTTGCAGATAAAAAGTTAGTTGACTACGCAGTAGAAGAATTAACAACAATCTCTGGACAAAAAGCTATAGCAACTTTATCTAAAAAGGATGTTGCCTCTTTTAAATTACGTAAAGGAATGCCTATTGGAGCTAAAGTTACGTTAAGAGGAGAGAAGATGTACGAATTTTTAGACCGTTTAGTAACTTCAGCCTTACCACGTGTAAGAGATTTTAGCGGAATTAAAGCAACAGGATTTGACGGAAGAGGTAATTATAACCTTGGTATTACAGAGCAAATCATTTTTCCAGAAATTGACATTGATAAAGTGAATAAAATTTCAGGAATGGATATTACCTTTGTAACTTCTGCAGAAACTGATAAAGAAGCAAAATCATTATTAACTGAACTAGGTTTACCTTTTCAAAAGAACTAAGATATGGCTAAAGAATCAATGAAAGCCCGTGAGGTTAAGAGAGCAAAAACAGTAGCTAAATATGCTGAAAAACGTAAAGCTTTAAAAGAAGCTGGAGATTACGAAGCATTACAAAAGTTACCAAAAAATGCTTCTCCAGTACGTATGCATAATAGATGTAAACTTACAGGTAGACCTAAAGGGTATATGCGTACATTTGGTATTTCTCGTGTAACATTCAGAGAAATGGCAAATAACGGTCTTATTCCAGGTGTTAAAAAAGCAAGCTGGTAAAAAATAATTATAAATTGGTTTCAGGTTCAATTATATATTGAAAACCAAAACCGCAAATTAATACATATGTATACAGATCCAATAGCGGATTATCTTACAAGAATTAGAAACGCAGTGCGTGCTAACCACAGAGTGGTAGAGATTCCTGCTTCTAACTTGAAAAAAGAAATCACAAAAATATTATTCGACCAAGGATATATTTTAAGTTACAAATTCGATGATTCTACTGTACAAGGAACTATTAAAATAGCTCTTAAGTACAATAAAGAAACTAAAGAACCTGTAATTAAGAAGATTCAAAGAATCAGTAAACCAGGTTTACGTAAATATGCGAGTTCAACAGAACTACCTAGAATCTTAAACGGTCTTGGTATTGCCATTGTTTCTACTTCTCACGGAGTAATGACAGGTAAGCAAGCCCAACAAGAAAATGTAGGTGGTGAAGTTTTATGCTACGTTTACTAATTTAAAGACTATAAGAAATGTCAAGAATAGGTAATAACCCAGTCGCAATTCCAGAAGGAATTACAGTTGATGTTAACGAGAATATTGTTACAGTTAAAGGAAAATTAGGAGAGTTAACTCAAGAATTTTCTAATGTTTCAATAAAAGTTGAAGATGGAAATGTTATAGTTGAGCGTTCTTCTGATAAAAAAGAAGAAAAATCTAAACACGGACTTTATAGAGCTTTAATCAATAATATGATTGAAGGTGTATCTAAAGGATGGACTAAAGAATTAGAATTAGTTGGTGTTGGATATAGAGCTTCTAATCAAGGTCAAAAACTTGATTTAGCATTAGGATTTTCTCACAATATTGTATTAGACATTGCTCCAGAAGTAAAAGTTGAAACAGTATCAGAGAAAGGTAAAAACCCTATAGTTAAACTAACGTCTCACGATAAACAACTTGTTGGACAAGTTGCAGCAAAAATTAGAGATTTTAGAAGACCTGAACCATATAAAGGAAAAGGTATTAAATTTGTAGGAGAAATCATTAGAAGAAAAGCAGGTAAATCAGCTTAATAATTTATAAGTTATGGCGTTAACAAAAAACGAAAGACGATTAAGAATTAAAAGCAGAGTCCGTAAAATAGTTTCTGGTACAGAAACTAGACCAAGATTATCTGTTTTTAGAAGTAATAAAGAAATTTATGCTCAGATAGTTGATGATGTAACTGGTAAGACTATCAGTTCAGCATCTTCAAGAGATAAAGATATTAGTGCTGCAAAAGGATCTAAATCAGAAATTGCTACTCTAGTAGGAAAATCTGTAGCTGAAAAAGCTTTAAAGGCAGGTGTAGACACGATCTCTTTTGATAGAGGTGGATATTTATACCATGGTAGAGTAAAATCATTAGCTGAAGGAGCTAGAGAAGCAGGACTTAAATTCTAAGAAATTATGTATCAAAAATACAAAAGCGCAGAGCTAGTAAAGCCAAGTGGATTAGATCTTAAAGATCGTTTAGTTGGTGTACAGAGAGTTACAAAAGTAACTAAAGGTGGTAGAGCATTTGGTTTTTCAGCAATCGTAGTGGTTGGTGATGAAGCTGGTGTTGTAGGTCACGGTTTAGGAAAATCTAAAGATGTTGCAAGTGCTATTGCTAAAGCAGTAGAAGATGCAAAGAAAAATTTAGTACGTATTCCTATCGTAAAAAGTACGTTACCACATGAACAAAAAGGAAAATTTGGTGGAGCAAGAGTAAATATCATTCCTGCAGCTCCTGGTACAGGGGTTATTGCTGGTGGAGCTGTAAGAACAGTTTTAGAAGCAGTTGGTGTACATGATGTATTATCTAAATCTCAAGGTTCATCAAACCCACATAACGTTGTTAAAGCAACTTTTGATGCATTATTACAATTAAGAAGTGCTCAAAAAATTGCTAATGATAGAGGCGTTTCATTAGAAAAAGTTTTTAAAGGTTAATAGCGATAGAAATGGGAAAGATTAAAGTAACGAAAGTTAAAAGCACAATTAAACGTACACAAAGACAAAAGAGAACGTTAGAAGCTCTTGGTCTTACACGTATTGGGCAAGTCGTAGAGCATGAAAACACACCAAACATTCTTGGTATGGTTGCTAAAGTTGAACACTTAGTTTCTGTAGAAGAAGCTTAATAATAAACTGAGAAATGGATTTAAGTAAATTAAAACCTGCAGAAGGTTCAGTTAAAAATCAAGGAAAAAGAATAGGTCGTGGACAAGGTTCTGGTAAAGGTGGTACCGCTACACGTGGTCACAAAGGTGCTAAGTCTCGTTCAGGTTATTCTAGGAAACTTGGATTTGAAGGAGGACAAATGCCACTTCAAAGACGTGTTCCTAAATTTGGTTTCACTAACATTAACCGTGTAGAATATCAAGGTGTAAACTTAGACACTTTACAAGAATTGGTTGATGCTAAGAAAATTACCGATACAGTAAATTTAGAAACTTTATTATCTTTAGGCTTAACTGGAAAAAATGATCTAGTTAAAATTTTAGGTAGAGGAGAACTAAAAGCGAAATTAACAGTAACTGCTCATAAATTTACTGCTTCAGCAAAAGCTGCTATTGAAGCTGCTGGAGGAGAAGCTGTAACTTTATAATCACGTAATAGAGCATGAAATTTATAGAAACGTTAAAGAATGTTTGGAAAATTGAAGAACTAAGAAATAGAATCATCTTAACAGTTGGTTTATTATTAGTTTATCGTTTTGGTGCACAAGTAGTTTTACCAGGTATAGATGCTGCACAATTAGAAACCTTACAAAGTAATACAGATTCTGGATTATTAGGTTTATTAAATGCATTTACTGGAGGAGCCTTCGCTAACGCATCAATTTTCGCCTTAGGTATTATGCCTTATATTTCTGCTTCTATTGTAGTGCAATTAATGGGAATCGCAATTCCTTACCTACAAAAGTTACAAAAAGAAGGTGCTAGTGGTCAGAAAAAAATTAATCAAATTACACGTTGGTTAACCATAGCAATATGTCTGGTACAAGCACCAGGTTATTTAGCAAGTTTACCAAGTTTGGGAATTCCTCAAAGTGCCTTTTTATTAGGTCAAGGTGGTTTATTTTATTTTTCTTCTATCATCATTTTAGTTACAGGTTGTATCTTTGCAATGTGGTTAGGAGAAAAAATTACTGATAAGGGTATTGGAAACGGTATTTCACTTTTAATTATGGTGGGTATTATTGCACGTTTACCATTATCATTTTTCCAAAACGCAGCATCACGTTTAGAAGGAAATAACGTTATGTTAATCCTTATAGAATTAGTGTTGTGGTTTGTAATTATTTTTGCATCGATAATGCTTATTATGGCAGTAAGAAAAATTGCTGTCCAATATGCTAGACGTACTGCCTCTGGAGGATATGAAAAGAACATTATGGGATCTAGACAATATATTCCATTAAAACTTAACGCTTCAGGAGTAATGCCAATTATATTTGCTCAAGCAATTATGTTTGTGCCTGGTTTAATAGGAGGGACTTCATTTATGAAAGACTCTGCTGCTGGACAGTGGTTGCAATCACAATTTTCTGATATATTCGGATTTTGGTATAACTTATTATTTGCGTTTTTAATTATAATATTCACATATTTTTATACTGCTATTACGGTTCCAACCAATAAAATGGCAGATGATTTAAAACGAAGCGGTGGTTTTATACCAGGTATTCGTCCAGGATCTGAAACGTCTGAATATTTAGATAAAATTATGTCTCAAATAACATTACCTGGTTCTATTTTCTTAGCACTTATAGCAGTATTCCCTGCCATAATTGTTAAGTTAATGAATGTTCAATCTGGATGGGCCTTATTTTTTGGTGGTACTTCACTATTAATTTTGGTAGGAGTTGCAATTGACACGATGCAACAAGTAAATTCTTATTTGTTGAATAGACACTATGATGGCTTGATGAAAACGGGTAAAAATAGAAAAGCAGTAGCTTAATTTATTATACAATGGCAAAACAAGCAGCAATAGAACAAGACGGAACAATTATTGAAGCATTATCAAATGCTATGTTTCGTGTTGAGTTAGAAAATGGTCACATTGTGACTGCACATATTTCTGGTAAAATGCGTATGCATTACATTAAATTGTTACCAGGAGATAAAGTAAAATTAGAAATGAGTCCTTACGATTTAACTAAGGCTAGAATAACTTATAGATACTAATACGATGAAAGTAAGAGCATCAGTTAAAAAAAGAAGTGCAGATTGTAAAATCGTGCGTAGAAAAGGTAGACTTTACGTAATTAACAAAAAGAATCCTAGATTCAAACAAAGACAAGGGTAGTTATGGCAAGAATTGCAGGTGTAGACATACCAAAACAGAAAAGAGGAGTTATCTCTTTAACTTATATCTACGGAATAGGTAGAAGCAGAGCTCAAGAAATTTTAGAAGCAGCGAAAGTTGACGAAAACACTAAAGTTCAAGATTGGACAGATGATCAAATAGGAGCTATTCGTGAAGCTGTATCAACTTTTACTATTGAAGGTGAATTACGTTCTGAAACTCAATTAAGCATTAAGCGATTAATGGATATTGGATGTTACAGAGGTATTCGTCATAGAGCAGGTCTTCCTTTAAGAGGACAACGCACTAAAAACAACTCTAGAACTAGAAAAGGTAGAAGAAAAACTGTTGCTAACAAGAAGAAAGCAACTAAATAATTAAAAGTCATTAGTATTTAGGCGTTAGATGAATCTGTTTGAAATTGAAAAGTTTAGGATTCTATCACTAACAACTAACAACTAGAAACTAAAATCATATGGCAAAGTCAAATACAAAAAGCGTTAAAAAACGTAAAGTTGTAGTAGATTCAGTTGGAGAAGCTCACGTAACTGCTTCTTTTAACAACATTATTATTTCATTAACCAACAAAAAAGGAGACGTAATTTCTTGGTCTTCTGCTGGTAAAATGGGATTTAGAGGATCTAAGAAAAACACTCCTTATGCTGCTCAATTAGCTGCTGAAGATGCTGCTGCTGTAGCACAAGAAGCTGGTTTAAAGAAGGTTAAGGTTTATGTTAAAGGACCTGGTAATGGTAGAGAATCTGCTATACGTTCTATCCATAATGCAGGAATTGAAGTAACAGAAATTATTGATGTTACTCCATTACCACACAATGGTTGTCGTCCTCCAAAACGTAGAAGAGTATAATTTTACTTCAAATACAAAAAAAAATTAATATCAGCTTTAATATACAGTTGGTATTAATTTTTTTATATGTAAATTTGCACTCGTAAAAAAATAATTTAACAAGTATAATCAAGAGATTAACGATTATCGAAGGATAAGATTAAGACCTTAATTCATAATCACTCTTATAACAAATTTAAAATGGCAAGATATACTGGTCCTAAAACTAAAATAGCTCGTAAGTTTGGTGAAGCTATTTTTGGAGACGATAAGTCTTTTGAAAAAAGAAATTATCCTCCAGGTCAACATGGTGCTAACAAGCGTCGTGGAAAAAAATCTGAATACGCAATCCAATTAATGGAAAAGCAAAAAGCAAAATATACTTACGGTATATTAGAGCGTCAATTTAGAGGTTTATTCAAAAAAGCAACAGCTTCACAAGGGATTACTGGTGAAGTATTATTACAATTATGTGAGTCTAGATTAGACAATGTTGTATACAGAATGGGACTTTCTCCTTCTAGAAGTGGAGCAAGACAATTAGTATCTCACAGACACATTACAGTAAACGGGGAATTAGTAAACATTCCTTCTTATAGTTTAAAAGCAGGAGATGTTGTAGCTGTAAGAGAAAAATCTAAATCACTTGAATCTATTGAGAGATCATTATCAAATTCAAGTCAAGTTTACGAATGGATTACATGGAATTCTGAAACTAAACAAGGTACTTATGTTTCTGTACCAGCTAGAATTCAAATTCCAGAAAACATAAACGAGCAGTTCATCGTCGAACTATATTCTAAATAATAACTGATACAAACGCAAATATGGCAGTATTTAATTTTCAGAAGCCCGACAAAGTAATCATGATTGATTCCACAGATTTTGAAGGTAAATTCGAATTTAGACCTTTAGAACCTGGTTATGGATTAACGGTTGGAAATGCTTTAAGAAGAGTTTTACTTTCTTCTTTAGAAGGATTTGCAATTACATCAGTTAGAATTGAAGGAGTAGAGCATGAATTCTCAACTATACCTGGTGTTGTTGAAGACATGACAGAAATTATTTTAAATTTAAAACAAGTACGTTTTAAAAGACAAATAGAAGATGTAGATAACGAATCTGTTTCTATATCTATTTCTGGTCAAGAACAAATAACAGCAGGAGATTTTCAAAAATTTATTTCAGGTTTTCAGGTTTTAAATTCAGATTTAGTAATTTGTAATTTAGATCCTAAGGTTACTGTTAATATTGAAATCACTATTGAAAAAGGTAGAGGTTATGTTCCTGCAGAAGAAAATAAAAAAGCTACTGCGCCAATAGGTACTATCTTTACAGATTCTATTTATACACCAATCAAAAATGTTAAATATAGCATTGAGAATTACCGTGTAGAACAAAAAACAGATTACGAAAAATTAATTTTCGAAATCCAATCAGATGGTTCTATTACACCTCAAGATGCTTTAACAGAAGCAGCAAAAACATTAATTCACCACTTTATGTTATTCTCAGATGAGCGTATCACTTTAGAGGCTGATGAAATTGCTCAAACTGAAACTTACGATGAAGAATCACTTCATATGAGACAGTTGCTTAAAACAAAATTAGTAGATATGGACCTTTCAGTTCGTGCTCTAAACTGTTTAAAAGCTGCAGAAGTTGATACATTAGGTGACTTAGTATCATTTAATAAAAATGACTTAATGAAGTTCCGTAACTTTGGTAAGAAATCTTTAACAGAGCTTGAAGAGCTTGTAAACGTTAAAGGTTTAAACTTCGGAATGGATTTATCAAAATACAAATTAGATAAAGATTAATTAATCATATTTTGCTCCTCGATTTCGAGTTTGGTAGCAAGATGATAACACAAATGTCATGAGACACGGAAAAAAAGTAAATCACTTAGGTAGACAAACTGCTCATAGAAAAGCAATGTTAGCTAATATGGCTTGTTCTTTAATTGAACATAAACGTATTAACACTACTGTAGCTAAAGCTAAAGCTTTAAAACAATTTATTGAGCCACTTGTAACAAAGTCTAAAGCTGATACAACACACAACAGACGTATTGTATTTAGTAAATTAAGACAAAAAGAAGCGGTAACTGAATTATTTAGAGAAGTTTCTACTAAAGTAGGTGACAGACCAGGAGGATACACACGTATTATTAAACTTGGTAATCGTTTAGGAGATAACGCTGATATGGCAATGATTGAACTTGTTGATTACAACGAAATCTACAATGCTGGAAAAGCTGAAAAGAAAACTACACGTAGAAGTAGAAGAGGTGGTTCTAAGCCAGCTGCTGCTCCTGCTGTAGATACTAAAACTTCTAATGAAGAAGAATAAATGTTATATAACATTATAAATAAAAAAAGGCTACCCTAATTTAGGGTGGCCTTTTTTTTTATATTTGCATCAAAAAATATGAAATACAACGTCTTAACTTTATTAATTTTCGTCATATCTTCCAATAGTTTTTCTCAAATTGAGAATTTAAATGCCGCTAAAGATTATACTGCTATTGCAAGTAATTCTCCTATTAATGGTAGTTGGACAAGAACTTTTAATTCAGAATCTAATTCTATAAAAGGCGATATTTATTTATATGATAGTTGGAGTAATAAATCTCAGATATTTTTTGATGATGTCGATTCAGCTTTAAATACGTCTAAATTAAATTATAATTTACAAGCCGAACGTTTTGAGTTAAAAGCATCTAAAGATTCTGTATTTATAATTAATCCAGGAAATGTTCGAAAAGTAGTAGTAGGCACTTCAGTATTTAAAAGATATTTAGATCCAGAATTTAATAGAAATTCTTTCTTTCAAGAATTATTCTTAGCACAAGACAAGACTTTATTAAAGAAATATGAACTAGACATTATAGTAGGAGCTGTAAATCCTATGACCAATCAAAAAATGAAATCTGATGCTTATAATGTTAATGAGAAATATTTTGTATTAGCAAAAGACTCTAAAGAAGTTTTAGATGAAGTTAAATTAAATAAAAAATTAGTTTATAGTTTTACCTCAGAAGAATACACAGACGACGTAAAACAATTTGTAAAAAATAATCATTTATCGTACAAAGACGATGATGATGTTATATTAATTTTAAATTATATCAAAACGTTATAACGTTTTCAATTATTACGTAACGGGTTCACTTATTATGAAATATCAAAAAAGAAATCAAGCAGTAGTTTTATTAGCCGATGGTACTATTTTTTACGGTAAGTCAGTTGGAAATAAATTAGGTACTGCATTTGGAGAAGTTTGTTTTAATACTGGTATGACGGGGTATCAGGAGATTTTTACAGATCCTTCTTATTTTGGGCAATTAATGGTTACTACCAATGCACATATTGGTAATTATGGTACTACTAATTCTGAAGTAGAATCTGAAAGTATAAAAATTTCAGGTCTTATTTGTAAAAATTTTAGTTATGAATTTTCTCGTGATGCAGCAGATGCTAGTCTAGAAGATTTTCTAAATAAAAATAATTTATTAGCTGTTTCAGACATAGATACTCGTGCTCTTGTAAGTTATATTCGTGATAACGGAGCTATGAATGCCTTAATATCTACAGATGTAGATAATATTGAAATGCTTAAACAACAGTTGAAAGATATTCCAGACATGAATGGTTTGGAGTTAGCATCTAAAGTTTCTACAACAGAACCTTATTTTGTTGGCGATGAAAGTTCTAAACTTAAAATTGCTGCATTAGATTTAGGGATTAAAAAAAATATACTTCGCAACTTTGCAAAACGTGGTGCTTACATAAAAGTTTTTCCTTATAATGCTACTTTTGAAGATCTTCAAGCATGGAATCCAGATGGGTATTTTTTATCTAATGGTCCTGGAGACCCAGAACCTTTAGAATCAGCAATTCAGGTTGCTAAGGAGGTTATACAAAGAGATTTACCACTGTTTGGGATTTGTTTAGGACATCAGGTTATTGCATTAGCTAATGGTGTTTCTACTTATAAAATGCATAATGGGCATAGAGGAATTAATCATCCTGTAAAAAACTTAATTACTGGAAAAGGTGAAATAACATCTCAAAATCATGGTTTCGCTGTAAATAGAGAAGAAGTTGAAGCACATCCAGATTTACAAATTACACACTTACATTTAAATGATAATACAGTTGCTGGCTTAAAGATGAAGAATAAAAATTGTTTTTCTGTTCAATATCATCCAGAAGCTAGTCCTGGTCCAAATGATGCAGACTATTTATTTGATGATTTTATTAAAAATATCACTAAATAGATATTAAAAACCACAAAAAAAGCTTGCTTTATTTGTGGTTTTTTTGTTACGAAAACAATGTAGTAATTTTATAAGATAAATATAACTACAATAGTTAAAATTTAGTCTTACAATTTTGTAATTTAGTACTTTAAAACAATAAAATTAACTTTTTAAATAATATTAAGATGAGCATAATAGTTAGCATTCATGCAAGACAAATTTTAGATTCCCGTGGTAATCCTACTGTAGAAGTAGATGTGTATACAGAAAATGGAGCATTTGGAAGAGCAGCAGTACCTTCTGGGGCATCTACAGGAGAACACGAAGCCGTGGAGTTAAGAGATGGTGGTGATACGTATATGGGTAAAGGTGTTTCTAAGGCTGTAGATAATGTTAATACAATTATAGCTCAAGAATTACTAGGAGTTTCTGTTTTTGAACAAAATCAAATAGATCAAATCATGATCGATTTAGATGGAACTCAAAATAAATCAAAATTAGGTGCAAACGCTATTTTAGGTGTTTCTTTAGCAGTAGCTAAAGCTGCGGCTTTTGAATTAGGTGTGCCTTTATATCGTTACGTAGGTGGTGTTTCTGCAAATACATTACCAGTACCTATGATGAATATTATAAATGGAGGTTCTCACAGTGATGCACCAATAGCTTTTCAAGAATTTATGATTATGCCTGTTAAAGCTAAAAACTTTACACATGCTATGCAGATGGGAACAGAAATTTTTCATAATCTAAAAAAAGTGTTACATGACAGAGGTTTAAGTACTGCTGTAGGAGACGAAGGTGGATTTGCACCAACTTTAGAAGGTGGAACAGAAGATGCCTTAGATTCTATTAAATTGGCTGTAGAAAAAGCGGGTTATACATTTGGTGATGATATTATGATTGCCTTAGACTGTGCATCTGCAGAATTTTTTGTAGATGGGAAATACGACTATTCTAAGTTCGAAGGTTCTACTGGTAAAATTAGAACTAGTGAAGAGCAAGCAGAATACTTAGCAGAATTAACAGCTAAATACCCAATTATCTCCATAGAAGATGGTATGGATGAAAACGATTGGGAAGGTTGGAAACTACTTACAGACAAAATTGGCGATAAGGTACAATTAGTAGGAGACGATTTATTTGTTACTAATGTAGAACGTCTATCTCGTGGTATTGACGAGGGTATCGCCAACTCTATCTTAATTAAAGTAAACCAAATAGGTTCTTTAACAGAAACAATAGCAGCTGTAAATATGGCTAAGAATGCAGGGTATACTTCAGTTATGTCTCACCGTTCAGGAGAAACAGAAGATAATACTATTGCAGATTTAGCTGTTGCATTAAATTGTGGTCAAATAAAAACAGGTTCAGCCTCTAGAAGTGACCGTATGGCTAAGTACAATCAATTATTAAGAATAGAAGAAGAATTAGGAGATGTTGCATATTATCCTAAAGAAAAAGCTTTTAAATTCTAATTTTAAGCGTTCATAATTTTAAAAAGCGATTATTTCTTGAGATAATCGCTTTTTTTTATCTAAAATTTTGAGTAAAATTTAACCAAATGCTTTATTTTTTATATATAAATATTGTGATAGATTTTGTATTTTAGCCGATAGCAAAAAAAAACGGAATAATACAAGTAAATTAATATGTCAAAACAAGCCACAATTGAAATAGATGGGAAAAAGTACGAATTTCCTTTAATTACAGGAACTGAAAATGAAGTCGCAATCGATATAGCTACTTTAAGGTCGGCTACTGGTGGAGTAATTACTTTAGATTCTGGATTTAAAAATACAGGATCTTGTGAAAGTGCAATTACTTTTTTAGATGGAGAAAAAGGAATTTTAAGATATCGTGGTTATTCAATAGAAGAACTTGCTCAAAAAGTAGACTTCTTAGAAGTGACTTATCTTTTAATTTTTGGAGAATTACCTACTAAAGCACAAAACGATAAGTTTCATGATGATATTAAAGCAGAATCTACAGTAGACGAAGATATTAAAAAGATTTTAGAAGCTTTCCCAAGAACCGCACACCCAATGGGAATTATCTCATCATTAACAAGTGCTCTAACGGCTTTTAACCCTTCTTCAGTGAATGTAAATTCAGAAGAAGATATGTATAAAGCTATCGTTAAAATTTTAGGTAAAATGCCTGTTTTAGTTGCATGGACAATGCGAAAAAAACAAGGTTTACCTCTTGATTATGGAGACGACTCTTTAGGGTATGTAGAGAATCTTCTTAAAATGATGTTTTCTAAGCCAAATTGTAAATATGTACAAAATCAAATTTTTGTAGATGCTTTAGATAAATTATTAATCTTACATGCAGATCATGAGCAAAATTGCTCAACTTCTACAGTAAGAGTTGTTGGTTCAGCACACGCAGGATTATTCGCATCTATCTCGGCAGGTATTTCTGCACTTTGGGGACCTCTTCATGGAGGAGCTAATCAAGCAGTTCTTGAAATGCTACAAGCTATTGAAGCCGATGGTGGAGATACTAAAAAATACATGGCTAAAGCAAAAGATAAAAACGATCCTTTTAGATTAATGGGATTCGGACATCGTGTATATAAAAACTTTGACCCAAGAGCTAAAATTATTAAAAAAGCAGCAGACGAAGTTTTAGAAGCTTTAGGTATAGAAGATCCAATTTTAGAAATTGCAAAAGGGTTAGAAAAAGAAGCTTTAGAAGATCCATATTTCGTAGAGAGAAAACTTTACCCTAACGTAGATTTTTATTCAGGTGTAATTTACAGAGCGATGAATATTCCTCAAGAAATGTTTACAGTAATGTTTGCTATTGGGCGTTTACCAGGATGGATAGCTCAGTGGAGAGAAATGCGTTTACGTAAAGAACCAATAGGTCGTCCACGTCAATTATACATTGGTGAAACTTTAAGACCATACGTAGATGTAGATAATCGTTAAGATAGATCTATAGAATTAATAATCTAATGTCATTTTGATTACTTTTAAAGCATTACTTTATGTTTTATAAATTTTCAAAATGACATTTTTATTTTACCAAACATATGTTATCATTAAAAGTGACAAATGAAACGTCTCGATTAAGAGCCGTAGTTTTAGGAACAGCTATTAGTAACGGACCTATACCATCTATAGCAGACGCTTACGATCCAAAATCTATTGAACATATTAAAGCGGGAACGTATCCTATTGAAGCCGATATGGTTAAAGAAATGGAGGCAGTAAACAACGTATTCCAGAAGTATGATGTAAAGGTATTCCGTCCTAAAATTATAGAAAATTACAATCAGATTTTTGCTAGAGACATAGCTTTTGTTATCGATAATAAATTTATAAAAGCAAATATTTTACCAGATCGTGAACAAGAATTAAATGCATTGCAGCATGTTATAGATCAAATTAATCCATTAGATATTATAAAACCACCAGAAGCTGTACATATAGAAGGTGGCGATGTAATGTTATGGAATGATTACATATTTATAGGCACCTATAAAGGAGACGATTATCCAGATCAGATTACAGCCCGTACTAATATGGAAGGGGTTGAATTTATAAAATCACTCTTTCCAAATAAAATAGTAAAAGAGTTTGATTTGAAAAAATCTAGAACAGAAGCTAAAGACAATGCATTACATCTAGATTGTTGTTTTCAGCCAGTGGGTAAAGCTAAAGGTATAATTTATAAAGAAGGTTTTAGAGACGAATCTGATTTTAATTATTTAGTTGAACTCTTTGGAAAAGATAACCTATTTTATATCACTAGAGACGAAATGTATAATATGAATAGCAATGTGTTTTCAATAGATGAAACTACTGTGATTTCTGAAATAAACTTCGTTAGATTAAATACTTGGCTTAGATTACAAGGTTTTACTGTAGAAGAAGTTCCATATGCAGAAATATCTAAGCAGGAAGGATTATTACGCTGCTCTACATTGCCGCTTATCCGGGATTAATAAAATAAAAGCTTAAAGGTATAATAATATTGAAATTTAATTGGTTTCGTTTACTTTTGCTTTATAATGCAGAATACACTCCAAAGCTACATACCTAAACCTTCAATTCCTATAGTTCAGGAATTATTAGATCATGATGAGTTAGATGTGATGGTAAAACCAGAACGTAAAACAAGACATGGTGATTATAGAAAGTTACCCAATGGAAGACATGTAATAACGGTAAATTCCAATTTAAATCCCTATCGTTTTTTAATCACATTAATACATGAAGTGGCACATTTTGAGGCGTTTAAAAAATATGGAATGCAGATTAAACCCCACGGAAAAGAGTGGAAATATACTTTCCAACACTTAATGTTACCCTTTATAAATCCGGAGGTATTTCCTAAAGAACTCCTACCCATATTAGCTAAACATTTTATAAATCCCAAAGCAACTAGCGACACAGATCATATTTTATCAATAGCTTTGAAACAATATGACGAAAATTCAGATAAAACTTATATTTTTGAAGTGCCTGAAGGCAGTGTGTTTAAAATTCATAATGGCCGACAATTTAAAAAAGGAAATAAACGTGTTAAACGTTTTGAGTGTGTAGAAATAAAAACGGGAAAAGTATATTTATTTAATCCGCAAGTAGAAATTGAAGTTATTTAATATAAAATAAGAATGAACAAAAACAATTATGCCATTATTATGGCTGGAGGAGTAGGCTCAAGATTTTGGCCAGTTAGTATGAACAGTTTCCCAAAACAGTTTCACGATATGCTAGGAACAGGAGAAACTTTAATTCAAAAAACGTTTCAGCGTTTAACAAAGTTCATTCCAAAACAAAATATTTACGTATTAACTAATACAGATTATAATGCTTTAGTTTTAGAGCAATTACCAGATATTTCTCAAGATCAGATTGTTTTAGAACCTGCTATGAGAAATACAGCACCTTGTATTTTATACGCAGCGTTAAAAATTCAAAAAATAAATCCTGATGCTTTAATGCTTGTAGCTCCTAGTGATCATTGGATTGAAGATGAAGATGCATTTACCAAAAATGTTTTAACTGCCTTCGATTTCTGCCAAGAGCACGATGCGTTAATGACTTTAGGAATTCAACCTACATTTCCAAATACAGGATATGGCTATATAGAATATGATACCGAAACAGCTAATGTGGTTAAATCTGTTAAACAGTTTAGAGAAAAACCAGATTATGCCACAGCAAGATCGTTTATTAAGCAAGGTAACTTTGTTTGGAATGCAGGTATATTTATGTGGAGTGTATCTAGTGTATTAAAAGCTTTTAAAACAAATCAACCAGAGTTAGTTCAGTTATTTGAAAAAGGAATTCCAGCATATAATACTGCTTTAGAAGCTGAGTTTATTTCAGAAAATTATGAAAAAGCCGATAATATTTCTGTGGATTACGCGATTATGGAAAGTTCTAATAATGTGTATGTGTTATCTGCAGAATTTGATTGGAACGATTTAGGAACTTGGGGAAGCTTATATGAGAAATTAAATAAAGATGATAATAACAACGCTGTTGTTAATGCTAGAACTTTAGTTGAAGATGCATCAGGTAATATGATTAGAACCAAAGATGATAAAATTGTTGTAGTAGAAGGTTTAAATGACTATATTATAATCGATAAGGACGACGTTCTTCTTATTTATCCTAAAGCAAAAGAGCAAGATATTAAGGGATTACGTAATAAAGTTAGAGATACATTTGGTGATCAGTACTGTTAATATATGAGTGAAAACAAATTTAATTTTTCGGAAGAAGAATCTGACAAGGAAAAAACAGCAGCTCAAGAGGCTGCTGTAAAAGATTCTAAAGATGCTATTAAGAAAGATGCTCAAGGCTTACTTGAAAGTATTAGAAGTTTTCTATCAGAACTTTTAGATTTTAGACAAGATACAGATCAGCAAGCTACTATAGATGCTATCAAAGGAGATATTCCTTTTAAGGGCGCTACGGCTTGGATTTTAATTTGTTCTATATTCGTTGCTTCCATAGGATTAAATGCCAACTCTACAGCGGTTGTAATTGGTGCCATGTTAATTTCTCCATTAATGGGACCTATTTTAGGAATTGGTTTATCTGTAGCTATAAATGATATTGATACACTTAGAAAATCTCTTATAAATTTTGGAGTAATGATTTTTTTGAGTGTTTTAACCGCATTCTTATTTTATAAATTTTTTCCATTACAAGAAGAATCTTTAGAGTTATTAGCTCGAACTAAACCCGATATTAGAGATGTATTAATTGCATTTTTTGGTGGAGCTGCTTTAATAATAGCACGAACTAAAAAAGGAACTATTGCCTCTGTAATTTTTGGTGTAGCAATTGCTACAGCTTTAATGCCTCCATTATGTACTGTAGGATATGGGTTAGCAGTTTCTTTCGATGATTTTTCTAAAGGTATAGGCTATGCATCTGGAGCATTTTATTTATTTATAATTAATACTATTTTTATTGCTTTAGCTACATTTATAGCTTTAAAGATTTTGCGATTTCCAATGATTAAATACGCAAATTCTAAGAAAAGAAAACGTATTTCTCAAATTGCTTCTTTACTAGCAGTAGTAGCAATGATTCCTGCAATTTGGACATTTATAGATGTTTTAAAAGAAAGTAATTTTAAAAGAGAAGCTCAATTATACCTAGATCATGAATTAAAAGGATTACCTCAATACGACTATATTAAACGGAATGTTGTTTACAGATATTCTAATGGTAAAGAAGGGTCTAGCTTTGTATTTAATACTTATGGATTAGGTTATATTCCAGATGAAACTATTGAATTATTAAAAGCCAAATTGGCAGATTATCCTGCTCTTAAAAATGCTCATTTTGAGTTTAATCAAAATAGTAAAAATGTAGATAATGTTAAATATATGGAGCAGTTACGCCAGCGTGATTCTTTAGATTTATTATCGCAAACTCAAAAAATTACATATTTAGAAAAACGAGTAAGTCAATTACAATATTTAGAAGAAAAAACAATTCCTTTTGAAACGATTCTAAAAGAGGTCCATATTAATTATGAGAATTTGGACTTATTTAGATACTCGCCAGTAATATCATCAAATTTTGAAACCACCGATACGATTCCTGTATTTGGAATACGTTGGAAGAAAGACAAAAACCTTAAAGAAGAGACTTTAACTAAAGATCAAGAAAAGTTAGAGCGTTGGTTAAAATTCAAACTAAATTTAGATACGTTACTAGTAGAACGATTAAAGCATTAGAGGTTCTCTTCTATATACATTTTTCTAACCTTTTTGAAGAGCTCTGAAGAATATACAAAATCTGTAACGACTTCATTATCGGTTTTAAATATTGTTTCATTAGAGCCTTGCCAAGCTTTTAAACCATCTTTTAGAAAGACTATTTTTTCACCAATTTCCATCACAGAGTTCATGTCGTGAGTATTAATAACTGTTGTAATACTGTATTCGTCTGTAATTTCTTGAATTAAATTATCTATTACGATAGCCGTTTTTGGATCTAATCCAGAATTAGGTTCATCGCAAAATAGATATTTGGGTTTGTTAACTATAGCACGAGCTATGGCCACGCGCTTTTGCATTCCTCCAGAAGCTTCAGAAGGAAGTTTGTGGTGTGCATTGTCCAGATTAACACGTTTTAAAACAAAGTTAACACGGTCGTCCATTTCACTATCACTAAGCTTAGTAAACATGCGTAAAGGGAATTTTACATTTTCTGCAATTGTCATCGAATCAAACAGTGCACTACCTTGAAAGACCATGCCTATTTCAGATCTTAAGCCACGTTTTTGTTCGTCTGATAATTTTGAAAATATTCGTCCTTCATAAGAAATACTTCCTTTTTCATAATCAAAAAGCCCAAGTAAACATTTTAAAAACACAGTTTTACCAGAACCACTTTGTCCTATTATAAGATTTGTTTTTCCTTTTTCAAATGTCGTACTAATTCCTTTTAAGATACGTGTATCTCCAAATGATTTCTGTAATTCTTTAACTTCAATCATTAGCTTAATAGAATTTGAGTTAGAATAAAATTTAAAGTTATTATAGCTACACTTGTCCAAACAAAAGATACTGTGCTAGCCTTCCCTACATCTAAAGCTCCTCCTTTCATATAAAATCCATGATAAGATGGGATAGTCGCCAATAAAAAAGCAAACCCTATAGTTTTAATAAACGCATAGATTATATGGTAAGGAATAAATTCGTCCTGTAATCCAGTAATATATTCATTTACTGTAGCAAAGCCTCCAAATGCACAAGCAGCTAATCCACCTATAATTCCTAAAAACATTGAAATAGAAATTACAAAAGGGTAGAGCATTAATGAAACAAGTTTAGGAAATACTAAGTAGTTAAGAGCATTAATACCCATAACTTCTAAAGCATCTATTTGCTCTGTTACACGCATGGTACCAATACTAGACGTTATAAAAGAACCAACTTTACCAGCCATAATAATTGAAATAAAGGTTGGTGCAAATTCTAAAATAACAGATTGTCTAGTCGCAAAACCTATTAAAGATTTTGGTACAAGAGGGTTATCCATGTTTAAAGCTGTCTGTATAGTAACCACACCTCCAACAAAGAATGATATAAATGCAACAATACCTAAGGAGCCAATAATTAAATCATCGATATCCTTAATAATGAGTTTTTTCATTACCGACCATTTTGTTGGTTTTCTGAAAATCTCAATTATCATGAGTATGTAAGCGCCAATACTGTGTAGATAATTCATAAAATAGTTTGTAAGTGCTAAAGTAAAAAAATACTATTACTTATTTAATGATTATTTAAATTAAGATCGATTTTAAAAACCTTATTTTTGTGTTCAAAATTTCAATTCTATTTTATGAAAAATTCAATATTATGTTTTGCTGCAAGTTTACTATTTGGAACTTGTTTTGCTCAACAGACACAGGAAAACACACCTGAAGACATATATGTTAAACCCAAACTAGTAGTTGGTATTGTTGTAGATCAAATGCGTTATGATTATTTAACTCGTTTTTATAATAAATATGGAGAAGATGGTTTTAAACGTATGATAGATGAGGGGTTTAACTGTAAGAATAATCATTTTAATTATATTCCTACTTACACAGCTCCAGGACATGCTTCAATTTATACAGGTACATCTCCTATGAATCATGGTATTATTGGTAATAATTGGTATGATAAAGAAACTAAAACATCTGTATATTGTGCTGAAGATGCTTCTGTAGCCTCTGTAGGAACAGAAGATAAAGCTGGACAGATGTCTCCGCACCGTATGTTAACTACAAGTTTTGCAGATGAAAATAGATTGTTTACACAAATGGAAGGTAAAACAATTGGGGTGTCTATAAAAGATAGAGGTGCAATTTTACCAGCCGGACATACAGCCAACGCTGCATATTGGTTTTTTGGTGAAGATCAAGGCGATTTTATTACAAGTACCTATTATAGAGATGATTTACCAAAATGGGTGAAAAATTTTAACTCTTCTAAAACCGCAAAGTCTTACTTAAAAGAATGGGACACTTATTATGATATTAAAAAATACACTGAAAGTGGTGCCGATTTAAATGATTTTGAAGGCGGTTTTAAAGGTCAAAAAAACGCAACATTTCCTTATGATTTAAAAAAATTAAGTAAGGAAAATAATGGTTACGATATAATAAAAAGTACACCTTACGGTAATAGTATTGTAACAGATTTTGCTATTGAAGCCATTAAAGGAGAAGATTTAGGAAAAGATGATGTTACTGATGTTTTAACTGTAAGTTTTTCATCTACAGATTATGTAGGTCATAATTTTGGTGTTAATTCTAAGGAAGTAGAAGACACATATATCAGATTAGATAAAGATTTAGGTCGTTTATTTAAAATGCTAGATAATTATGTAGGAAAAGGGGAATACACGGTGTTTTTAACTGCAGATCATGGCGGTGTAGATGTACCATCTTATTTACATTCACAACATGTGCCTGCTGGATATTTTGCTAAAGAAGAATTTAAAAATAATTTAAATCAATTTATGACTAAAAAATATGGTGTATCAGATTTAATTGAAAACATTAGTAATAATCAAATCTTTTTAAATCGTAAAAAAGTTAATGAACTAAATTTAAATTTAGAACGTACGCAACAAGAGATTGCTAATGAATTAATTTCTTATGATAATATTCATTACGTATCTCCTGCATATGCTCTTTCTAGTGGAGGTAATGATATAGAGGCACTATTAAAAAATGGTTATAATCAAAAACGCTCTGGAGATGTTTTATTTGAATTAAAACCAGCCGTTATTTCTTATGGCAAAACAGGATCTACGCATGGTTCTGGATTAAATCACGATACACACGTCCCTTTATTATTTTTTGGTAAAGGAATTAAACATGGTAGTACTTTACAAAAAACAGAAATTATAGATATAGCTCCAACTATTTCTGGATTATTAGGAATTAGCTTCCCTAATGGAGCCACTGGAAAACCACTAGAGTTCCTTTTAAAATAATTTTATAGTATTACATTATAGAACATACAAGAGCCCGTTTCTAAATTAAAGAACCGGGCTCTTTTTATTTTTTTAGATTTAAAATAGTTGCTCTTAAAAAGGATAAGTTAATTACAACAACAAAAAGAACAAAAAGGATAGATTAAAATACAGTAACTATTTTCTATATAAACAGTAGTTGTTCACTAAATCGATATATATACGTTTAGCTTCATCTTGTGTAATGTTTTGTACTTGAAATAATGCATTTGTTTTAAATGCATTTATAATAGGTTTATTACTGTTTGGTCTATTATAATCGTTTGTAGCTTTTTTGTAATAAGCATATAACCGTAATAGGAAATCTGCTGGGAATGGTCCAGGAAGATTATTAATGCGTTCTACAGCATCCTTAAAGTCAATATCTAATTCTTCTGAAGTCATTATAATTCGGCAATAATACTTTCCCCACCTTTAACTTTGTCGTTAAGGTTTACATTAATTTTAGTTCCCAAAGGTAAAAATAAATCTACTCTTGACCCAAATTTAATAAAGCCTGAATCACTCGCTTGTATAGCTTGGTCTCCAACTTTGGCATAATTTACTATACGTTTAGCTAATGCGCCTGCAATTTGTCTGTGTAAAACTTTTCCAAAGATTTCGTTTTCTACAACAACAGTAGTACGCTCGTTTTCTTCACTAGCTTTTGGGTGCCAAGCGACTAAAAATTTACCTGGGTGGTATTTGCTAAACACGACTTTTCCGCCTATAGGATATCTTGTAACGTGTACATTTATTGGAGACATAAATACACTAACTTGTAAACGCTTTTCTTTAAAGTATTCCTTTTCAAAAACTTCTTCTATAACAACTACTTTCCCGTCTACAGGAGATAAAACTTGATTGTCATTTAAAATACCATTACGTTTTGGATTTCTAAAAAATTGTAAAATTAATATTAGAAATGCTAGGCAAGAGAAAAATAATATGTTTCGTAACCAGACGAAAGATATAAAATTGTCTATCACTAAAAATGATGCAACTACTAGTGCAAAAGCGATTAGTATGATCTTAAAACCTTCTTTATGAAACATAATCTAAAATTCTTAAAAACAAATAAATAAATGGTGCAGCAAATATAATACTGTCTAATCTGTCAAGTAATCCGCCATGTCCAGGCATAATTACACCACTATCTTTAACATTAACTTGACGTTTAAATTTAGATTCTACTAAATCTCCTAACGTACCAAAAACACTTATAATTATTGATAAAATAAGCCATTGATTAAAGCTTAATGTGTTTGTAAAGGTAGCAATAAAATAGCTAGTTACACACGAAAAAAACAATCCTCCAATAAAACCTTCAACGGTCTTTTTAGGAGATATTTTTTCAAATAACTTTTGTTTTCCAAAGTTTTTTCCAACGATAAAGGCAAAAGTGTCGTTAACCCATACTAAGATAAACGATCCTAAAATTATACTAGGTTGGTACGTGTTACCAAATTTTGCAATTAACATTAAGAATACAAAAGAACTAGATAAATAAAAACTAGTTAAAAGAAAACGTTTAAATTTAAATAGAGGTATACCTCGTTTAGAGAATAAATCTTTAATTAAAAATAAATTTACAAATATTGAAAGTACTAAAACGATTTGAGTAGCTTCATTAAAACCGGCTAACTTTGGAGAAACCATGTGCCAGTAACTAAAAAAGAAATATATAACAGTAAATATTATATAAGGTGAAAATTTATGAATCTCTATAAGTTTCTTAAATTCTGCTATAGAAATGATGCCAAAAATAAAGAACAATACTGTTACAGCATGCTCATTGTAAAGAGATCCAATTAATAAAGCTATATATATAAAACCAAAAATAGATCTGGTAAGAATTTCTTTCATGTTAGAGGTCTTCTAAAAGCAGCAAATATAGGTTTTTTGAATTACTACCATAGGTTAAGAAGTTTTTTTCCTCTTCAAATTTAAAATGTTTTATAGTAGTAATATTTGACGGAATTTTTTGCGTGTTTTTAGATTTAATATTACGTAGTCCCTCACTGATACTTCCAACAATTTGACTTGTAGTTGAAAATACAATAAAATTACTTGGCAGGTCTGCTAGTTTTTTTTCTGCTATTTGATTAGAGCAAATTAATAAAGAACCATCATCTGCGATTAAACTTTCACAACTAGTTAAAAAATAAGTGGCATCGGCTTCATTATGTTTAGCTATGTTTAAGCTAGATGAAGCAAAACGTTTTTTTAAATTATTTTCTAAGATCAAGATTTTTTTATCTTCCCAATTGTTCTCTTCAATAATAAAATCTAAGGTTTGAAAAATTTCATCTAAATTTTCGCAATACAGAAATTTACCACCATTCTCTTTAAAGTTTATTGTAAACTTCTCATCTATGGGTAGTTTTATTTCAGGCATATATTTGCCTCGGTCTTCAGATTGAATTTCCTCTTCTGATTTATTTGATTTGGAACCAAAAAGTTTTCTAAATAGACTCATTAAGACATCTGCAATTAATCTGTGTTAAATAGGGTTTGTTCAAAGATAAAAAATCTTAAATTAACCAACCGTCAATTTAAGATTTTTCCTGCTATTAAGCATTATTACTTAATAAAATTATTTGTCTAAAAGCGGTTTTAATTCTGTTTCAAAAGGGCGCTTACCAAATATTTTTTCAAGGTTATCTTTAAAGATCACTTCTTTTTCTAAAAGAACATCGGCTAACTCTGTAAGTTTATCCTTGTTATCTTCTAAAAGTTTTATAGCTCTTTCATACTGAGCCTCGATAATATCCGAAATCTCTTTATCAATAAGCTCAGCCGTTTTTTCACTATAAGGTTTAGTAAAACCATATTCGTTTTGACCTGAAGAATCGTAATACGTTAAGTTACCAACTTTATCGCTTAAACCATATACAGTTACCATCGCTCTAGCTTGTTTAGTGACTTTTTCTAAATCGCTTAATGCACCTGTAGAAATCTTATTAAAGATTACTTTTTCTGCAGCACGACCACCTAAAGCAGCACACATTTCGTCCAGCATTTGCTCGGGTCTCACTATTAAGCGCTCTTCTGGTAAATACCAAGCAGCTCCTAGAGAACGGCCACGAGGTACAATAGTTACTTTTACCAAAGGAGCAGCATGTTCTAGCATCCAACTCACGGTGGCATGACCTGCCTCATGAAATGCTATAGCTTTCTTTTCGCTAGGCGTTATAATTTTATTTTTCTTCTCTAAACCACCAATAATACGGTCTACAGCATCTAAGAAATCTTGCTTATCTACAGCTTTTTTTCCTTGTCTTGCAGCAATTAAAGCTGCTTCGTTACATACGTTTGCTATATCTGCTCCAGAGAATCCTGGTGTTTGTTTTGCTAAAAAGTCTGTGTCTAAATTTTCAGATTTTTTAATTGGCTTTAAATGCACTTTAAAAATCTCTTCACGTTCTCTAATATCTGGTAAATCTACAAATATTTGTCTGTCAAAACGTCCTGCACGCATTAAAGCACTATCTAAAACATCTGCTCTGTTAGTTGCAGCAAGTACAATAACATTGGTGTTTGTACCAAAACCATCCATTTCTGTAAGGAGTTGGTTTAATGTATTTTCTCTTTCGTCGTTAGAACCAGACATGTTGCTTTTCCCTCTTGCACGTCCAATGGCATCAATTTCATCAATAAAGATAATTGCAGGAGATTTCTCTTTAGCTTGTTTAAATAAGTCTCTTACACGAGAAGCTCCAACACCAACAAACATTTCAACAAAATCAGATCCTGATAATGAGAAGAAAGGGACTTTAGCTTCACCAGCAACAGCCTTTGCTAATAATGTTTTACCTGTTCCAGGAGGCCCTACAAGTAAAGCTCCTTTTGGTATTTTACCACCAAGTGAAGTGTATTTTTCAGGATTTTTAAGGAAATCTACAATTTCTTGTATTTCTTCTTTAGCTCCTTCTAAACCAGCTACATCTTTGAATGATGTTTTAACATCTGTATTTTGATCGAATAATTTAGCTTTAGATTTACCAATGTTAAATATTTGACCACCAGCGCCACCGCCGCCACCGCCAGACATTCTACGCATAATAAAAATCCAAACTCCAATTAATAAAATAAAAGGTAGAAATCCAATAATGAAATCTCCCCAGTAGTTTTGTTCTGTTTTATATTCTATATGAGTTTTTAAGCCTTGATCTTGAATAGCAGCATTAACCTGATTTTCAAAATTTTGTAAATCACCAAATTCAAAACTGTAATTTGGAAGTTTAGATGCTGTTGGAAGTAAGGTAGACGGCTTAGAATTTTTATGTTCTTCTTTTTGTAAAGCCTCATCTGTTAAATAAACTTTTGCTTCTCTTTTATTTACAATTTCAACAGTTTCAACATCTCCTTCACTTAGATATTTCATGAATTCAGAAGGTGTAGTTGTACTTGAGTCTTGTAAACTATTTGTATTAAAAAACTGCATTGCAATAAAGATTGCAATAATAGCTCCGTAAATCCAATACGGATTTAATTTAGGTTTCTTATTAGGAGTTTTCTTATTGTTTGCCATTAAGTCTAATAGTTTGTTTCAATTATTGTTGTTTTTGCATCGCCCCAAAGGCTTTCAATGTCATAATATTCTCGGATATGTTTCTGAAATACATGAACAACTACATTCACATAATCTATTAATACCCATTCGGCATTGTCTTGCCCTTCTGTGTGCCAAGGTTTGTCCTTAAGTTCTTTACTTACTTTTTTCTGAACAGCGTTTACAATGGCATTAACTTGAGTGTTTGAGGTTCCTTCGCAGATTATAAAATAATCGCAAACTGTATTTTCAATTTCTCGTAAGTCTAAAATATTTATTTCTTTTCCTTTAACATCTTCAATTCCACTTAAGATGGTGGCAATTAGCAAGTCTGAATTTGTGTTTTCTTTCGCCATTAATTTGATTTAATTTGTACAAAGTTATTATTTTTTAGTTCTTTATACTTTAAAATTTGCAGAAGTTTTTTTCCTGCCTATATAAATAATATAAATGCATATCATCAAACTTGATGCCATCGATTCAACGAACACTTTTTTAAAACAATTAAGTAGTTGTGAAATGGTAGAGGATTATACTGTTGTGGTTGCTAAACACCAAACCATGGGACGTGGGCAAATGGGGACAGTTTGGGAGTCTGAACCTGCTAAAAACCTTATGTTTAGTGTGTTTAGAGACGTCTCTTTTGTGCCTATAGAAAAGCAGTTTTATATAAGTATGGTTACTGCAATAGCTATTTATAAGGCTTTAAAAAAACTCTTAATGCCTAGAGTTAAAATAAAATGGCCTAACGACATTTTGTCAGCAGATAAAAAAATATGTGGTGTCTTAATCGAGAATATCGTTACCTCAAGCGGCTTGCGTGATAGTGTGTTAGGTATTGGTGTAAATGTAAATCAGACAAATTTTAAAGAATTACCTAAAGCTTCATCCATTGTAAATGAAGTAGGTTGTATTTATAATTTAGATGAAGTTTTACATCATATTTTAGTAGAATTAAAAGAATGTTTTGCTTGGTTAGAGCGAGGGCAATTTGAAAAAATAAAAGCAACGTACGAAAGTGTGCTGTTTAAAAAAAATAAGCCTTCAACATTTTTAGATGTTAAAGGCCATATGTTTTCTGGTTTTATTCTTGGTGTAACAGAACTTGGTAATTTAAAAGTGCTGTTAGAAGATGAAATTATAAAAGTATATAATTTAAAAGAAATAACTTTATTGTACTAAATAGATTCTGGCATTTTGGTAGCAAGAGTTTCAATGAATTTTGAAATAGGGCCCTTTACCATCATAGCCATCATGGGATTAAAGTCGCCTTCAAATTGAAGTTTAACCTCGCTTTGTCCTTCCTTAATTTCAATTATATGCCCAATTAGCGAAAAGTCTAATTTACCTCCAGCAGCTCCTAATACAATTTTGTTAGGAGGTATTACATCTTTCTTTTTCAAAATAATTTCAGGCATGCCTTTTAAAGCAAAAAGAAATTTGTCGTCTTCTAAAATTTCAAATTTACTTATGTTTTCAGGCATAAGTTTTTCAAAATTTTTAATATCAGTTAGAAAGTCAAATACATCTTGAGGTGATTTGTCAATCTTTACTTTTGGAGATTCTAAATTCATGATATTTGTTAATTTGTTTGTGTTAGATTAAATGGCATTCCATTCGCTAGGATTGGCATTCCAATCTGTTAACGTTTTAACCTCTGCTTGCGAAACATAATTAGTTTCTACAGCTTGAATAATTAAATTTTCATAATTACTTAAAGTTTGTAGCAATACATTTTCTTTTTTAAAATTCTCTTCTGCTACATTAAATCCGTAAGTAAAAATAGCTATCATTCCCTTAACATTAAGGTTTGCTTCTTTAAGTGCACGTACAGCATTTAGACTGCTTTTTCCTGTACTTATTAAATCTTCAACAACAACTACATTTTGCCCTTTTTGTATAAATCCCTCTATTTGATTTTGTCTGCCATGACTTTTAGCTTCAGGTCTTACATAAATAAAAGGTACACCTAAATATTCTGCGACAAGCATACCTATACCAATTGCGCCAGTGGCTACACCTGCAATAACATCTGGTTTTCCATATTGTTCTTCAATATGTTTAGCCATGGTTTCGCGTATGTAATTTCTAATAAGCGGAAATGATAGTATAATTCTATTGTCGCAATAAATTGGCGATTTCCATCCAGAGGCCCACGTAAAAGGAGCGCTAGGGCTTAGTTTTATAGCATTTATTTGCAATAAAACTTCAGCAGTTTTTCGAGCTGTTTGTTTATTTAAAATCATAGATGCAAAATTACACATTAATTAAAATAATCGTTCTTGTGTATTAAAATTATTTTTTTAAAGTTAATACGTTTGCTATAAAAATTGATATTTTTACCAGAATTAATGTAGGATATTTTTTATATGTATAAAATATTTGTCAACGACAAGCCCATTATTTTAACCACTGTGGTTGAAAAAGAAACACATTTTAAGAATTACTTATTAGACACAGTGCAAATAGGTAAGGTTATTAAAGAATTAAACACGACATCTTTAAAAGAAGTTAGGTTAATTCATAAAAATGAAGATAAGTTACTTAAAAAATTTCTAAAAAAGTTACCCAATGTTGTAGCTGGTGGCGGTAAAGTGTATAACAAAAACGGTTGTATACTTTTTATATATAGAAATAATAAATGGGATTTACCAAAAGGTAAGGCAGAACCTGGAGAAACTATAGAGGAAACTTCTTTGCGCGAAGTTGAAGAGGAAACAGGCGTTACTGGATTAAAAATCACCAAACCTTTACATACAACGTATCATATATTTAAACGCAATGGGAAATTAAAAATTAAGGTAACCCATTGGTTTGAAATGTCTACAGATTTTAAAGGTAATTTATGGCCGCAAATTAATGAAGGTATTACAAAAGTAGAATGGCTAAATGAAGTTGAAGCCATTCAGGCTTTAGAAAATTCTTATGCAAATATTCGTCCGCTTATCTAACCAGGCAGCTTTTTAAAGCACCATAAATTTGATGTTTTAAGGGTGATGGCATTGCATTTTGGTGCGCAAATGCTTGATTAATTTCTAATTCAATTCCTAAATAATGTTCTGGGAAATGTTTTCTTAAAGCCGTAGTAAACCCATCTGATTTACCTAGATACGGATAATTAAAGCGGATGTTTAATTTTGGGTTTTCTAAAAGTAAATTAGACTTAAATGCATTGCAAAATTTTGATTCTTCATCATTAGAAGAGTCGTATAAAAGTCCGATGTCACATGTTCGTTTTGTGCCATTTAATTTTGGGGTAAAACTGTGTACAGATAGGTGTATTACTGTTTCTCCTTTGTCTATTTGTTTCTTTATATAATTTTCAACAGCGTTTCTGTAAACCAAATAATAACCATCAATAAGCCTTTGTTTTGTTTGGTGAGTAGCCGTTTTAGTGAATTCTGAAAATAAATTTTTATGATGTAAAGAACGATTCAATTCAATAAGCAAACGACTAGTTTCGCTAAAATTTGAAAAATCGGCAAGCGGTTTTAAATATTTAAAAACATCTAAAGCTCCAAGATCAAAACCACGATGCGTTTGCAAGGTGGTTTTTTCATTTATAAAAAAAGACTCAAAACGTTTAGGTATTTGTGCGCCGCCGTGTTCGCATGTTAATACTAGTTTCATTTTGAAAACAGACTATTATTTTGAAGACATTCTGCTAAATTGGTATAGACTTTTTTAATGTTTTCATTAGAACAATCTTTGCCTATAGTTTTTTCAATTCTAGTTGCTAAGGTGCCTTCGTTTAAAATGGTTTCAATTGCAGGATAATGCGATTTATGAATGTTAGGTTTTGCTAATGCATATAAATGTTTCCAAATGTTTTGAATGTTTGTACTGTGTTCAATATCAAACATATTTAGGTAATCTAAATTGTTTACTACCGAGGTTTCTGCATTTTTAATAGCATCATCTAAAATGAGGAATAAATCTTCCTTTACCCAACGTTTTTGTATTGCTAACGGTGATAATTTCTTATTAACTAATAATTTTAGCACCTCAATTATTAAAGCACAAATGGCGATATCTGCTTTAGGGCATTCTTGTATGTCTACCAAACGTATTTCTATAGCATTTCTATCAAATCTAGCAATGGCACCACGAGAATTTAAAAAATGATGGTCTAAAATATTATGCGTATCAAATGGTTTTATCGCTTTTTTAATAGGCTCAAAAATTGTAGCATAGTAATCTAGTTTTGTAAAGACACGTTCCGGAATAACTAGGCCTGCCATTTCTGGAATTTCTTTTTGATTGGTTTTATAATACTCTAAGCGCGTGTCTTTAAAGCCTGTTATTTTACCTTCTAAGATTGGAGAACTTGCGCTTAAACCCGGTATTAGAGGTAAGATAATACGAATAGCTGCATGTAATTTCTCAAATTCTTTGTCATCAAAAAAAGGAAGGTTAATATGTACACTTTGTACATTGCTCCAACCATGATTTTTACAGTCAAAAATCCGATTATATAATTCATAAACCTCACTGTAACTGTGTTTCCAAAGTTGAGTGTCTGTTCTTGGATTCATAAAGGGATGTGCAGCCGTTGGCAATAATTTGGTTTGTAACGGGTTTAAAAGGGTATTAATTTCTGTAATATTTTTATGAAATAACTCCGCTAAACCGTTTATGTTTTTTGTAGGTCCATTAGTTTTTAATTCAACAACATGTGCAACAAGTTCGTTACTCCAAGCAATTTTACCATTGGTAATATCTGAAGTTAACTTGCCATTTTTTTTTGTTAATAACGTATCAACAATTGGTGCAATTTTTAAATCGGATTGATGTACTAACATATATTCTAGTTCAATCCCGTAAACATCAAAAAGATGATATTTTTTATTCATTTTAATCTAAACGTTTTTTTAATGCTAATAAAATTTGGGAGTAAACCGTGTCTCCGTAATAGTTGTCTTCTATACCAAAATCTATGTTTGGGTTGTCGTTAATTTCAATTACCATAGGGATGTTATTTACAACTTTAATATCTATGCCATAAAGTCCTTTTCCCATAAGTTTAGCCGATTTTATAGCCATATTTAAAACCTTTTTTGGGACATCTTCTATAGGTAAACAGTCGGCATCACCTTCTTGGTTATCTTTATTCTTTGCTTTCCAATTATAAATTTGCCAATGGCCTTTAGCCATATAATATTTGCACGCATAGAAAGGTTTGTCGTCTAAAATACCAATACGCCAATCGTAATCTGAAGGGCAAAATTCTTGAGCAATAATTAAATCAGATTCTTTTAGCATCTCCGAGACTAATTCGAGATATTCTGTCTCGGTTTTAGCTTTTTTGACACCAAATGAAAATGTAGAATCTGGCGCTTTTAAGACACAAGGTAATCCTACTTTTTCTAGAACCACATGCTTATTGTCTTTATGTACAATTATAGTTTTAGGTGTATGGATATTGGCATTTTGTAAAGCTTCGGCCATGTACACTTTATTGCAACATTTTAAAATTGCATCTGGGTAATCAATAATGGCTAACCCTTCTTGTTGCGCTTTCCTTGCAAAGGCGTAGGCCTCGTTATTAACTTCTGTGCTTTGTCTAATAAATAAAGCATCAAAAGATGATAATCGCGATAAGTCTTTAGGTTCAATAATTTCGGCATAGATATTCATTTTTTCAGCCAATTCAATAAACTTCTTTAACGCTTTAACATTGCTTGGAGGCGCTGGGTCTTTTGGGTTTACTAAAATTGCTAAATCAAAATCGCTTTTAGTTAATTTAGGAATATCGTAACGTGTTTTTGAAAAATACTGATTAGCGAAATGCTGCACACTTTCAATGTGTTCTGCAGGAATTTCAGATTCAGAAATGGCCTTAATACTTTGTATGTTCCATCTTGTTGTATGATTAAATTTTACCCGTAAAAAAGGGACCTGAAAATGTTTGTAAAACAACAAGCTTAACTCTTTATATTTCTGAGCTACATTCTGTCCGAAATAAATACTTAAGGTAAATTCTTGAGACTTAATGTTCTTTAAGCTTTGTTGTATGGTATCGTCAAATTCGTCTGAAACAATACGTACCAGTTTTAAAGCTTTTAAATCAACAATATTTTTTACCGTCGGGATTGGTAAATGCCCACGAGCTTCTGCTAAAAGCGATACATAATACCCTTTAGATTGGTACGAGTAGTCTTTACATAAGTTGAAAATTCTAGCTTTTTTTAGTAGCGAAAATTCTGGGTTAGTAAGGTATTCTTGCGAAGATATTACTTTAATATTCTCAATCGAAAAATTCCATTTTTCTGGTTGATTGACAACAATATACTTGTTCATTGTAAACGCTGCATAGCGATATAAATTTGAATCAAATGTATATTATTTTTAAATACAATTTACACTACAAGACTTTTTTTTATATATTTTTTAATGTCTTAATCCTGATGCTTTTGTGCGCTTATAAATGGGATTTTAGGTGCTAGAAAATATCCGGTTAAGCTCGCAAATAAAATAGGAATTAAATGCCCAAACCCAGTAAGGGTTGTTAGTAAAATTGTGGTGCTCATTGGGGTTCGGGTTACACATGCATTTATTGCGGCCATACAGCTTACAATTGTTAAGGTTAAACTTACCGATGGTATAAAATGATGAATAATTAAGCCTAAAGTTGTGCCTACAAAAAATAAGGGAATAATAAAGCCGCCACGCCAACCCGAAGTTACGGTTATTGCAATAGCAATAATTTTAAAAATTAAGATTACAATTAGTAATTTTAAAGGAAAATGTTTGGTTATAAGCTCGTTAATTTCGTGATGACCAAAATAGCGCGTAATTGGAATGTAATAGGCAATTACACCCAAAAGTAATCCGCCAATTAATGTTTTTAAATAAATAGGAATGGGGCGTTTTTCGAACAAGATTTTAAAGAATTTTACACAATAAATAAAAGTCCATCCAATAGCTGTAGCTATAATTGCAAATAAGACGGCATAAATAAAGTCAAAAATTCCAGAATATTCGTATGCAGACAAGTTCCAAGTTGGACCAAGGCCAAGATGTACAATTAACGCAAATACAATATAACTAAAACTACTAGCTACTAATGCGGGAATAATCGCACGGTAATATTCTACGGCATGTTTGTAATGTAAAATTTCTAAAGCAAATAAACTACCTCCTAAAGGTGCACCAAATAAAGCTGTAAAACCAGATGCCATTCCGGCAATACTTAAGGACCGTAAGGCTTCTCCTTTTAGTCTAAATACTTTTCCTAACCAAGTTCCTATAGAACCTGTTACTTGAACCAAAGGTGCTTCTGGGCCCAAGCTTCCGCCAGAGGCAATGCAAAAGAATGATGATAAAATCATCGATGGATTATGCTTTGGGTTTAATTTTCCTTTATTAAAACGGATGTTGTTCACTATAAGCTGAATTTCTCCAGGGTCTCCAATAAAATGGATCACTAACCCAGCAAATAGACCTCCAATGGCCATAACGGGAATTACTTGCCAACCTTCAAAAAAGGCTACTTTATGCATTAAGAATTCTAAAATAATCCAATAAACTCCTGCAGTTATACCTCCTATAAGTCCTAAGACAGCCCAAAGTAAAAACGACCAACTAAATACAAATGGATTAAATTTTATAGGTTGGTCTAGTATATTAAGATATTTAATTATTGTTTTCTTTCTATGTATTTTCAAGTAACAAAGGTTTTAAAATGGAATTTTTTATGATTCACAGTCTTTTTAATTTATTCTAAAAATAGGATAGCGCAAATGTGCTTTTTCGTAATACTCACTGTGTTTATGTATCCAATCTAATTGTGCGTACCAATTTTGGGAAAAGACTTTGTCTGATTGTTTTTTAGCTTCAAATTCTTGTTTAAGCTCCGCATTGGTATTTAGCAGTTCTAAAGCTAAATCTTCCCAAACGTAAGGCGAAAATCCTTCTTTTTGTTGAAGTATGGTATCGAAAAAATTCCAATTAAAAAAAGAATCTATGGCTTGAGGTTCTAGTGTTTCTAGTAGATAGCGAATGGCTGGCTGACGGGTTTCAATATAATAATCACCACTTCTAAATTGCAATGTTTCTGTTGTAGAAGTTACCATTGTATTGGAGTGTAAATAATGTCCTTCGTAAGCCTCTTTTTTTGTGTCGAAATCTGTAATGTGGTAAGTTTCGACTGTAAAGGTTTGGTCAGCTTGTAATGGCGTCATCTCTACCTGATTTAATTCTAGTAATTCTATAATCGCATACCAACCTTGTGGAATAATATAAGCTTTTGGAATAGAAACTTTGGTTGCGGGTTTAAAGTAGTTTTGGTACTTAACTGCTTTAGTAAAAGGTTGAGCACGGTTGTATTTTAAACGTTTTAATCCCGTAACCGCACTGCTTATATATTCGCCTTCGAATCCTTTAAATTGTAAGGTCGAGAATTTAGTCGTGTCTACCGTCCAATTTAAATCGTAAGTTTCAGCTTCTAAGAACGCTTGGTTTGCTTCTGCTCTTAATTTTTTTATAATGTTGTAATCTTTTTCAATAAGAGCAATCATGCTTTTCATGAGTTCGTAAGTGCCTTCAACTCGTGGTTTGTATGGTTTAAGCATATGAGTTTCTACCATCATTCCTAAAGTGTTAAACAGAGTGGTATATCCTGTAGAGTATCTAGGGTGGTCTATAAATTGACTAAATCCAACTTCTGGAACTTGGTTAAAAACATTCACATAAGGTGTAATATCCCAATCCTTTAATGCTAAGTTTTGTTCCAATTCAGGCATCATTTTAGTGTGTAAATAATTGCCTAAATTTCCACCAAGTTTGTTGTGTTGTGTAAATAAATGGGTAAGTGTATATTGGTAATCGGCACCATTACTAACATGGTTATCTATAAATACGTCAGGTTGAACTTTATGAAAAATCTCTGCAAATGTTTTTGCATTTTTTGTGTCGTTTTTTATAAAATCTCGATTTAAATCATAATTACGGGCATTGCCTCTAAAACCATATTCTTCTGGACCGTTTTGGTTTGTACGTGTCGTGGCGTTTCTATTTAAACTTCCTCCTACATTGTACACAGGAATAGTAACTAATACGGTGTGTTTTGGTACTGTTACTTTACCTTGAACAATATCTCTATACAACATCATTGTAGCATCAATACCGTCACTTTCTCCCGGATGAATTCCATTATTTATAAGTAAAATGCGCTTGTTTGCTCTAATGGCATCAAAATTAAATACTTTATCGGGATTTAAAGTAACCATATGTAACGGTTCTCCAGAATCTGTTTTGCCAATAGATTGTATTTGAATTTCAGGGTAAGTTGCAGCTAAATTTTTGTAAAATTGGATGACTTCTGCATAGGTTGCGGTTTCTAGACCATTACTTTTTTCAAAATGTGTTAAAAATTTATTTTGAGATTGTAAGTGTAACGTATTTAATAATAGGAATATAATGAAAGAGGAGGCTAATAATTTCATTCTTAATATTTTTAAACAAACTTAATGAAATTATTACATTAAGAACTTGTGAGTCCCTATTTTAACTGTATTTTTGCCCCTCTTAAAAAAGAAAATATGTCAAGTTTTATAAGAAAAATAACACCAAATGCAAAGGATGATGTATTGGCAGGTGTAACAGTGTCTCTAGCGATGATTCCGGAGGTTGTGGCCTTTGCCTTTGTGGCGCAGATTAGTCCTATTGTAGCACTTTTTGGTGCATTTATAATTGGTATTATCTCTGCATTATTTGGAGGTAGACCTGGTTTAATTTCGGGTGCAGCAGGAGCTGTGGCAGTAATATTTGTACACATGATTCAGGAAGGGCATGCAAAAGGGCTTTTATTTGATGTACCTGTAGAAAATATGGGGTACTTTTATTTGTTAGCAGCAGTGGTTTTAATGGGATTTATTCAAATTCTTGCCGGCGTATTTAAGCTGGGTAAATTTGTACGCTTGATTCCGCATCCTGTAATGTTGGGTTTTGTTAATGGTTTAGCCATTGTAATTTTTATGGCACAATTGGGTATGTTTAAAGAAAATGTAAAAGACGTTTTCGGGCAAAACATGCGTAAAACAGAATCTAAAGAATTGGTTTATAATGTTAACGATAATGCAGTAACCGATTTAATCTCAGGAAGTACACTTTTTACCATTGATGGACAATCTATACGTAATATTAACACTGGTGAAGAAGTGTTTATTATGTCGGATAATCAGGTGTTTGATGTAAACACTAAAAAAGTAGTGTTTAATGTACAAGATAATGGATTTTACGCTGTAAAAGATAATGGTGTTGTTAAATCTACTATGCAGGGTGAAAAGCTGTATATTATGATTGGATTAGTGTTGTTAACCATGTTTATAATATGGGGATTACCAAAACTTACCACAAAAATGCCTGCTGCTTTAACAGCTATTTTAATAGTAACTTTAGTCTCTATATTTGGCGGACTTCATTCTATAAATGTTGGAGATTTTATTCGCGATGGAGGAGGAGCTGGTCTTAATGGTTTTGATGAACTTTCTAGTAAACTTAATGTGCCTGAACTTTGGAGTCATTTACCTTTTAATTTAGATACATTAAAGTTTATTGCGCCTTATGCTTTTTTGGCGGCCTCTGTAGGTTTAATTGAAACGTTAATGACTATGAATCTTGTAGATGAGTTAACAGATTCTCGAGGAGACGGAAATAGAGAATGTGTAGCACAAGGTGCAGGAAATATGTTAAGCGGAATTTTTGGAGGAACAGGTGGTTGTGGAATGATTGGGCAAACTGTTATTAATATTAATGCCGGTGGTCGCGGACGTTTGTCGGGTGTAATGATGGCAGTAACGTTACTTACGTTTATTTTATTTGCAGATAAATATATAGAGCAAGTACCAATCGCAGCTTTAGTGGGAGTAATGTTTATGATGGTAATAGAGACTTTTGCATGGTCTAGTTTACGTATTATAAAAAAGATTCCTGTTTCTGATGCTGTAGTATTAGTAATTGTATCTGTAGTTACCGTGTTTTTCGATTTAGCTATTGCAGTGTTTGTAGGGGTAATTATCTCGGCTTTATCTTTTGCTTGGGAAAATGCGAAAAAGATTCGTGCTAGAAAACGTTTTTCTGAAGATGGAAAAATTAAGACTTACGAAATTTGGGGACCATTATTTTTTGGCTCGATTACAGCATTTAATGAAAAGTTTGATGTTAAAAACGACCCTGATGAAGTGTATATAGATTTTGTCGAGTCTCGTGTAAGTGACCATTCTGCCTTAGAAGCCATAACTAATATTGTTAATAAGTATGAAGCAGAAGGGAAATCTATTAAACTAAAACATTTAAGTGAAGATTGTAAATTATTAATGTATAAAGCCAATCCTAAATTTAAAGATGTTATTATAGAAGATATACACGATCCTAGATATCATTTAGCAGCAAATCCAGAAGAGTTTTCTAAACCGCTTTCTGAATATAAATTTTAAATAAAAAAGGCACCGTTTAGGTGCCTTTTTTTTTACTCTTTAATTCTTACAGTGTCTGGAACTAGAAGTGTATAATCTCCGTTATTTCTAATAACATCTCTAACTATACTAGAGCTTATAAATGAGGTTTTAGATGAGGTTAATAAAAATACGGTTTCAATTTCCGAAAGTTTACGGTTGGTTTGTGCAATGGCTTTTTCAAATTCAAAATCGGCTGGATTTCTAAGTCCACGTAAAATAAATTCGACATCCATTTTTATACAAAAATCAACGGTCAATCCAGAGTATGTTGTAACTATTACTTTAGGTTCGTCTTTAAAGGTATCTTCAATAAATTGAAGGCGTTCTTCTAAAGTAAACATATAGTTTTTATCGGCATTAATTCCGATAGCAATAATAATTTCATCAAACACTTTTACGCCACGTGTAATAATGTCGTAATGGCCTAAGGTTAAAGGGTCAAAAGACCCTGGGAATATTGCACGTTTCATAGTGGGTTTTTATAAGATTTATTAGTAACTAATTTAGTAAATAGTTTAAGGTAAATAAAATTCCTGTTTGTTTTTCCAAGTAGGTACGTGTTTTTTCAGTTAGAACTACCGTAGTTATAAATATTCTGTTAGTTCGTTTGTTTTCGACGACAATTATTAAGATTCTTATTTAAGAATCTTTGTCGGAGTTGAATCTTTAATATAAATAAGAAGGTCGAAAAGATCTGCAGGATTATCACCCATAAATGTAAATTGGTCTATAGTTTCCAAAGCTCCAACATCTCTCTTTACAATATACTTATTGAATAAATTAGTTTTTAGAAAGGGATCCTTAGAAGCGAAATTACTATTAAATAAAACTACAGGGAAATTATATGCATCCATTAAAGCTTCGAGAGAGTTACACTGAGATGGTGTTAAGTAATTATCGGAGTCAAGCGTTCTACTTCTGTTATCGACAGCTGTAAATGTCCCATTTCCTAAAAGAAATCCTAGATTTATATATTTATCATTAAATATATCTTCTAAAAATCCTCCTGTCCAACCTGTCATTTTTTGAACGTGAGAATCATGAGCCCAATAGACCATCTTTTTATTTGGCATTATTTTTTTATCCAAATAAGCAATGTTTACAGCCATTAAACTATCTCGAGTACGACTATACTTTAAACTACCTTCATGCTGTTCTAAATAATACGATTGAGATAATTCCTTTGCTGTCATTAATATATTTTCACTCTGATTAGAATTTTCTAATTCTTCTAATAGTTGCTTCGAAACATTAACCTTATCAGTAATTGCAAGACTATCGCTATTTAATTCGTTTAATAGTGTTGTGAAGTCGTCATTTTCTTTTAAGTTTTCAATTAATAGTTTTAATGCATTTCCCCCTGGTTGAGCATCGATACCTACAATTGAAATTTTATCAACGGAGTTTTTATTATAATCTTTCAGCCAGATAATAAACTCTTCAAATTCAGGGGTAAAATAACACCAAAACCTCAAATCTTTAATGACTTCTTTTAGATCTCCTGTTTTATTTTGTATGTAAGTGTTTAAATTGAAGGAGTTTGAGTAATAGTTTTCTAAGGCAATTGTGTTTACGCCATTATTTTTTATTAAAGATTTAATTGTTTCTATTTTGTAATTATAGATTTCTTTAGTGCCGTGTGTTGCTTCTCCTATTCCTATAATATGTGCTTCAGGTTTTATAGAATCAACATAATTTGAAATTTGTTTACCTTGTTTATTTGTTATGGGAGATACAAACGGTTGTAATGCTTTTTTTATTTCTTCAGTTTCTTCCTGATCTTTAAAAAAGACAATATCTTGGACTTTTTCTCCATCTATAATTAAACTGAAATCGTCAAACCAAGCACAACCTTGTCCTTGCATTAAGCCACTTAAAACAATTATATTAACATCATCTTCTATGCTAGTAGTAAGTGAAATTTTCGTCCAATCCTCACTTCCTTTCAGTATATTTTTGCTAAACTCAAAAACCAATGCGTTACCACTACTTCTTGTGTCTTTATACCCCATTAATCTAAGTATAGCACCACTATTATCACCAACCAAAGAATCTGTTTTTACCCATACAGATAATTCTAATTCTGATTCTTTTTGTATTTTAAGAGGAATTATTAATGACAGGTTAGCGAATGTAGTCGCGCTTTTATTTAAACCTTTAATGCGTACACTTCTTTTACCATCTTTAAATTCTGATAAATCAAAACTCATTAGATAATCTTTATCTGTCAGAAACATTAAATTTGGATCTGAATCTTCTAAACTATCACCCTCTAGATTAAACAAATCTGAGTTGAACATGGGTTCGCAGATATTAGTTTGATTTTTTTGACTGTAAATTAAATTTGAAAATAAAAGTAATGTGATTATCAGTTTATTTTTCATAGATATTGTAACTAGATGTCGATCAGTTAACTGAAACTTGAAGTTTTAATCATTATCTCAAAGCCTCTTCAATTGCACTTTCAAATAATTCGGATAGCGAAATTCCTGCTACAGCTGCTTGTTGTGGTAAAATACTTGCTTCAGTCATTCCTGGAACAGTATTAATTTCTAGCAGATGAGGTTCGTTATCTTTAAATATAAATTCGCTTCTAGAATATCCTTTCATTTTTAAAACTTCGTATACTTTTTTAGCTAGAGTATTTACCTTTTCTTCTTGCTCTGAAGTTAATCGTGCAGGCGTAATTTCTTGAGATTGCCCTAAATATTTAGCTTTATAATCAAAAAAATCATTTTCACTTACTATTTCAGTGATGGGAAGAACTTTAGTTTCTCCTTTATAAGTTATTACACCTACAGAAACCTCTATGCCGTCTAAAAACGATTCTATAATAATCTCATCGTCTTCCTTAAAAGCAATGTCTATAGAAGCCTTTAAATCTTCTTTTTTATATGCTTTTGTTACCCCAAAACTACTTCCTGCTTTATTAGCTTTAACAAAACAGGGTAAGCCAACCTTTTCTATAATTGCATCTTCATTAATAGTATCGCCTAAATTTAAATAGTAAGACTCTGCGGTTTGTATGCCATAAGGTTTTAAAATGCTTAAGCAATCACGTTTATTATAAGTTACGGCAGCTTGGTACATATCGCAGCTTGTTTGTGGTAAACTTAAGAGTTTAAAATACCCTTGTAATTGTCCGTCTTCGCCAGGTGCACCATGAATGGCATTAAAAACACAATCGAATAAGATTTTTTTACCATCAATTGTTACCGAAAAGTCATTTTTATCGATAGGAAATTCTTCATTAGTGTCATTCACATAAACCCATTTGTCTTTAAAAATATGGATTTTATATGCATTGTATTTAGAGGTGTCAAGTGATTGGTATATAACGTTTCCACTGGTTAGTGAGATTTCGAATTCACTAGTGTAACCACCCATAATGATCGCAATATTTTTTTTCATAATAGTAACAATTAAAGGAAATAATCGTTTAGCTAAAATATCATTTATTAATCAAAAGTAAAAACAGAACGGTTTTTATATCTTTGCCTTTCAAATTCTGTAACATGAGCTTTATAAAATTCCTTACTAGTAAAACATTTTTTCTTAATTTACTGTTAGCCGTAGTGGCTATTTTTGTATTAAGTTATCTAACTTTAAGATGGTTGGACAGTACAACCAAACATGGTGAGTTTGAAACTGTTCCTGATTTAACAGGAACTTCCATAAGCATAGCAAAAGCAGAGTTAGAAAAAAATAATTTAGTCATGCAAATTCAGGATTCTGCAAATTATAATCCAGACTATCCTAAATTTTCGGTTATAGAGCAAGACCCAAAACCTGGATTTAAAGTCAAAGAAAATAGAAAAATATACATAACACTTAATCCTTCTGGGTATAGAAAAGTGTTAGTGCCAGAATTAATAGACCGTACATTTAGACAAGCCAAGCCTACTTTAGAAGCTTTGGGCTTTCAGGTAGGTACTATTAGATATGAAGACAATATCGCAAAAGATATGGTTTTAGAAGTGTCGCATAATGGCGAAAAAATAAAACAAGGCGATATGCTACCTAAAACATCTAAAATAGATTTAGTATTAGGGAACGGTAATAGACCAGAATAAATTATGAGTGATTACACACCACAAAACGAAGAGGCAGAAGACGAGCTTTATGAGCATTATGCTTTTACAGCAGAGAAAGGGCAATCGCCACTTCGTATAGATAAATATTTAATGAATTTTGTAGAAAATGCAACACGAAGTAAAATTCAAGCTGCAGCAAAATCGGGTAATATTTTTGTTAATGGCGTTCCAGTAAAATCTAATTACAAGGTTAAAGGAAACGATGTTATAAAGGTGCTTTTTGCACATCCACCCTACGAGAATCTTCTTGTAGGTGAAAACATTCCGATAGATATTGTTTACGAAGACGACGATTTATTGGTGGTAAATAAACCTGCAGGAATGGTTGTGCATCCTGGTCACGGAAATTATTCAGGAACTTTAATAAATGCCTTAATTTATCATTTTGATAATTTACCTGAAAATTCTTCTGGTCGTCCAGGTCTGGTTCACAGAATAGATAAAGATACTAGCGGTTTGTTGGTTGTAGCCAAAACGGAAGAAGCTATGGCACAATTATCTTTACAATTTGCAGAAAAAACGTCAGAACGTGAGTATGTCGCTATTGTCTGGGGAAATGTAGAAGACGAAGAAGGCACCGTAGAAGGCAATATTGGGCGTCACCCTAAAAACAGACTTCAAAATACTGTGTTTTTTGGAGACGATGAAGATAAAGGAAAACCTGCTGTAACACATTACAAAGTAATTGAACGTTTAGGGTATGTAACTTTGGTGTCTTGTAAATTAGAAACCGGACGCACACATCAAATTCGTGTGCATATGAAGCATATTGGGCATACTTTATTTAATGATGAACGTTATGGTGGAGAGAAGATTTTAAAGGGCACTACTTTTACTAAATACAAACAGTTTGTAGATAATTGCTTTAAAATTTTACCACGACAAGCGCTACATGCTAAAACGCTTGGTTTTGAGCATCCTCGCACCAAAGAATTCATGCGTTTTAATACAGATATTCCAGAAGATATGCAATTGTGCATTGAAAAATGGAGGCAATATGTAAAACATCAAGAGTTAGGTGAAGCATAAATATTTGTTATGCAACTATAAAAAGTAACAGTCTATACCTATATATATTTGTCCTTTTCAATTGTAAATTTGTGTGATTTTAATACTGAAATCAATATAGAAGTTAAATTGATATAATCCTACATATATGAAATTAGTAATATCCCCAGCAAAGTCTCTAGATTTAGAAAGTAAATTACCAACAGAAGCTTATACCGAAGCTCAATTTTTAAAACAAGCAGAGCGTCTAAATAAGGTGGTGAAAAAGAAATCTGCTAAGCAGTTGTCTGAATTAATGAAAATTTCGGATGCATTAGGGCAACTAAATTATCAGAGAAATCAAGAGTGGGAATTACCTTTTACTACAGATAATGCTAGACAAGCCATTTATGCATTTAATGGAGATGTGTACCGTGGACTGGATGCATATACTATTTCTGAAGATAAACTCGAGAAATTACAAAGTACGGTAAGAATTTTATCTGGATTATATGGTGTGTTAAAGCCTTTAGATTTAATTCAGGCTTATCGTCTAGAAATGGGTACTAAATTACCTGTAGGCACAGATAAAAATTTGTATGAGTTTTGGAAAAAAACAATAACAAATGCTCTTAATGAAGATTTAGAAGATGGCGAATTATTTTTAAATTTAGCTAGTAATGAGTATTTTAAAGCTGTAGATGTTAAAGCATTAAAAGTTCCCGTTATTACAGCAACTTTTAAGAATTTTAAAAATGGCGAATACAAGATGATTGCAACTTACGCAAAATTAGCTAGAGGCTTAATGGCGCGATATGTTGTAGATACTGATGCTAATAGTGTTGAAGATTTAAAAGGATTTAACTACGAAAAGTATAGATACGATGAGCAATTATCAACAAAAACAGAGTTGGTCTTTACAAGATAATAAACGGTCTGAGGCAGAACGTGAAGCGTTTAAACCTACAGGTAAAACCTCTAGAAAGCTATCTAAATTGTATGTTATTGTAGCTGTATTAATAACTTATTTAACCAGTTTAACATTAACCGTAGGATCCAAAAAAACCTTAGAAACCTGTCTGACCTCAGAGTTTTGTTTCAATTCTAAAGACAACGTTTTTCTTTATGCGTTGTATGTGTTTAGTACAATAGCAATTATTGGGGGTGTTATTTTTGTGGCTTATAAATTTGGAAAGCGTTTTGGTAATGCTATAAAACAGTAATTAACGTTTTATTGTTTGGTCTTTATCGATGTCTATTTTAATTTCTGGACGAACTTTTTTCTTAATACGCGGACGTTTAACACCATAAGATCCTCTGTTTATTTTTCCGCGTTTAGTTTTTTTATCTCCTTTTCCCATAGTTTTTCTTTTAAAATACTATTTTTAAAGTAAACCCCAAAATAAATGTTCAAGCACAAGCATCCATACCCTCCATTTATCCCTGAAAACACCACTAAACTAATTGTAGGCACCTTACCGCCTCCAAGGTTTTCTGTTGGGCAATTTAAACCTGGAGATGTTAATTTTTGCTATGGTAGTATTAATGGGCTTTTATGGCCTATTTTAAATACAATATTCGATTTAAATCTAAAATTTGAAACTACTGAAGAGGCAATACTTCAGCGTAAAAACTTTTTAAAATCTAGACATATCGGAATTTGTGATATTGTTGAAAGTGCAGAACGCGAAAAAATTGATGCCTCAGATCTTGGTATGCAAAATGTGGAGTTAAGAAATTTACTAAAATATTTAAAACAGCATCCTAAAATAGATACTTTACTCTTTACTGGTGGTAATAGTAAAAATGGACCAGAATATTTTTTTAGAAAGCATTTAAAAGCTAATAATTTGGCTTTAAAATTGAAGTGTAAAGATGTGCCAAAACTTCATACTTTTGAGTTTGAAGGACGCCTTATAAAAACAGTCTCTTTAACAGCGCCATCGGGCGCTGCTAATAGAGCTGTTGGCAGTATGACACAGTATAAACACATAAAACAGACTAATTCAAAGTTTACTACTTTTGATTTTCGTGTCATGCAGTACCGCCATTTTTTTTAAACTAATTATTAATAATAAAACGTTTAAATGTCGTCTCATTATTGGAATTACTCGCTTTTAAAATATAAGTACCTGCAGCAAAACTAGACACATTAATAGTAGTCTCGAGCCCTACTTGTAAGGGTTGAGATAATATTTTTTGACCTTGTATGTTATAAACTTCTATACGACTTAATTGTTGTTTTGTATCTAAAATATGAAGTTCTTTTTGAGCAGGATTTGGGAATACTTTTAAGGTTTTGGTAAGTGAATTTTCGGAAACCGAAAGTCTATCTTCGGTGCCATAAATACGCACTTCGGTTATACTTGTCCAAGCACTATTTTCGTTTCCATAACCTATAATTTGAACATAACGCGCAGTTGTGGCATTTAGAATAAAATTCTCGTATTCATCGGTAGTTCCTGAACTTTCTAATCGGTTTGTTAATGTGGTAAATTCGGTTCCGTTTTCGGAAACAGCTATTTCAAAATACGTTTTACGAGAGGTTCCGTTATGAAATGCAATTTTTAATAAGCTTACTGTATTAATTTCGCCTAAGTCGTAAGTAATTGTTTGGCCATCACCTTCTGCAGACCAGCGAGTGTCAAAATCGTCATCGAGTGTGTTTTCAGGACCGTTAGAATCTTGAGCAGCACTAGCAAAAACGGTATCAGGGTCTAATAAATCTAATCCGTCTGACGGGTCTTTCCCCATTTGGGTAATGGTTATTGTTCTAGTTAGTGTACTGCTTGCAATGGTAAGCGTTCCAGTACGTTCTTCAGTAGTAGTATTTTCAGAAACCATAATTTCTATAGTTTCATTATTTTCTCCGTTTGTAGGTGATGCAGAAATCCAATCTTGGTCAACAGAAACGTCCCAAGCCATATTAGACGTAACTGCAGTTTCTTGAGTACCTGCTTCGGCAGTAAAAATATCTATAGCTGCAATAGATAACTGATCTACTTCTTCAAGTTCTCCTTCATCAGAATATGGGCCAACATCTTCTGGTTCGAGTGGTGCATAACGCACACTTTCTGTGCTAAAATGATCGGCGCCGGCATTACTTTCTGTAGGTCTATTTTGACCTTCAATATCTTCATTAACCATCACAGAAGTTGTCCCAGAAGTAAATAAAGGAGATGCGGCTGTGCTTTTCCAAACGCCATTAGTAAATTCTAAATTGGGATTCTCAACTGTAACTTCGTTATTATTAAAAGTAGAATTGTCACTAATTAAAATAGCATCACCTTCAGGGTACATTAGGTTGTTTGACCATGAGACTCCGTCGCCTTGATCATTTCCATCTACATAGTTTACTAAGCTATTTGTTTTCCCGATTACTAGATTGTTAGCAAACATTACATCTTTAACTTTTTTGCTGTAATTTCCGTTATTATCAAAACCAATTTCAATACCATAAGTATTATTTACTAGCGTATTATAAGCAATAGTGACGCGTTCTGCCCTAAAGTGTTTACTTAAACTGCTACTTTCCCCATCAATGGCATCACCTTGAGTAATTGTAATTGGGGCATCCCAGCGTGTGCCTTCCAGGTTTTCAAAATAATTATTTATTATAATATGGTCTGTACCATACACTCTAATGCCTCCGGTGTACAGTGTGGATCCTGTGTTAGATGTGCCAATCTCTTTATCGTCACCAAAGAAATAGTTCCCTTCTATTCGGTTTCTGTTACCATGTCTTAGCGATAATGTTCCGTAGCTTTTTCTAAATGTATTATGTCTTACCACATTGTCACAACTTTTTACTGAGACTATTTCTGGATCGCCATCACAATCTTCAAATAAGTTGAATTCTACTGTGGTATAACCGCTAGATTTAGACATTTCGCTCCAGCCAATTCTAATAGATTCTTGTTCGTTTTCTGCTCGAGGTCCGTTATTTTTAAAATAGTTATGATCTATTCTATCGTAAGTAGATTGTCGGAAATCTGAGTCGCCATCATTAGTGCCGTCAATAGTTATGTAGTGTCCAGGCGTAGTTTTGTTCTGGAAGGTGTTATGGTCTATTCTGTTGTTGTGACTGGTGTATTGAAAGGTGTGGTCGTCCCATATGCCGCCTATGTATACCCATTTAATAGACTCTTCTGTTTTTAGTTCAAATACATTTCGTGTAATGCGTATGTTGTTAGAACCTTCCAATTTTACTAGTGAGTTATCACCTTCACAATCAAAGATAAATCCTTGTAAAGTAATGTAAGACGATTTTTTAAAAACAAAGTGCGATTCACCTGTTAAAGTTACGCCTCCAACAGTCTCCGCTTGTATTACAATAGGCGATCCAGAATTTCCATGTTTTTCAGAGATACTTAACTCGAAATCGTTATACGTTCCGTTTTTAATAATAAATACATCTCCTGCAGTTACATTGTCTAATAGATCTTCAAGTTCATCTAGATCTTCAATATAAGTTTGTGCAGAAACACAAAAAGCAAATAATGATAGCATTAAAAATAGAAGGTGCTGTTTGTTAAGTCCATAATTTATGGACCGAAGTAATGAGTAGTTGTTTGTCATGATTTAGTAGTTTTTATCTGGGTTACCAGATTGGTTAACCAAATTTAATTAAATTTATTATTATGAACAATAAATTGTGTTTAAATAATTGTGATATTCTTATTAAAAAAGCTAAATAATTAGTAAAATACAATTTTGATAAAATACTTTATAGATAAGTAAAAACTAAAGGTCACTAAGGTAAATACCATAAATTAGAGAGATATTTTTATGAGTCAATACTTCTTTAATACACTTCAAATCATTAAATTTGCGTTTCTTAAAATTTGATGAAAGTTTATGTTTAATAATTTAAGTGAGAAGTTAGATAAAGCGTTACACGTTCTTAAGGGACATGGAAGTATAACAGAAGTTAATGTTGCAGAAACCTTAAAAGAAGTACGTCGTGCTTTATTAGATGCCGATGTTAACTTTAAAATTGCTAAAGATTTTACAAATAGAGTAAAAGATAAAGCATTAGGGCAAGATGTATTAACTACATTACAGCCTGGACAATTAATGGTTAAAATTGTTAAAGACGAATTAACCGCATTAATGGGAGGTGATGCCGAAGGGATTAACTTATCTGGGACACCAAGTGTTATTTTAATGTCAGGGTTACAAGGTTCTGGTAAGACAACATTTTCAGGTAAATTAGCAAACTATCTTAAAACAAAAAAAACAAAGAAACCTTTATTAGTTGCTTGTGATGTATACCGTCCAGCCGCTATAGATCAATTACATGTTGTTGGAGAACAAATTAATGTGGAGGTTTTTAGTGATAAAGGAAATAGCAACCCTGTTGCCATTGCTGAAGCTGGTATTGCTCATGCAAAAGCAAACGGACATAATGTGGTTATTATAGATACCGCAGGTCGTTTAGCTGTAGATGAAGCCATGATGACTGAAATTTCAGAAATACATAAAGCCATACAACCTCAAGAAACCTTATTTGTTGTAGACTCTATGACAGGTCAAGATGCTGTTAATACAGCAAAGGCCTTTAATGATGTTTTAAATTTTGATGGTGTTATCTTAACGAAATTAGATGGTGATACACGTGGTGGTGCAGCAATATCAATTAAATCTGTAGTAAATAAGCCAATTAAATTTATTGGTACAGGAGAGAAGATGGAAGCGATAGATGTGTTCTATCCATCTCGTATGGCAGATCGTATTTTAGGTATGGGAGATGTGGTGTCTCTTGTAGAGCGTGCGCAAGAGCAGTTTGATGAAGAAGAAGCCAGAAAATTACAAAAGAAGATTGCTAAAAATCAATTTGGTTTTGATGATTTCTTAAAGCAAATTCAGCAAATCAAGAAAATGGGGAATATGAAAGACCTTATTGGAATGATTCCTGGAGCAGGAAAAATGATGAAAGATATTGATATTGATGATGATGCTTTTAAACATATTGAAGCTATTATTCATTCTATGACGCCTTTAGAGCGTACCAATCCATCAGTAATAAATGCTAGTAGAAAAAAACGTATTGGTAAAGGGTCTGGAACATCTGTACAGCAAGTCAATCAATTGTTAAAGCAATTTGATCAGATGAGTAAAATGATGAAAATGATGCAAGGCGGTGGCGGAAAACGTATGATGCAAGCCATGAAAAATATGCGTTAAGATTTAAAATCTAATTAATAAATAATATACCCTATTACATGACAATTTTAGACGGAAAAAAGGTTAGTAACGATATTAAAGACGAAATCACCGAGCAAGTAAAAAAAATGAAAGCTAAAGGTGAAAAAGTACCACATTTAGCAGCTATTATTGTTGGAAACGATGGTGCAAGTTTAACGTATGTAGGAAGCAAAGTAAGAGCTTGCGAACGAGTTGGTTTTGAGTCTACTTTAGTTAAAATGTCTAGTACAACTAGTGAGGTAGAATTATTAGATAAAATTCATGAACTTAATGAGAATCCAGAAATAGACGGATATATTGTGCAATTGCCATTACCAGACCAAATAGACACTCAAAAAGTGCTTTTGGCTGTTAATCCAGATAAAGATGTAGACGGTTTTCATCCTGCAAATTTTGGAAAAATGGCTTTAGATATGACTACGTTTATTCCAGCTACACCTTTTGGTATATTGGAGTTATTAGAGCGTTACGGGGTAGAAACTAGTGGTAAACATACTGTAGTTATTGGTCGTTCTCATATTGTAGGTCGCCCAATGAGTATCTTAATGGGAAGAAAAGGTTTTCCAGGAAACTCCACCGTTACATTAACACATAGTCATACTAAAAACATTACGCAAATTACATCTCAAGCAGATATTATAATTTCTGCATTAGGAGTTCCTAATTTCCTTAAAGCAGAAATGGTTAAGGATGATGTTGTAATTATTGATGTAGGAATTACACGTGTTGCAGACGATTCTACCGAAAAAGGATACAGAATTACGGGAGATGTAGATTTTGTTAATGTAAGTAAAAAAGCAAGTTTTATTACGCCTGTTCCAGGAGGCGTTGGACCTATGACTATTGCAATGTTATTGAAAAACACATTGTTAGCTTGTGAGAGACACAGAAAAAGAGCTTAATAAGTTATAATCTTTATTTATTTAAATAAGCATAATTACATACGTAATTATGCTTATTTTTTTTGTGTTAACTGTTACTGCTTTGTTTTTTTATTAGCTTTATAGTGACACCTAGTATTCCGTTAAGCTTTTCGTCTAGATGGTCGTGCTGGAGAATACGTTTTAGTAGATTCTCCTATTAATTGTTGTAGTTCTTTCATTTCCTCTCTAGTGATTTCACGATATTCGCCTATTGGCATATCTAACTTAATATTCATAATTCGAACACGCTTTAGAGTTTGAACTTCATAAGTTAAATATTCACACATTCTACGAATTTGCCTGTTTAAACCTTGGGTAAGTATAATTTTAAATTCGTAAGTTCCTAATTTTTCAACTTTACACTTTTTAGTAACCTGATCTAAAATAGGGATACCATTAGACATACGCTCAATAAAAGTTTGTGAAATGGGTTTGTCTACTGTAACAATATATTCTTTTTCGTGATTATTACTAGCGCGTAATATTTTATTTACAATGTCACCATCGTCGGTAAGTAAAATTAAACCTTCGCTTGGTTTATCTAATCGCCCGATAGGAAAAATACGTTTTGGATAATTAATAAACTCAATAATATTATCTTTTTCAACACGTGTGTCTGTAGTACAAACTATACCAACAGGTTTGTTAAAAGCGATATAAACAAATTCTTCTTTGGTATTGCCAATAGGCTTGCCATCTACAGCTACAATATCATTACTTCCTACTTTAGTTCCCATTTCAGGAACCACACCATTAATAGTAACACGTCCAGCATCTATAAGTTTATCTGCAGCACGTCTAGAGCAGTAACCTGCTTCGCTTAAATATTTGTTTATTCGTTTTAATTCCGTTTCCATGTTGCAAAGATACGATAAGTTTAGGCTTCTAAAAAGTTGTATATATGTTCTCTAACAGAAGGATCATTTAAGGAGTGACCTAAACCTTCAGTTGTAATCAATGTGCTATTTTTATACTCTTTGTTAATAAGTAAAGCATCATTATATGGAATAATAGTATCTGCTTTATCATGTATAATTAAACCTTTAGTGTCTACTGTACGTATAAGTTTAGCTGAGGAAAATGCTTTTGGAACGACTCCAAAACGTTTAAGAATAGTCTGTTCTAATTGCTGTGTTATGCGGTTGTTGTACCCCAACATATTTACATATCTGCTAATAATATCTTTAAATTCTGAAGGAGCGCCAAGTAATATTAATTTATCTAAATCAGGAAGTTGATATTTATTGAGAAATGCACTAGTTGCCATGCCTCCAACTGAATGAGCAATAATTATGCTAGGTTTAAAACGTTTTGCAACTACATTAATATATTCTGCGTACAAGAGAGCGTTAAATGTTTTGCTACCAGATCTGCCATGGGCTGGAGCATCAAGAGCGACTACTGTATGTCCTTTTTTTATTAACTCTGTAACAAGAGGTCTCCATCTGTAAGAGTTGCTTTCCCAACCATGAGCTAATAAAATGGTGTCTTTGGTTCCTAACCAACGGTAGGTCATGATAGGTTGGTTGTTGTAAATAAGCTCTTCATTAAAAGCTGTGTCTAAAAAATCAATTTGATGTTTTAAGACACGACCTTTTCTTGGTTTGATAAAGAGGTTTAATGCCTTGTTTGCTGCGTATGGCTTAGAAAGATAACTTAAAATGTTAATGTAGCTACCAACCGATTTTACAATTAAAGTTTTCATAAATCCGCTTCTCTATTTACCTGATCTAGGGAAAAAGCAGGTGTGCAAATAGCGATGTACTCGCAAGGATTTTCAAAGGGATTTGAATATTGAACTCGAGTGTTTTTTTCTATTTTAATAGACTCTCCAGCTTTTAAAACCACAATTTCATTGTCTATAATAAATTGTTTTTTGCCTTTAATTATAAAAGTAAACTCATTAAATTCTGGGGTTTGGAAAGGTTCTTTCCATCCCGGAGGCGCTGTCATATGTGCTATGCTTATGTTAGAATCTCCAGTTGTAGCATTACCAAAATGTTCTTTTATAATTTTACCATCTGTTGTGGGTACTATAAATGGATTTTTTATAACTGTATACTTTTTCATGCGCGTTTATTTTAATGGTTTTTTCTTAATCATTCCTCCTTTAATATCTTTTACTACTCCCATAATAATAAATGCATTTTTATCAATTTTATCAATTTCCGTTTCCATTTTAGCAAGTTCTAAACGTGTTACTATGGTGTAAATAATATCTTTCTCTCGTGCACCACCTTCTAAATGGTAGCCTCCTTTACCGGTGTAAATGGTGCAAGCACGTCTTAACTCTTCAGTAACCATTATACGGATGGCCTCATGTTTTTCAGAAATTATGGTTACACCTACATATTCTTCAACGCCATCTACAACAAAATCAACTGTTTTTGCTGCCGACATGTAAGTTAATATGGCATACAATGCAGTTTCAATAGAAAGAATGTAAGCGCCAAAAGAGAAAATAATTATGTTTATTAATAATAAAATATCCCCAACTGTCATTGATAATTTTCGTCCTAGAAAGAGCGCTAAAACCTCTGTACCGTCTATCACAGCACCACCTCTCATAGACATACCAATACCAAACCCTAGAAAGAATCCTCCGAAAACTGAAATTAGTAATTTATCGTCTGTTATCGTTGGGTAGTCTACATTATGAACTACAAAGGCTAAAAATGTAATAGCCGCTATACTTTTTAAAGCAAACTTAAGGTTAAAGGTTCTGGCGCCTAATATTATAAATGGTAGGTTAACTAATAAAAGTAAGTACCCTAAAGACAAGCCTGTTAAGTTTTCTAGAAGTAAAGAAATACCTGTTGCACCTCCATCGATAAATCGGTTTGGTAGTAAAAATCCTTTTAATCCAAAGCCAGCAGATACTACTCCAATCGCTATAAATATATATTCTTTTATGGCATGGCTAAGTTCTACTTGAAGGGTCCTAACCATAGGGACTACTTTTTTTAAACTAGCAGGCTCCGTCTCACTTGTCTCGAGTTTTTTTCGAGCAATTATAATAAGGAGTTTCGATACAAGTGAGTTCATAGACGTTTAGGTTTACCAGTTTAAGAAGAAGTATTTTATTTTTGCTGAATCAGGAATTTGAGAAGCCTCAATATTTAAATTCATATCGAATCTTAAGTTTGAAGGTAATTGTTCTTTATCAATAGTAAAGGATGCGTTTATTTCGTTTACAGATATTACTACAGATCTAATTAAATTATCGATGCTTGATATTTTGTAATGATCTTGAATGTCCTTAAACGTACTAAGTGTAGAAATTCCTTTTTCAGTTTTAAAACGCGAATCAAAAATTTGAACGGTTTTGATTACTGATGTAGAGTCCATTAACGTTTTTGGAGTTAATGTTAATAATTTTGAACCTCCTTTTTCAAAGATTTCTATTTCGTTAATACTTGTAGTAAACTCCCCACCAGGCACAAACTTTACTATAGAGTCGGTTTTAAAAATAGACTCTAAATCTTTAACTTGAGACGTTGAGGTTAAGTTACCAACACTTGTTTTTGTAATTGAAAAATTGTCGTTTTTAGTAGAACAACTAAAGCATGTAATAGCAATGATAGCTATGCTTAATATGGTTTTTTTCATGTTAAGATAATCTGATTTTTGTAATTTTTTTTGAGTCTGTGAAAATAGTTATTTTTTCATCACTTTAGTTAAAATTCCAAAAACACTTCTAATAAAAGTTGCGCTCGTTAACACTTTTACTATCGGGTTCATGACCGTGCTTTTACGTCTGGATGTTGTTTTTTTTGAGCGTTGTTCTTCACGCTCGGCTTCTTTTTCAGCCTCTGCTTCAGCACGATTTATTTTGTCGGTTAAAATTTCGTAAGCGCTTTCTCTGTCAATGGTTTGGTTGTATTTTTTTACTAATTTAGATTCTGAAATTAGCTCAGATAATTCAGTATCTGTTAAGATGTCCATACGGCTCATTGGAGCGCGCATCATAGTCGCTGCTAATGGAGTTGGCCTTCCTTTTTCATCTAAAGCAGAAATTAAAGCTTCTCCTGTTCCTAAATTAGTAAGTACGCTTTCTGTATCGTAATAAGCAGAATCTGGATAGTTTTGAGCGGTTAATTTAATTGCTTTACGGTCTTTGGCTGTGAAGGCACGTAACGCGTGCTGTATTTTTAATCCTAATTGCCCCAATACAGCTTCTGGAACATCTGTAGGATTTTGCGTTACAAAATATAAACCAACACCTTTACTACGTATTAACTTAACAATACTTTCTATTTGGTTTAGTAGTGCTTTAGAAGCTTCGCTAAAAATAAGATGCGCTTCATCAATAAAAATAACTAATTCAGGTCTGCCACTATCCCCTTGTTCTGGAAAAGTAGTGTAAATTTCTGCTAATAAACTTAACATAAAGGTTGAGAACAATTTTGGTTTGTCTTGAATATCTGTAAGTCTAAGAATATTAATGTATCCGCGACCATCACTATCAATTCGCGTTAAATCCTGAACATCAAAAGATGTTTCTCCAAAAAATAAATCGGCACCTTGTTGTTCTAGTTCTACAACTTTTCTTAAAATAGCACCGGTGGATGCTGTCGAGATTCTTCCGTAGGCTTCTTGGAATTCTGCTTTACCTTCTTGAGTTGCATATTGTAATATTTTTTTAAAATCTTTTAAATCAAGTAATGGTAATTTATTATCGTCGCAATATTTAAAAATAACAGAGACAATACCAGATTGGGTGTCTGTTAGGTCTAGGATTCTCGAGAGTAAAATTGGTCCAAATTCACTAACAGTGGCGCGAAGTCTAACGCCGTCTTGGTGAGAAAGGGTAAGGACATCTACAGGAAAACCTTTAGTAGTGTATTCAAGTCCAATTTTTTCATGGCGTGTCTCAATAAAATTATTGCTTACACCAGGTTTAGCTAATCCGCTTAAATCCCCTTTAATATCCATTAATAAAACAGGAATGCCTTGGTCAGAAAGTTGTTCTGCCATGACTTGTAAAGTTTTAGTTTTACCTGTACCTGTAGCACCGGCAATTAAACCATGTCTGTTTAACGTTTTTAAAGGTATATTTACATAGGCATTTTTTAAGGGGTTTTCATTTAATATGGCAGATCCCATAGTAATATAATCTCCTTTAAATGTATTTCCTTCAGTTATTTCCTTCAAAAAAGCGTCGTTGGTGGTCATAATTCTTAATTTTTTTATAAAAATAGTAATCTTAAAGGAATAGCCTTTAAATCTTTTTAAGATTTTATATGCTAACATAAATGTGTGAACTATCTTTGCACGTTATGAAGAAAGATATTCAAGAGTTGGTTAATAAAGGCGAAATGTTGCCTTTAATGGAAGAGTTTTATACCATACAAGGCGAAGGATTTTACAAAGGTACCGCAGCTTATTTTATAAGAGTAGGAGGGTGCGATGTAGGATGCCATTGGTGTGATGTAAAAGAAAGTTGGGATGCAGAATTGCATCCGCCAACCGAGACTTCTAAAATTGTTGAAAAAGCAGCACTACATAGTAAAACTATCGTGGTTACTGGTGGTGAACCTTTAACTTGGGATATGACGCCTTTAACAACGCAATTAAAAGCTAAAGGTTTGCAAGTGCATATTGAAACTTCAGGAGCTTATCCGTTAACTGGGGTTTGGGATTGGATTTGTTTATCGCCTAAAAAAATGAAATTACCAACACCAGAAGTATCGGCTAAAGCGCACGAATTAAAAGTAATTATTTTTAATAAAGACGATTTTAAATTTGCTGAAGAACAAGCTGCATTAGTAAATAAAGACTGTATTTTATACATGCAACCTGAATGGAGTAAACGTGATAAAATGATTCCTCAAATTGTAGAGTATGTAATGGCTAACCCAAAATGGAAAGTATCTTTACAAACTCATAAATATCTTAATATACCTTAGTGTATATACAGAGAAGAAAAGAATATAAAATAAAACATAAAAAGCGGTTTGTCTATATTATTTAGAAAAACCACTTTATAGTTTTATAAGCCTTTAAAAATTACTTGAAAGGTACAGAAACTCGAGTTGTTCCCCATCCTAAATACATGGTTTTTTCATCACTAAAAGTTATTGAAAATGCTTCAATAGACTCGGCATCTATAGATGCAATAGCATTGTAACGGGCAACATCTTGGTTTGGGTTGTAAGAATAAGCCCCCCAAGCATTAAGGTCTTTATTTAAAATCATTGTCCACATTTTTTCTCCTCTAATAGCAAATAAAGAATATGTTCCTGCTTTCACAAGAGTATCTCCAAAATAGGTGTCTTCGTAGAATGTGATTTCAGCAGATTCATTAGCGCCTAGTCTCCAAACCTTTCCTAAAGGCACTAAGTCGTATAACTCACGGCCGTTTAGTTGTGGTCTGCTGTAAACGACCTTGATTTTTTTATTAGAGTCTTTGTGGTTTGCGGGAAATGCCGCGGCATCCATTGGGCTTTTGTCTAATCCGTTAAATTTTTGTGCGTGCATTTCAGTAGTCATACTAAAAGCTACTAATAAACAGAATACCGAGGCTTTAAATAATTTCATCATAGTGTTTTTTGTTATTGAATATTAAGTCTTAGGTAAAGGTCGCTAATTTTTGCTAAACTTTACAAAATATAAATTTTGAAAGCATGTTTTTGTTGTTTGGTTTTAAATTTGCTTAAATTAATGTTATTTTGTTTTAATTTGTAATTAATATTAGGCTTGTTGTTTTATAATGTGAATGTTAAATGCATATTTGCTTAAGAATTAAAATAAAAGAGAATTTAAAATATATAAATTATGTGTGGAATTGTATGTGCATTCGATTTAAAACAAAAATCGGATGAATTAAGACCTCAGATTTTAGAAATGTCAAAAAAAATCCGTCACCGTGGACCAGACTGGAGTGGGATTTTTAGTAATGATAAAGCCATTTTGTCTCACGAACGTTTAGCTATTGTAGATCCAGCTTCAGGGAAACAACCTTTATTTAGCCCAGATGGAACTTTAGTTTTAGCAGCAAACGGAGAAATTTACAATCACCGCGAACTTCGTAAACAATTTGTAGGGAAATACAACTTTCAGACCGAATCAGATTGTGAAGTGATTCTAGCGTTATACAAAGAAAAAGGTGTAGATTTTGTTGATGAAATGAATGGAATCTTTGGTTTTGCTATATATGATGTAGAAAAAGATGAATATTTTGTGGCGCGTGACCATATGGGAATTATTCCTTTATATATAGGATGGGATCAAAATGGAACATTTTATGTTGCTTCAGAATTAAAAGCTTTAGAAGGACAATGTACTAAAATTGAATTGTTTCCTCCAGGGCACTATTTATCTAGCAAAGACGGAGAATTAGTAAAATGGTATAAGAGAGATTGGACTGAATACGATGCTGTTAAGGAAAATGAAACCAGTATTAAAGCGATAAAAGACGCTTTAGAAGCTGCAGTGCACAGACAATTAATGTCTGATGTGCCTTACGGAGTATTGCTTTCTGGAGGATTAGATTCTTCAGTTACTTCTGCAATTGCAAAAAAATATGCACAAAAACGTATTGAAAGTGACGATGAGTCTGATGCGTGGTATCCACAATTACACAGTTTTTCTGTAGGTTTAGAAGGGTCTCCAGATTTAGCCGCTGCTAGAAAAGTTGCAGATCATATTAAAACCATTCACCACGAAATTAAATTTACCATTCAAGAAGGTTTAGATGCTATTCGCGATGTCGTATATAACCTAGAAACTTACGATGTAACTACAATTCGTGCTAGCACGCCTATGTACTTAATGGCTCGTGTTATTAAGTCTATGGGAATTAAAATGGTATTATCTGGTGAAGGTGCAGACGAATTATTTGGAGGGTATTTATACTTCCATAAAGCGCCAAACGCACAAGAGTTTCATGAAGAAACTGTACGTAAATTAAGTAAACTGCATATGTATGATTGTTTACGTGCTAATAAAAGTTTAGCAGCTTGGGGTATTGAAGGGCGTGTACCATTCTTAGATAAAGAATTTATGGATGTTGCTATGCGTATCAATCCGCAAGATAAAATGATTAACGGCGAGCGTATGGAAAAATGGGTGGTTCGTAAAGCATTTGAAGATATGATTCCAGAAAGTGTAGCGTGGAGGCAAAAAGAACAATTTAGTGATGGTGTTGGCTATAGCTGGATAGATACTTTAAAAGAAGTTGTGGCTACAGAAGTTACAGACGAGCAATTAGCAAATGCTAAATATAAATTCCCGCTACAAACACCAACAACTAAGGAAGAGTTCTATTACCGTTCTATTTTCGCAGAGCATTTCCCTAGCGATGCAGCAGCATTATGTGTGCCACAAGAGGCAAGCGTAGCTTGTAGTACTAAAATAGCACTTGAATGGGATGAAGCGTTTAAAAACATGAACGATCCAAGCGGACGTGCTGTAGCAAATGTGCATACAGAAGCTTACAAATAAAATCTTAATTTCGCATTTTTATAATAAATTTAGTGTTTATAAAACCTCGAAATCTCTGTTATTAGAGATTTTGAGGTTTTTTTGATTTTAACACGATGTTAAAAAGTGGCTAAATTCAATTTAAAGCTATTTTTAGGCGTTTTTAGAGTGTTTTGTGTAATTAACAAATGTTGATAATTTTAAGCCTTCCTGCGTTAAATTGTTTTTAAAGTGCCTTTAAATTTGTATATTTGTTAGTATTCTAAATGGTGCGGATGCATCATTTTTTTTATGATTATAAATTAAAAAGTATAACATTTAATATTTTATGAGCGAAGAAGCTAAAAAACACAATTACTCGGCCGATAGTATACAGGCTTTAGAGGGAATGGAACATGTTAGAATGCGTCCATCCATGTATATTGGAGATGTTGGAGTAAGAGGTCTTCACCACTTAGTATATGAAGTTGTAGATAACTCTATTGATGAAGCCTTAGCAGGACATTGTGATACCATTAAAGTTATTATAAACGAAGATAACTCAATTACTACAGAAGATAATGGACGTGGTATTCCTGTAGATTTACATAAAAAAGAAGGTATATCTGCTCTAGAAGTAGTAATGACTAAAATTGGAGCCGGAGGTAAATTCGATAAAGATTCTTATAAAGTTTCTGGAGGTTTACATGGGGTAGGTGTAAGTTGTGTTAACGCGCTTTCTGAGCATTTAAAAGCAACCGTGTACAGAGATGGTACCATCTGGGAACAAGAATACGAACGTGGTAAATCACTGTATCCAGTAAAAGCAATTGGAGAAACGGACTTAAGAGGAACGGTAGTCACTTTTAAACCAGATCCAACCATATTTAAACAAACATTAGAGTATAGTTATGATACGCTAGCTAGCAGATTACGTGAATTAGCCTACCTTAATAAAGGAATTACTATTACTTTAATTGATAAAAGAGTAAAAAATGAAGCGGGAGAACATGATGTTGAAACGTTTTACTCTGATGAAGGTTTAAAAGAATTTGTTAAGTTTTTAGACGGAAACCGTGAGCCCCTTATTACAGAAGTTATTGCTTTTGAAGGAGAAAAAAATGATATTCCTGTTGAGGTTGCAATGATTTATAATACATCGTATGCCGAAAACTTACACTCGTATGTAAACAATATTAATACGCACGAAGGAGGTACACACCTTTCTGGTTTTAGACGTGGATTAACGCATACCTTAAAAAAATATGCAGATAGTTCTGGTTTAACAGAAAAGCTAAAGTTTGAAATTTCTGGAGACGATTTCCGTGAAGGGTTAACAGCAATTATTTCTGTTAAAGTTCAGGAGCCACAATTTGAAGGTCAAACAAAAACAAAATTAGGAAACAGAGAAGTTTCGGCTTCAGTAAGTCAGGCGGTTTCCGAAATGTTAACCGATTATTTAGAAGAGCACCCAGAAGATGCAAAGACAATTGTTCAGAAAGTTATTCTAGCCGCTCAAGCACGTCATGCTGCACAAAAAGCACGTGAAATGGTGCAACGTAAAACTGTAATGAGTATTGGTGGTTTGCCAGGAAAATTAAGTGACTGTTCAGAACAGGATCCTTCTAAATGTGAGGTGTTTCTTGTAGAGGGAGATTCGGCAGGTGGAACGGCTAAACAAGGTCGTGATCGTGCGTTTCAAGCAATATTACCATTACGTGGTAAAATTCTTAACGTTGAAAAAGCCATGCAACATAAGGTTTTTGAAAACGAAGAGATCAAGAATATCTTTACGGCCTTAGGTGTTACTATTGGTACTGAAGAAGATAGTAAAGCGCTTAATTTATCTAAACTACGTTACCATAAGGTGGTTATTATGTGTGATGCCGATATTGATGGTAGTCACATTGCTACTTTAATCTTAACGTTCTTCTTTAGATATATGAAAGAACTTATAGAAAACGGACATATTTATATTGCTACTCCACCATTGTATTTAGTTAAAAAAGGAGCAAAGAAAGAATATGCTTGGAGTGACTCTGAACGTGATGGTTTAGTTGAGCAGTTTGGAGGTTCGGCAAATATTCAGCGTTACAAAGGTCTTGGAGAAATGAATGCAGAACAACTTTGGGATACTACAATGAATCCTGCTTACAGAACACTAAGACAAGTAAATATTGATAATGGCGGCGAAGCTGATCGTATTTTCTCTATGTTAATGGGAGATGAAGTGCCACCACGTCGTGATTTTATCGAGAAAAATGCAGTATACGCTAATATTGATGCGTAATTATTATAACACCTTAAGCTTAATTTAAGGTGTTTTTTTTAACTATTTTTAAAATTTAACCCGTTTAAAATAGGGTAACTTATATTTATGTTAATTTGATAAATTACCGCTCATTATTGTAATATAATTATAATTAAGAGGTGCTTAAAGGGTTAATTATATTAAATGTGTTAAATTAGCAAAGAATAAAATATTTTTGAATCTTAAAATAAAAATAAAATGAAAGTAACAGTAGTTGGAGCAGGAGCAGTAGGTGCAAGTTGTGCAGAATATATTGCTATTAAAAACTTTGCTTCAGAAGTTGTATTGTTAGACATTAAAGAAGGTTTTGCAGAAGGTAAAGCTATGGATTTAATGCAAACAGCATCTTTAAATGGGTTCGACACAAAAATAACAGGTGTAACTAATGACTATAGCAAAACAGCTGGTAGTGATGTTTGCGTTATTACAAGTGGTATTCCTAGAAAACCAGGAATGACAAGAGAAGAACTTATTGGTATTAATGCAGGTATTGTAAAAAATGTATCAACAAGTTTATTAGAGCATTCTCCTAACATGATTCTTATTGTTGTAAGTAACCCTATGGATACCATGACGTATTTAGCTCATAAAGCTACAGGTTTACCAAAAAATAGAATTATCGGAATGGGTGGAGCATTAGATTCTGCGCGTTTTAAATATAGATTAGCAGAAGCTTTAGGTGCGCCTATTAGTGATGTAGATGGTATGGTAATTGGTGGACATAGCGATACAGGTATGTTCCCATTAACACGTTTAGCTACTAGAAATAGTGTGCCAGTTTCAGAATTTTTATCTGAAGAACGTTTAAATCAAGTCAAAGAAGATACTAAAGTTGGTGGAGCTACATTAACTAAATTATTGGGTACTTCTGCTTGGTATGCACCAGGTGCAGCTGTATCAGGAATGGTACAAGCAATTGCTTGCGATACTAAAAAAATATTCCCATGTTCAGCATTATTAGATGGTGAATATGGTTTATCAGATATTTGTTTGGGTGTACCAGTTGTTTTAGGTAAAGATGGTATCGAAAAAATAGTAGATATTTCTCTTAATGACGAAGAAAAATCACATTTAGCTGCAAGTGCAGAAGGTGTAAGTAAAACAAACGGATTATTAGAATTCTAATTGTTTTTTAAATATTCTTATTAAAAACGACTGTCTGAGAGGGCAGTCGTTTTTTTGTCTTATTTTGTAGTGTTTGCAATTTCCAAATATAGAGTATAATGCGTATTTAGTCTTGTAAATTTAACAGTAATAATAGCGTTGTAACATTGGTGAAAAATGAGATATTCCGTAAATTAGTAGTATAATCTATATACGTTATGGGACCAATAATTGTAGCTACAAATTTCTCCAAATTATCTGACAATGCAGAATTGTATGCAGCAGCATTAGCTAAGCATTTTAATGTTAAACTTATTCTTTTTAATGCCTTTCAAATTCCGCTACACGCATCTAACACTTTGCTATCTGCTACATCTATTAATAACTTGATGCAAAATAATGTGGATCGGTTAGAAATTACAGCAAAAAGTTTAAATAAAGAATTTGGTATAGAGGTAGATTACGATTGTAGATTTGCACAATTAGAGTTTAATATCGAAGATGTTATGTATGCTAACGAAGCGTCATTGTTAGTTATAGGTATGTCTCCAAAATCTTTAGAGCAAAACCTAATAGGAAATCCCACCACAACTTTAATAAGTATGAAAAAATTTCCCGTGTTGGCCATTCCAATTCATGCAAAATTTAAAGGGATGAAGAAAATTCTTTTTGCGTGCGATTTAATGGAAGATGTACCTCTAAAAACCTTAGCGAAACTGCGCCAAATTTCAACAAAATTGAAATCTGAAGTCACTGTGTTTTATGTAGATAAAATGATAGACGAATTAAAATTTAATACATCTACACTCGGAAATATTGATAAGCAATTAGCGAAAGTAGACTATGTTTATAAAAATGTTAAATCTGATGCTGTTATTGAAGAAATTGAAAAAGAAATAAAAACATTTCATTCTGACTTATTAGTAATGATACCTCGTGAATATGGATTTTGGGAATCTTTAATTCATAAAAGTAAAACACGAGTTATGGCTTCGGGTTTAAATATTCCTTTATTATCAATTCCGGTAAAATAATGTAGCTTTTATAAATGAATTCAAAATGGTTTCCTAGTTATTTTATTGTACAGAAAATGATTTAAAACCCTGTTGATAATAAACTAATAACGATAGAAACTAATCTTAATTTTTTTATATATTTGGCGCATGAATTTGAAATGGTACTTTAGTACTTTAATAGTAAGTGTTGCTCTGTTTTTTGGTGTTGTTAGTCAGCAGCAAAATGTAGTGCCTAACCAGGAAATTGTGTTGCAGTATTCTGGTGATGCTGCTGTGCAAGATAAATCCGATTATGCCATTTCAATTGTTAAGCAGCAATTAAAAAATATTGGTGCAGAAAACATTCAAGTGAGTGAAACCTTAGAAGGGGTTTTAAAGATTACTTACTATTCTGATTCTGATGTAGATCGTATCAAAGAAATCCTGTCAGACGATGAGGCTTTTGAGTTTGATAATTCTAAACAGGACTCTTTACCTACCAATGATGAACAGGCTGTAACCTACAATTTTGATGTATTTGAGATTCATAACGGATCTGATTTTGCATTTAGTCATGCTGGTAAAATAGCAGTAGAGCTTAAAGCGAGCAGTCATCATTTTAATAACACCAATTCTCATACTTGCGTAAATAATACGGCTCATCTTATAGCCTTACCTTCCATTAAGGTTGCTTATAAAATTCATAAAGATGTAGCGTTAGCAATAGATAATAATTCTAAAAAAATACCTGAAGTTAGGGCAGGGCCTCGAGTTTAAGGAGTTGTTTAAAAATACTATGCTTAAACATACGTCTCTCTTACTTATAGACGTATTTATCTCCAAATTTTGAACATGCTATATTTACTAGTATGTATTCTAGCAAAGCATATCTGCTTAAAAGCTAAATTTTACTTTAACAAAAACAAAACATTACATATCTAACAGTCAAATAAGAATTGTTAGAAGGTCAAAATATTGATTAATAAATAATTAAATAATGCAGAATAAAGGATTAGTAAAGTTGTTTGCAGTCTTATTCGGTTTGGTAAGTATTTACCAATTATCGTTTACATTTAAAGCAAACAGTATAGACGACGCTGCTAAAGCGTACGCAAACGGAGACTCAGTAAAAGAGGCTCAGTATTTAGATTCATTGTCAACCGAAAAAGTATTCGACTTAGGAATTGCAGATTACACTTATAGCGAAGTGAAAGACAAGGCTATGAATCTTGGACTTGACCTTAAAGGAGGGATTAACGTTATCCTTCAAGTATCTGTAAAAGATATCTTAAAAGGATTAGCAAACCATACAAGCGATCCAGCGTTTAACAAAGCGTTAGATGATGCTTCAGAACTTCAAAAAAACAGTCAGAATACTTATTTAGAAGATTTCTATATTGCTTTTGATAAAATTAAAGGAGATACAAAATTAGCTTCTCCAGATATTTTTGCAAACAGAGCATTAAGTGAAGAAATCACGTTTGATATGACTGATGATCAAGTGAAGCCTATAATCAGTAAGAAAATAGACGAATCTATCACTTCAGCATTTGAAGTATTACGTAAGCGTATTGATGAATTTGGTGTAACTTCTCCAAACATTCAACGTTTAGGGGAGTCTGGACGTATATTAGTAGAACTTCCAGGTGTTAAAGATGTAGAGCGTGCAAAAAAATTATTACAAAGTACTGCGCAATTAGAATTTTGGGATGTGTATAAAGGAGAAACATTTATTCCTTTTATTATTCAGGCAAACAATGTACTAAAAGAAGAATTAGCGTCTAAAACTGAAACTACTGAAGAAGCTACAACAGAAACATCTGAAACAGATTCACAAATTGATGATTTATTAGGGGAAGCAGTTACAGATTCTACAAAAGTAGATGAAAACCCGTTATTAGATTTAATTGTTGGTCAAGGATACCAAGGTGGTCCAATCGTAGCTCAGTTTGATGTTAAAGATAAACAAACTGTTTTAGATTACTTAAACAGACCAGACATTAGAGCATTACTTCCTGCAGAGCAACGTTACGTTAAATTTGCTTTTGGAATGCCAGAACAAAACAGTACAGCTGTTGGTCTTTATGCTTTAATCGGAAATAGAGAAAATGTTCCTCCAATGAGTGGTGCTGTAGTAACAAATGCAACACAACAATACGATCAATTAGGAAAACCTGCTGTTTCTATGCAAATGAATGCAAAAGGAGCTAAAGTATGGGAAGAAATGACTGGTAAAGCTTATGCGCAACAAAGTCAAATTGCTATTGTTTTAGATAATATTGTATACTCTGCACCAGGAGTTACAACAGGTGCTATTTCAGGTGGGAATTCAGAAATTTCAGGAAACTTTACTTTAAATGAAGCAGTCGATTTAGCAAATGTTTTACGTGCAGGAAAATTACCAGCTTCAGCAGATATTATTCAAAGTGAAGTAGTAGGACCATCTTTAGGTCAAGAAGCTATCGATAGCGGAGAAATTTCTTTTGTTATTGCTTTGGTATTAGTATTAGTATGGATGTTGTTTTACTATGGTAAAGCAGGTGGATTTGCAGATATTGCAATGGCTTTAAATATTTTATTAATATTTGGTGTACTATCAGGATTAGGAGCGGTATTAACATTGCCTGGTATTGCCGGTATTGTTTTAACTATAGGGATGTCTGTAGATGCGAACGTATTGATTTTTGAACGTATTCGAGAAGAAATCTCTAATGGTAAAGGACAAAGAGAAGCTATACAAGACGGATTTAGTAATGCATTATCGTCTATTTTAGATGCTAACATTACAACAGGTTTAACAGCTTTAATTTTATTTGTTTTTGGTACAGGACCTATTAAAGGTTTTGCTACGACTTTATTAATTGGTATTGTAACGTCTTTATTTACGGCAATTTTTATAACTAGATTAATAATTGACTGGTACATTAACCGTGGTGGAAATTTAGATTTTTCAACAGCGATTACTAAAAAACTATTCAGAAATATTAATATCGAATTCTTGAAAAAACGTAAAATAGCTTACATTATTTCAGGAACTTTAATTGTTGTTAGTTTAGGATCTTTATTTACAAATGGATTAGACCAAGGTGTAGATTTTGTTGGAGGTAGAAATTACCAAGTGCGTTTTAATGAATCTATTACACCTTCAGAATTGTTACCTGCATTAAACGATGCTTTTGGAAGTGCTGATGCTAAAACATTTGGTAGCTCTAATCAAGTAAAAATTACGACTAAATATAAAGTAAACGAAACAAGTGCTGAAGTTGATGAGCAAATCAGAAAAGATTTATACACCGCTTTAGAATCACACTTAACAGGAATTTCTTACGCAGACTTTATTAGTGATAACCAACACAAAACTGTTGGTTTAATGAAATCTTATAAAGTAAGTCCAACCATTGCAGATGATATTAAAAAAGAATCATTCTGGGCGGTATTAGGGTCTTTAATTGTGGTATTCTTATATATCTTATTCCGTTTTAAAAAGTGGCAATATTCATTAGGTGCAGTATCTGCTGTGTTCCATGATGTTATTATTGTATTAGGAGTTTTCTCTTTAACATATAAGTTTATGCCTTTTAATATGGAAATAGATCAAGCATTTATTGCAGCAATCTTAACTGTAATTGGTTACTCTTTAAACGACACCGTGGTTGTATTTGATAGAATTCGTGAGTATTTCCATGAACATACAGGATGGGGCTTAAATAAAGTGGTAAATGTATCGTTAAGCAGTACGCTTAGTAGAACATTAAATACGTCACTTACAACTTTAGTTGTATTATTAGCAATCTTTGCTTTTGGTGGCGATTCCATACGTGGGTTTATGTTTGCATTAATTGTTGGAGTTGTAGTAGGTACATATTCATCATTATTTATTGCTACACCTATCATGTTCGATACGTTAGCTAATTCTGAAAAGAAAAGAAAATTAAAAGAAGGAGACGATATTACTGCATAAGTAAATTAAGTACTCCATGATTATAAAGCCTTCTAAACTTACGTTTAGAAGGCTTTTTTATTTGTAATTAGTACTGTTTTAAGTCTAAGAAAGTTTGCGTAAATAATTCCGAAGCTATTTTAATACGAAGTTTTAATTTTTTTTACGTTAATCAACAAAACCACTGATTAAAAAAATGGATATAATGCTTATAGTGAATGTACTATGCTTAAAATATTCGTTAGAATTTAATTATCAATAATTTTATAGTGTTTTAATTTTTATTTTCATAATAATACGTATTAATTTCATATTTACTAGTTTTTTACTTAAATAATTAAGTATTAATACTTACTTTTGAATTAAGTAATCGAATAATAACTACGTATATGAAAAAAGTAATAGTTGTAGGAAACGGCATGGTTGGGTATAAGTTTTGTGAAAAATTTGTAGCCAAAGAAGGAAGTGAGGCTTATAAAATAACTGTTTTTGGCGAAGAGCCAAGACCTGCATACGATCGTGTTCATTTAAGTGAATTTTTCGAGAGCCAAGATGCTAAAGCCTTAGAAATGGCGCCTAGGTCTTGGTACGAAGAACATAATATAGAGTTAATTACAGATGTTCGTATTACAGATATTCATAGAGATAAAAAAACAGTAACCAGCGTTAATGATGAAGCATACAGTTATGATTACTTAGTATTGGCAACGGGGTCTTCTGCATTTGTACCGCCTATTAAAGGTGTAGAAAAAGAAGGGGTTTTTGTTTATAGAACCATTGAAGATTTAGAAGGTATGCTTGCCTATGCAGCTAAGTTAAAGGCTAAAAAACCTAATGCTAAAGCTGCTGTTCTTGGTGGCGGATTGTTAGGTTTAGAGGCCGGTAAAGCAGTAATGGACATGGGTTTGGAACCTCATATTGTAGAATTTGCTCCTAAACTTATGCCAAGACAATTAGATTCTAGAAGTAGTCAAGTGTTACAATTGAAATTGGAATCAATTGGATTGAATATTCATTTAAGTAAAGCTACAAATCAAATTCTTGGAGACGAAGGCTATATCACCGGATTGGAGTTTGGTGAAGATGATAAACTGGATGTAGAAATGTTAATCATTTCTGCAGGTATACGTCCGCGTGACGAACTTGGAAAAACTTGTGATTTAGAAATGGGAGTTCGTGGCGGAATTGTAGTAGATAATAAAATGCAAACGTCAGATCCTAATATTTTTGCAATAGGAGAAGTGGCCTTATATAACCAAATGATTTATGGATTAGTCGCTCCTGGTTACGATATGGCCGAAATTGCGGCGAGTCAAATTTTGGGGCAAGTAGAAGTCTTAATGCCTGACGAAATAGATATGTCTACCAAACTAAAATTAATTGGTGTAGATGTGGCTAGTTTTGGAGAGCCTTTTATGCCAGCTTCTAAAGGGCATTCGGTTATTTTCGAAAACAAAACACAGCATTTATATAAGCGTATTAACGTAAGTTTAGATGGTAAAAGCTTATTGGGAGGAATCTTGGTTGGCGATGCTTCAGATTATAATATGTTGCATCAAGTGTATTTAAACGGTATGGCCATTCCCGAAGATGCGGCGCAACTTATTTTACCAGCTACTGAAGGCGGGGCTTTTGGTAGTGCATTAGATTTGCCAGATGAGGCTCAAATATGTTCTTGCGAGAATGTGAGTAAAGGTCAGATTTGTGGTGCGATTAAAGATGGTTCTTGTCAAGATTTAGCAGGAGTAATCTCAGCAACAAAAGCGAGTACAAGCTGCGGTGGATGTAAACCTATGGTTACCGATTTAGTAAACGAAACCCTTAAATCTTTAGGTAAAACCGTTAAAAATGTAATTTGTGAGCATTTTGATTACAGCCGCCAAGAATTATATGGTATTATAAAAGTAAAAAAACTAACAAGCTTTAACGAGGTTTTAGATGCTTGTGGTACGGGGCATGGTTGCGAAACTTGTAAGCCTGTGGTATCTTCAATTTTTGCAAGTTTATATAATGTTACACCAAATAAAGAAGATGTTACTCAAGATACCAACGATAAATTCTTAGCCAACATTCAGCGTAACGGAACGTATTCTGTAGTGCCAAGAATTGCCGGAGGAGAAATTACGCCTGAAGGATTAATTGTCTTAGGGCAAATAGGTGCTAAATATAATTTATATACCAAAATTACGGGAGGTGCTCGTATAGATTTCTTCGGAGCGCAACTAAACGACTTACCTGCCATTTGGAAAGAATTAATTGATGCTGGTTTTGAAAGCGGACATGCCTATGGTAAATCGTTACGAACGGTAAAAAGTTGTGTGGGGTCTACCTGGTGTCGTTATGGTTTAGATGAAAGTGTCTCTTTTGCAATTGCTTTAGAAAATAGATACAAAGGGTTGCGTTCTCCTCATAAAATTAAAGGCGGTGTGTCTGGATGTATTCGAGAATGTGCAGAGGCTAGAGGAAAAGACTTCGGAGTTATAGCAGTAGAAGGTGGCTGGAACTTATATGTTGGCGGAAACGGTGGCGCTACACCTAGACATGCCGAATTACTTGCAGAAAAAATAGATAACGAAACAGTTATTAAATACATAGATCGCTATTTAATGTACTATATACAAACTGCTGCACCGTTAATGCGTACAGCAGCATGGTTAGATAAGTTAGAAGGCGGTATTGAGCAACTAAAAAAAATAGTGATTGACGACAGTTTAAATATAGCTGAAGAGTTAGAAAAAGATATGCAATTTCTAGTAGATGCTTACGAATGTGAGTGGAAGCAAGCTATAGAAAATGAAGATATGAAAAAACGTTTCAGTCATTTTGTAAATTCAGAAGATCGCGATGATAACTTAGTTTTTGTACCGCTTAGAGAGCAAAAAATGCCGAAACATTGGGAAAAAGAAACGAAAGCAGCAGTCATATAATTTTTAATAAAATCATGGTTTTAAAATAAAAAGTATGGAACAATTAGCATCAAAATATAAAACAGTTAAAGAAAGTGACGTTAAAATTTGGTTTAAAGCAGCTCCTGTAGAAGCTTTTCCAAAAGATGGTGGCGCTTGTGTAAAATATAAAGATTTACAAATAGCAGTATTTAATTTTTCAAGACTTAATACATGGTATGCCTGTCAAAATTTATCACCAGAAAAAAAAGAAATGGTATTGTCTAGAGGAATGTTAGGAGATTATAAAGGCATACCAAAGATTGCGTGTCCATTACATAAAAAAACTTTTTCATTAGAAACCGGCGAAAACCTAAATGGCGATCTAGACCCTATTGCAATTTATCCTGTAAAAATAGAAAACAACGTTGTGTATATCGGATTTTCTGAATAGATTTGATAGATATCCAAAACATAATTAACCGTGAGTACAAAATTTGAACAGGCTATAGCATTAATTGATGAAAAAAATGCTCAAGACTTAAATCGTGAAATTGATAATGGTAAATCTGTCCCTAAAGAATTGTTGTACTCTCAGCGTATGACAGCTTGTTTGTTAGATTATATGCCTACAGCTTCCGAAGCTTTACAAATAGCTGTTCGAGCTCAACATATTTGTCGTTGGGAGATTCCTAGAAAGGCATATCCTATGACTAAAGCGGGATACATGAATTGGCGCAACGATCTTAAAAAAATGCACGCCAGTTTAACTGCAGAGATTTTAGAATCGGTTGGTTATGATGACGATTTTATAGCACGCGTTAAATTTATTATTAGTAAAAAAGCACTTAAAAAAGATCCAGATTCGCAGACTTTAGAAGATGTGGTTTGTTTAGTGTTTCTTCAGTATTATTTTGAAGATTTTGCAAAAAAACATGAAATCGATAGGTTGATAGATATAGTTCAAAAAACTTGGCGAAAAATGTCTGATGCAGGACATAAAAAAGCAATGACTATACCATTTTCAGAATCTATTTTAAATCTTATAAAAGAAGCATTAGCTTAAATACAAGTATTGAATGAATGACTTAAGTAGTACGTTAGATAATAGTACATTTAATAGGCTACGTCGTTTATATATTATTGCATTAGGAGCAATTGCATGCTCCGTTTTTATAAGTCAGCTTATTGTACGCAATTTTTTGCAAGATCAGCAGGACGACTCTACTGTTATTAATGTTGCCGGTCGTCAACGTATGCTTAGTCAGAAATTAAGCAAAGAAGTGCTATTAATAGCTAATACTACAGATATTTCTAAACGTTTATTACTAAAAGACACTTTAAATAAAACCATTAAGCGATGGAAAACGGCGCATATAGCTTTACAACAGGGCAGTGATAGCTTAAAAGTCTCTGGTACAAACAGCGATAAAATTATTGAAATGTTTTCCCGATTGGAGGTCAAGTTTTTGGCTATGTATCAAGCGTCTCAGAGCATTATTTCAAAAATAGAACAAAATCCCACAATAGATCAAGCTTTTCTTGAACCTGATGTAAAACAAGTTACTGCTAACGAATATCAATTTTTAACAATTATGGATACGATTGTTAATCAATATGATGTAGAAGCTAATGAAAAGGTAAATCTATTACGCAATTGGGAGTTGTTTTTAATGGTATTTACACTATTATTATTATTTCTTGAATTTTTATTCATTTTCAAACCTACTGCTAAAATGGTTAAAGAGACCATTACAAGGTTATTGCATTCTGAACAAAAAGCTATTAAAGCAGCTTATGAAGCCGATGAGTTAAGAGAAGAAAATGAAAAATCTGTTAAAGAACTCCGAGTACTAAATCAAGCTATGGATAAAGCCTTGTTGTTTGCAAGAGTAACACCAGAAGGCGCAATTTTACATATAGGAGAAAAATTTTCTAAACTTTTTGAACACTCTAAGTTTAATATTAATATAAATTTTTCTGAGTTAATTACTACCGAAAAAAAAGGACAACAGTATATTGATCACATTTTAAAAACCTATTATAAATCGGGATGGCAAGGCGAAATTAAAGCAACTAAAACCACGGGAGAATTGCTTTGGTTAGAAATGTATATCATTCCAATTTATTCTAAAATTGAAAAATCTGAAATTCTAATTATCGCTTCAGATATTACTGAAAAAAAAGAAGCGCAATTAGAAGTCGAATCGTTAACAAAATTGAGTTACGAAGAGAAGATGAATCAACAGAAAATTATTTCTAGTAAAATTATAGAAAACCAGGAGCAAGAACAAAATCGAATTGCCAAAGATATACACGATGGGATTGGCCAAATGTTAACGGGTTTAAAATATAATTTAGAAAGCGTAAATCTAAATGATTTAGAAAAGGCGACTACCAAAATAGAATTGCTCAAAAATTTAACCGCCGATATTATTCAAGGTGTTCGTGCAGCTACTTTTAATTTAACACCTCCAGAATTGAGCGATTATGGTATTGTGCCAGCACTCGCAAAACTTACACAAGAACTTGCAAAACTTACAGGTAAAACTATAGAAATTTATAACCGTAAAAATTTTAATAAACGTTTAGATTCTTTAGTAGAAATTAATATCTATCGCATCACTCAAGAAGCAATTAATAATGCCATAAAATATGCCGATTCTACATATATTTTAGTTTCTATTTTTCATACAGACACTATGTTAAGTATTACGATTGATGATGATGGTAAAGGATTTGATGTCAATCGTCCTAAAAATATTAAAACTGGAGTAGGAGGTATGGGAATGACGTTTATGAATGAAAGAATTAATTATATTAACGGTAGGCTGTTTTTAAATTCATCTCCAGAAACAGGTACCCGAATTACATTAAATATCCCAATTTAATTAGATGTTTTTACTTATTTTTTGGTTATTTTGCTACGTATTAAATAGAATGTTTTTAAGTATATGATAAATGTAATATTGGCGGACGATCATATTTTGGTTCGTGATGGAATTAAATCTTTATTAGAAGATCAAGAAGGTGTACATGTTATAGCAGAAGCATCTAATGGGAAAGAAGCTTTAGAGATTGTAGCTTTAAAACGCCCTGATGTCCTCATTGTAGATATTCGAATGCCTGAAATGAATGGGATAGAAGTGGTCGCCGAATTAAAAAAAAATAATATAGCTATAAAAACTTTAGTGCTTTCCATGCACGATTCTGAGGAGTATGTATTAAACGCAATAAACGCAGGAGCAGATGGTTACTTGTTAAAAGGATCTAGTAAAGAAGAGTTTATGAAAGCCTTACATATGATTGCTAGCGGTGGAAAATATTTTACAGGAGATATATCTTCCATAATAGTGAATAGTATGATGAACAATGGAGGACATCTGTCTCAAGCACAAGAAGTCCCAGAACCCACTTTTAAACTAACAAAACGTGAAAAACAAATTTTAGGTTTGGTGTTAGATGGGAAAAGTAATAAGGAAATAGCTGAAGATTTAGATGTTAGTAAGCGAACTGCCGAGGTTCATCGGTTCAATTTAATGAAAAAACTTGAAGTGAAAAATTTAATTGAATTAACTAAAGTAGCTTCTAAGTATAAGTTGGTGTAGCCTATATCATTATATTATAGCTTTTTAGGTCTAATTTTTAAAGGATTAATAATTTAAGCTTGAAATTTTACTATCTACGTAATAATTGAAAAATTACGTATATTTTTACGTATAAATTAAGTATTATTACTTAGTTTTATGCTGTAAACGTAAAATTCCAATGTTATGAATTCAACAAAAGCTACTAAATTAGACCTTTTAAATGTTAAAAGTCTACCGATCCGTACATTTTGGATTACCTCTATTGCCTTTTTCTTATGTTTCTTTGCTTGGTTTGGTATTGTGCCATTTATGCCAGATGTTGTAAAAGATTTAGGTTTAACACCTTCACAAAAGTGGAACTCTATCATACTTGCAGTTTCAGGGACTGTATTTGCTCGTTTATTAATTGGTAAATTATGCGATAAATACGGGCCAAGATTATGTTATTCGTGGTTACTAGTGTTGGGAGCAATTCCAGTAATCTTATTAGGGTTAGTGCAAACACCGCTTCAATTTTTAATCTGTAGATTTTTTATTGGATTTATTGGTGCTTCATTTGTTATTACCCAATTTCATACCTCTATCATGTTTGCCCCAAATATTGTGGGTACTGCAAATGCGACTTCTGCGGGATGGGGAAATTTAGGAGGTGGAGCAAATCGTTTAGGTATGCCTTTAATTGCTGCAGCTGTAGTTGCTTTTGGAGCTGCAGAATCTGAAGCTTGGCGTTACTCTATGGTTGTTGCTGGTGTGGTTTGTTTTCTAATGGGACTTGTATATTACAATTTTACACAAGATACTTTACAAGGGAATTACAAGGATTTAAAAGCAACAGGAGAGATGCCGGTAGCTAAAAAAGATGATGTTGGTTTTTTAGAAGCTATAAAAGATTATCGTGTTTGGATTTTATTTTTAGTTTATGCAGCGTGTTTTGGAATAGAATTGACGGTGTACGGAACTATGGATGATTATCTTCAAAATACGTTTCAATTAGAACGTGTTACTGCTGGTAACATTGTATTGTCTTTCGCTTTAATGAATATTTTTGCTCGAACTTTGGGTGGTTTTTTTGGAGATTTATTTGGGAAATTAAAAGGATTAAGAGGACGCGTTTTATTCTTAGCTACAATTTTAGCCGTAGAAGGAATTGTTTTAGCATTATTCTCTACAGCCACCGGAATTATTTTAGGAATAACATTATTAATTTTGTTTAGCTTATCTGTCCAAATGGCTGAAGGTGCTACATTTTCAGTTGTTCCATTTGTGAATTCTAAAGCTATTGGTTCAATATCTGGAATTGTAGGAGCAGGAGGAAATGTTGGAGCCTTTTTAGCTGCTATTTTATTGAAATCAAAATCTGCTATAGCAGAAAAAGCGGCAATAACGGCTACAGAGGGCATGGGTGCCGAAGCGGTTCAGGCTGCACAATCTGCAGCATCATCTGCAGCAGTATCTAGCGGATTTTTACTTATAGGAATTATTGTAGTTTGTGTTGCAGTAGGCGTACTGGCTATTAAATTCTCTACAGCTACAAACGAAATTGTTGAAAGAGAAATTGAAGAAGATTTAGAAGCCGAAATATTAACACAATCTATTTAAAAAATAAGTCGTCTTAATAGATAGTTTCATTACTTTTAATTGAATAGCTAATATATTTAAAATCTTATTATGCCTCAAAAAGAAATCAAAACAACGTGTTCATACTGTGGTGTTGGCTGTGGTATTATTGTGAAGAAGGACGAATATAATAAGGTTTATGTGGAAGGCGATAAAGATCATCCCGTAAACAGAGGTATGCTATGTTCTAAAGGAATGAATTTACATTATGTTGCTAACGATGTTTCCGATAGGTTACTTTATCCGCAAATGCGATGGAGTAAGTCGCATCCATTAGAGCGTGTTAGTTGGGATACAGCATTAGATCGTGCAGCAAAAGTGTTTAAATCTATTATACAAAAATATGGTCCAGATAGCGTAGGGTTTTATGTGTCTGGCCAATGCTTAACCGAAGAGTATTATCTTGCAAACAAACTAACCAAAGGATTTTTAGGGACAAATAATATAGATACTAATTCTAGATTATGTATGAGTTCTGCTGTTGTCGGTTATAAAAAAACATTTGGTGAAGATTCGGTGCCTATTTCTTATGCAGATATTGAATTAGCCGATTGTTTTTTAATAACCGGTGCAAATCCGGCTTGGTGCCATCCTATACTTTTTAGACGCATAGAGCAACACAAAGAAAAACATCCAGATGTAAAAATTTTGGTTGTAGATCCTAGAAAAACAGATTCTGCAAATTTTGCAGATCTTCATCTTCAAATTTTACCTGGTACAGATGTTATTTTGTATAACGCTATTGGTAGACGTTTAATAGAACGTCGAATGATTGATAAAAATTTCATCAATTCACATACAGAAAATTTCGAAAAATATAAAAAACAAGTCCTTGCTACCTCTTTAAAAGAGGCCGCTAAATTATGTGGCATTACCATTGATGAAATTAAAAAAGCAGCACAAATAATAGGGAGTTCTAAAGCGTTTATTAGTATGTGGGCTATGGGCTTAAACCAAAGTGCTATTGGAACTCATAAAAATTATGCGCTTTTAAATTTATCATTAATTACCGGACAAGTTGGTAAGCCAGGTTCTGGTCCGTTTTCATTAACAGGGCAACCCAATGCTATGGGTGGGCGAGAAGTAGGCGGAATGGCGAATTTATTAGCAGTTCATAAAGATTTATTTAATGCAACACACCGGCAAGAGGTTGCCGATTTTTGGAATGTAGATAAAATTTCAGATAAAGCTGGATATACAGCAACAGAAATGTTTGAAGCGTTAGAATCTGGTAAAATGAAAGCAGTTTGGATTGTTTGTACTAATCCAATGGTTAGTATGCCCAATGCACATAAGGTTGAAAAAGCTTTAAAACACGCTAAGTTTGTTATTGTTCAGGACATATCTAATAGGTCGGATACCCTAGAACATGCCGATATGGTGTTGCCTGCTGCTGCTTGGTTAGAAAAAGAAGGGACGATGACGAATTCTGAACGTCGTATCTCTTATTTACCTAAAGGCATAGAAGCACCCGGCGAAGCTAAACCCGATGTAGAAATCTTATGTGAATTCGCTCAGAAAATGGGATTCGAAGGGTTTAATTATAATTCGACTGCCGAAATTTATCAGGAATACTGCGAGATGACCAAAGGTTCTAATATAGATGTATCGGCATTAAATTACGACCGATTAAAAAATGAAGGCACGTTTCAATGGCCGGTTTCAGAAACAGTAAAAGCAGGCACACCGCGTCTTTTTCAAGATAAAAAATTCTACACACCGTCTCAAAAAGCGATGTTTAATGTGCCTGAATTTGTAAAAAATACATCAGACTTACCTGACGAAACTTATCCTTTAATTTTAACTACGGGACGTGTTCGCGATCAATGGCACACCATGACGAAAACGGGAAAAGTATCCCGATTAAAAACACATTATTCTACACCTGTTTTAGAAATTAGTCAGGTAGACGCCTTCTTAAATAAAATTAAAGATGGCGATGTGGTTGAAGTAACGAGTGCAAAAGGAGTGGTAAGAGTGCGTGCTAAAGTCACCGATGCTGTTAAAAAAGGAGTAGTGTTTTTACCTATGCATTGGGGAAAACAATTACAAAGTGATTTAAACCGTACAAATAATTTAACGCATACCATAGTCGATCCTGTCTCTAAAGAACCGGATTTTAAATATACCCGAGTATCAGTTTCAAAATATAAAAAAGACACAGAAAAAATAATAGTAATAGGAGCAGGAGCCGCCGCTTTTAGGTTTATTCAAAATTATAGAGAGCATAGCGAAACCGATAAAATTGTTGTGTTTTCTAAAGAACGTAATCCGTTTTACAATCGGGTACTACTGCCAGAATATATTACTGAAGAACTAACATGGGAACAACTTAAAAAAATTAAAGAAAAAGAGTTAAGCAAGCTTAAAATAGAGCTATTTTCTAATACTTACATTGTTGAAATAGACCGGGATAATAAATTGGCAACCGATAATCATGGTAATTATCATGCCTACGACAAACTGATTTTGGCTACGGGAAGTAGGGCATTTGTTCCTAATGATGTGCAATTAAATTTACCTGGTAGATTTACGTTACGTTCTAAAGACGATGCAGACCGTTTTAAGGCGTATTTAGATGGAACAAAATTAAAAGCAGAAGACCAACATGTCACTATTGTTGGAGGTGGACTTCTGGGGTTAGAACTGGCGGCAGCTTTAAAACACAGAAATGTAAATACCACTATTATTCAACGCGCTTCTAATTTAATGGAGCGGCAATTAGATCCTATTTCATGTAAACTGTTAGCGAAACACGTACAAGAATTAGGAATTCAGATTTATTTCTCTAATGAAGTTAGTACTGTTTTTGATGACGAAGACACTAATCATGCTTTAAATATTACGCTAAAAAGTGGAAAAACATTTAAATCTAATGCCATTGTTTATGCCATTGGTACGCGTCCAAATATAGAAATTGCAAAGGCCAGCGGTATAGCTTGTGGCCGTGGTATAAAAGTGAATCAGCATTTACAATCGTCTGATTCTAGTGTTTTTGCCATTGGTGAGATTGCCGAGTTTAATAATAATATTTTAGGAATTACCTCTGCAGCAGAAGAGCAAGCTGCGATACTTGCTAATTATTTAGCGGGCGATATTAGCAGTGTGTATAAAGGCTCTGTATCTATGAATATTTTAAAATTTAGCGATTTAGATTTGTGTAGTTTAGGAGATGTATCGGTACCTGAAAATGATAATAGTTATGAAGAAATCATTTTTATGGACATGTCTAAGCGCTACTATAAAAAATGTATTGTTAAAGACGATTTATTGGTTGGTGCGGTATTGATGGGAGATAAAAATGAGTTCGCAGAATTTAAAACGCTTATTGAAAGCAAGGTAGAATTGTCTGATAAACGCGATAAATTATTACGTGGTGCGTCTAACGATAAACCAATGGTTGGAAAATTAGTCTGTTCTTGTAGTCAGGTTGGCGAAGGAAATATTACTGAAGCGATACAAAATGGTTGTACAAATTTCACCGAATTATGTAACCAAACAGGAGCAGGATTAGGTTGTGGAAGTTGTAAAACGGAAGTCAAAGAGATATTAAATAATCATAAAGTTTTAGCATGATGAAAGAGTTATCTAGATTAATAGTAAAAGGCGGTGTTTTATCGCCAGGAGAGTTAAAATCGATTTGTTTAACAGCTGAAGGTTTAGGTTTAGATACAATATCTTTTGGATCGAGGCAAGATATATTAATTTCAGAAAGTGTTGAAACGCAGAAACTAGAAACCATAGATAAACTCCAGGTTGTGCCAGCGCATGGACAAGGTTCTGTAAATATTGTATCGTCTTATGTGAGTGCAGGAATATTCTCAAGTACATCTTGGTTAACTGGAGAGAAGTATTTATACGTCTTAGAGCAGTTTAGAACTCACCCGCAGTTAAAAGTAAATATTACCGACCCTAAACAACGTTTGGTGCCCCTTTTTACAGGGCATCTTAATTTTATAGCTTCAGAACATGAAGATTATTGGTATTTGTATGTGCGTTTACCAGAGTGGGATGAGGCCGAAGTTTACCCTGCATTAATTTATAGTTGGGATATGGCTAAAATCCAGACGACTATTGAAGGGCTTTTACAGGAAGAATTGGAAAGTGTAGAAATGATTTTCGATTTAGTTAGTGATGCTGTCGACACCAATAACAGAACCATAGATAAGCCACTGCAAGTTCCATTTTATCCATTCCCGTATTATGAAGGGATGAATAGAATTGGTAATGATAAATATTGGTTAGGCTTATATTGGAGAAATAATAAGTACGATTTAGAGTTCTTAAAGGCCATGTGCGATTTGTGTTCCGATTGTAAAATTGGTAAAATTTCTATTACGCCTTGGAAATCGTTTATAGTAAAAGATATTCCGAACGAATCTAAACTGATTTGGGAAAAGTTTTTAGGAAAATTCGGAATCAATGTTCGTCATTCCATGTTAGAGTTAAATTGGCATTTACCTGTGGCCAATGAAGAGGCTTTAAAACTTAAAAAGTATTTAGTGTCTAATTTCGACCAAAATGATATAAGTACTTATGGGTTAACATTTGCTATTACTGAAAATGCCAAGAAAGCAAGTTATTTTACATCAATAGTTATCGAAAAGAATGAGCAACCAAAAGCGTTGTCTGAATTTAAAATTAGAGAGACTTATAACTTGTTATATGCAAAAAATTTCGACCCCAACACGAGAGAATATATAACGCATGTACAGGATATAGACCAAGTAGAACTGCCAGGTTTACTTATGGAATTAAGTCAGTTGTATTTTGAGCAATTAGGCACAGAGCGCGATGAAGATAAAATAGTTAAATCAGATTCAGAAAGTGAAGATGTTGAGGTATATCAATGTCAGGATTGTTTAACTATTTATAATGAAGTTTATGGCGACGCCACGCAAGATATTACGCCTAACACTCCGTTTTCAGAATTACCAGAAACTTATGTGTGTTCGCTTTGCGAAGCGCCTAAATCTCAATTTATAAAAACCACACATAAGCAATATGTAGGACAAGATTAGCCTCCAATAGTAATCATACTTCTGTTATTGGTGTGATTCTCTGGTTTGTTTAGTGTTTCAAAATCTGTCATACCTGCACGAACGGCATGTTTCTTATTAATTAAATTAGAGATAAGTGGTTCTATATTTTCACCATGTCTGTAAGCAGCTAAAAGATTGGTTTCTTGGTTAGAGAATAAGCAATTTTTAATATTTCCATTAGCTGTTAATCGGATTCTATTACAGCTGTCGCAAAAAGGATTACTTACCGAACTAATAATACCAAATGTACCTTTAAACCCTTTTATCTGATAATTTCTAGAGGTGAAATTAACCTCGTTTGGTAGTGAAATTAAAGCTTCTGCTCCAAAATGCGAATGGGTTTGTTCTAAAATTTCGGCTTGGGTTACTAATTTCTCTTTGTTCCAATTGTTTCCATCAAAAGGCATAAATTCTATAAAACGTATTGAAATCGGTAAGTGTTTGGTGAATTGTATAAAATCTATGATTTCATCATCATTAAAACCTTTAATCAGAACCACATTCATTTTTACATTAAAACCTTGTTCTAATAAAAGAATGATGTTGTTGTAGGCCGCTTTAAACTGATTTCTTCTGGTAATAAATGTAAATTTATCGGCATCTAAACTGTCTAAACTAACATTAATATCGTATAACCCAAAACGTTTAAAGTCTGCTATAAAACGGTCTACCAATACCGCATTAGTCGTAATGGATAACTTGGTGTTTAAAGTGGATAAGCGTTCAAGAATTTCAGAGAAATCTTTTCTGACTAACGGTTCTCCGCCAGTTAATCTGATTTTTGAAACGCCGTGCTTAACAAAAATAGAGGCGATTTTAAAAAGCTCATCGGCCGTCATTATATTGCTTTTAGGCGTTAGCGGTACACCGTGTTCTGGCATACAATAGGTACAACGTAAATTACATTTTTCGGTTAATGAAAGCCGTAAATACGTGTGTTTTCTGTTAAACGTATCAGTTAATATGTTGGTTTCACTAATCATCTTAATGCTGTTGCCCTCTTAATATTTTAAAAATATGAAGCACGTGAGGGAATACTGCATCCATAGATTCTTTAGCGCCATTTGTAGAGCCTGGTAAAGCCAAAACCAGACAGTTTCCTATGGTTCCTGCTACACTTCTAGATAGCATTGCATACGGCATGCGGTCTTGACCATAACTTCTAATAGCTTCTTCAATACCTGGAATTCTGCGTTCTAAAATGGGCTCTAAAGCTTCAGGGGTAACATCTCTAAAAGATAATCCTGTACCTCCAGTAAATATGATAAGATTATTGATTTCTGATAATTCTAAGGCTTTAGTTCGTATCTGTTCTACTTCATCAGGGATAATATCGTAATTCTGAATGTTAACCGCGTTTGCCTCTAATTTTTCTATAATCGCTTTGCCTGCAAAATCTTCTTTTTTACCTGCCGAAATAGAATCTGAACACACAATCACACTAGCTTTTAAAGCAGATATTTGTTTGGTTTTAAAACTGCTCTTACCACCTTTTTTTTCGATTAATTTTATAGAGCCAATTTCAATTTGTTTGTCAATTGGTTTTAGCATATCGTACATGGTAAGTGCCACAACAGAAGCGCCATGCATGGCTTCTACTTCAACTCCTGTTTTGTAAATGGTTTTTACATTAAATAAAATATGTATGTTTAAACCTTCAATAGTATAAGTAACAGACGTGAATTCTATAGGCAACGGATGACAATCTGGAATTACGGTATGCGTATTTTTTACTGCAAAAAGTCCGGCGGTTTTAGCCATTTCAAAAACATTTCCTTTAGGAACTAAATTTTGCTGTAACGCTTCAATGGTTTCAGGTTTACTTACCGTAACAATAGCAGTTGCTGTTGCGGTGCGTAATGTGTTTATTTTGTGGGTAATGTCTACCATATTATGTAATATTTGTTTTCCATTGGTGAGAATTGTCTTCAAAAATTTCTTTACCAAAAATGGGTACTTTCTTTTTTATAATGTTAACAAGATATTCTGTGGCGGCATATACATCTTTGCTATGTTTGGCAGAAACGAATACAAAAAAACAGAGTTCTCCTGCCTTAACCGTGCCTAAGCTGTGGTAAATATGCATACAGGTTAGGTTAAATGTTTTAAATGCTTTTTCACGTATATCTGCAATCTGTTCTAAAGCCATATCTTCGTAGGCGGTAAAATCTATAGCAGCAACTGTTTTATGGTCTATAACATCTGCACGTACTTGTCCTAAAAAAATATTATGTCCACCAATAGTATGTTTGCTTTGGTGTTTAGCAATAGAATCTGCTATAAAACTAGGTGGTATGGCGCCTTCAATAAAGATATTTTTCATTTTCATTAGTTTGCTTTTAAAGTCAGTTTTTAAAAATAGTTAATCCAAATGCTTTGTTTTATCCGCCTGCAAAAGGAGGTAAAAGTGCAATTTCGTCTTGTAATTGCAGCGTAATATCTTCGGAATCTTGAACGAGTTTGCGGTTTAATGCGACATGAAATGAGTCTGGATTAAACTTGTATTTTATATTTAAATCTTCAAGTAATTCCGATAATTTTACGGCTTTAAAATCAAGTTGCTCTTCATTACATTGGGTGTGTTCGGCTAGCATGCCAAAATATTTTATTGTAATCATTTGTTTTGTTTTTTAGAAACTAATCCTTCGGTAACTTTATTCATTTCGTCTACTTTAGCTTGAAAATCACCTTTTAAGGTTTTTCTGTAGGTGTTTAAGTTTGATACCAATTCAGTAATATCTTCTGGAAGAATTTCTTCAAATAACTGACGTAAACGTTTTGCTGTAGTTGGCGATTTTCCGTTTGTAGAAATGGCGATTTTTACGTGACCTTTGGTGACAATTCCACCTAAATAAAAATCGCATTGGTCTGGTGTGTCTGCAATATTTACAAGAAGATGTTTGGCTTTTGCTTCTTGATTAATTTGAAGATTAACATTTAAATTGTCTGTACAGCCAATAACAAAATGACGTTGTTCTAAATCTGAAATGTCATACGCTTTCTGAATTAAATTTACGTTAGGATGCTGTGCTGCCAAATCTTTAAGTTCGTCTAAAAAATTTATAGAAACCACATCTACATTGGCATTTGGGCTAGATTTTAAAAGAAAACTTAATTTCTCTAAACCAACATTTCCGCCACCTACTATAAGGACGTCTAGCTGATTTACTTTTAAAAATACGGGATATAATTCGTTACGTTCCATGTTATTTTGTTATCGGTTCTATGTCTAAATTTTGATATATAAAATCGTCTTCCATAAATTGTTCATTAAAATAAGTCAGTAAACTTTTATGGCCGTTTACGACTTCTCCGATAATAATAATGGCAGGCGATGAGAGTTGTTTGTCTTGTACTAAATTTATAATATTTGATATGGTGCCAACAGCCTGTTTGGCTTCTTTTTTGGTGCCGTTTTGTATTACAGCTACAGGCATATCAGCCCGTTTGTTCTGTTTGTAAATGGCTACAATTTCGGTAAGTTTAGACATGCCCATTAAAATAACAACTGTGGCTGTAGATTGGGCAGCTAAGGTAATGTCGCTAGAAATTGTACGATTAGAAGTTGTACCTGTAATCACCCAAAAACTCTCAGAAACTTTACGGTGCGTAACAGGAATTCCAACCGAAGCAGGAACGGCTATGGCTGAGGTAATTCCTGGAATAATGGCCGTTTTTATACCAAACCCTTCTAGGTAATCTGTTTCTTCTTTGCCACGACCAAAAACAAAAGGGTCTCCACCTTTTAGTCGTACAACTTTACCGTATTTTTTAGCGTAACTCACTAACAAATCGTTAATCTGGTCTTGTGTGTAACTGTGATTGCCTTTACGTTTTCCTATATATAATTTAACGGCATGTGGTGCATGTTCTAAAATATCTTCATTAACCAAAGCATCGTAGAGTACAGCTTTGGCTTTGTTAAGTGCTTTTACAGCTTTTAAAGTCAGTAAATCTGGGTCTCCTGGACCAGCCCCAACAAGCGTCACTTTAGGTTGAATGTCTGCTTTTTTCATAATTTACGCTGTATTAAAGTTTGTAATTCGGCTTGGGTGTTAATGTTATATAACGCATCAAAATCTCGTGCTGCTACTTGTATGCGATGATACGTAGAAGACTGAATGAGGTGCATTAACTTTAAATGATTCTGCTGAATAGCAACTTCAAAACGTTCTAAATTTTTAGTGCTATACATCCCAATTAAAGGGTAATCTCTAGTACGGTCTGAAACAAAAGCAATGTTAGAATTAATTACTTTTGAATGTATTAAATACCGGTTTATAATATGGGTTGATATCATAGGGATATCGCAACTTAATATTAAATTTTGTTGAGTACTTGTATGTGATAATGCTGTGTGGATACCTCCTACAGGTCCTTTGTTTTTATAAATATCTGCAATCAAAGGATAGTTGTAAACACTATAATCTGTATTTTCTGTAATAAGAAATATCTGATTGGAGATGGGTTTTACGGCCTCTAAAATCCATTCTATAAACGGTTTGTTTTTAAACACAACTAGTCCTTTCTCTGTTTGCATACGAGAACTTTTTCCGCCACAAAGAATATAAACAGATATGTGTTTTTGTATATTCATTAAAACATAAATAATTTAATAGATGCTAAGACCAGTACAAGTGATAGCATATAGGTTAACTTAACATTTGAAAATTTCTGACTACCATATATAGCACCTAATGTACCGCCAACTAATGCAAAAGGAATGAGGTAGAAGGATTCCGTTGGGAAACTGTCGTTTTTTAAAAGAAAACCAACAATACCTGAGAGAGAATTTACAAATATAAATAGTGCAGAAACGGCTGCCGATTCTTTTGTAGTTCCCCAAGCTAAAAGTAAAATTATCGGACTTAATATGATGCCACCTCCAATACCAATCATACCTGAAAACAACCCAATGCCACAGCCAATAACTAATGCAAGGGGCAGGTTTACAGATTTTAGCGTGGTTTGCTCTTTACCAAAAACACCCAAAATACGTAAGACAGCAATGATTAAAAATGCACCTAAAATTTGCTTGTATAAAGTAGTATTAATGGTAAGGTAACCACCAATAAACGCAGCCGGGATAGAAGTTATGGCAAACGGATAAAATAGATTCCATTTAAAATGCTTATTCTTTTTAAAATACCAGAATGAAATACCACTCACAAAAATATTAAGCAAAAGCGCAGTCGGTTTAATTATAGCAATAGGAAATGTAAATAAAGCCATTAATGCTAAGTAACCACTAGCACCACCATGTCCTACCGAAGCGTATAAAAAGGAAATACACACCAGGATGACAGCAAATATTATAAATACATTTGTGCTAAGAAATTCCATTAGTCTCGGGCTTAAATTCGTTGTTTAAAAAGGTTTCACATTTGGTGTTTAATTGTTCAAATTCTGTAATTAGCTGTTTCCCATAAGGCGTTAAAGTGGAGCTACCACCAGATTTTCCTCCAATAGATTTAACTAATATAGGTTGGTCTGCCAATTGTTCTATATCGCGTATTAAGGTCCAAGCTTTTTTATAAGACATATTTAAAGCTTTAGCAGCTGCTGTAATGGAGTGTTTACTTTCTATTTTTTTTAGTAATGCAATTTTGCCGTAACCTAAAAAGGGTTTCCCATCTTTTTCAATCCAAATTCTACTTTTAATTTCCATAGCCATTTAAATTTATACAGGTTACTCTATCTTGAGGTTTTAAGGTTTCTACATTTTCTGGAATAGTGACTAAAACGTTACTAGTCGCAAATGTGTTTAACATTGAGGATTGCTGGTTAGGTAAAATACTTACTTGGCCCGCGTTATAAAAAGCTTTTAAAAATAAAGTCTTGCCAGTCGTGTTCTTAAAATCAGAATTAATTTGGGCTTCTAGTCTTGGTAAATGATAGTCGCTAAAGCCAGAATACTTTTTTAAAAGGGGGAGCACGTACACGTAAAAACAAGTTAACGCAGAAGCGGGATTTCCAGGAAGCGCAAATACAAACTGCTGATCTTTTTTACCAAACCAAAGTGGTTTTCCTGGCTTTTGGTTGATTTTGTAAAAAGTTTCGTCGACAAAATTTTGATTTAATGCTTCTTTTACAAAATCGTAATCTCCAACCGAAATTCCGCCAGATATTAAAAGTACATCCCCATATTCTAGAGCTTTCTTAATTGCTTTTTTAGTGGCTTTTAAAGTGTCTTTGGCCTTAAATGTTTTTACTTTATGTGTCCCAAATCGGTGTAAAGCCATTTGCAACATAACCGAATTACTTTCGTAAATGGCGCCTTCTTTTAAAGGTTTTCCAGGTTTTTGCAATTCATTTCCAGTAACTAAAATAGATACTTTTGGAGGTGAAAATACGTGCACTTCTTTAAAACCTAAACCTGCTAAAAAACCAATACCTCCTTCATTTAATACCATGCCTTTATTTAAAACACAATCCCCTTTTTTTACTTGCTCTCCAATGGGTCTAATATTAGCCCCTTTTTTAGGCATATTGGTAATTAGAAATTTATCATCTATTCTAGAGACGTGTTCTTGCATAACCACCGTATCTGCATTTTCAGGAACTTTGGCACCTGTAAATATACGTGCAGCTTCAGAGTGTTCTAAATGTATAGTGTTAGCATCACCAGCTTTGGATTCGTTAGTAACAGTAAAGGTTTTATTTTCATTCCAAATTAGAGCATATCCATCCATAGCCGATTGTCTGAAATTAGGCATATTTATAGGAGCAATAATATTTTCGGCTAAAACATGGCCTAAAGCTTTTGAAATTTGTAGCTCTTTAATTTGAGGCGTAACCTTAGTCTCGTCTATAATGTTTAAAGCACGTTTAACTGAAATCATATATTTAAGCGTTATGTCTTGCCGAATATAACGAATAAAATAACTCGAAATACAAAAACTAAGTATTTTTACGTAGTTTTTAAGTTTTAGACTTTATTTTGATAATAACATAAAGAATTACAGTTAATTGTGATGAAATGCGTTTTCGAATTACTAAGAAATTCGAATGAGTTAACTCTGCTTACTAATGGATTGTATTTTTACTATTTCAATGTAACTAATGTATGAAGACCTATTCACTGTCTGTAATAATACTTCTCTGTTTTACCATTTTAGTGGTAGATGCGGTGTCGTTTTATTGGTTGCAAGCCATAATTAAACATGTGCCTTCTCAAGAATTAAGGATAGCAATAAATGTAGTGTTTATTGGCATGTCGTTTAGTTTAATACTGGCTATTATAATTTTAAAATTGCGTTTGGATCATATCGATGTAAAGAAAAAACAACGTTTAATTTCATCGTTATATGGAATTACTGTAGCTGCGTTTGTTCCTAAGATTTGCTTTGTGCTATTTGTTAGTCTATCATCGGTTACTAACAGTATATTATCTAACACAGAGTCTGTATATATTGTACCCGTTTTGGGAATAATTGCTTGGGCTTTTCCTTTATCTGCAATATTATATGCCATTTTTAAAGCGGTATATCACTTTAAAATTTATACTATTTCTGTACAGCATGACGATTTACCAAATGCTTTTGATGGTTTACGAATTGTGCATATATCAGATTTACATTTGGGTAGTTTAAATTACCGATACAAAGTGTTAGATAAAGCCATACATATTATTAATACTTTAAAACCCGATATTCTTTGTTTTACAGGCGATTTAATAAATAATTATGCTTGGGAATTAAAAGGGTGGGAAGCGTCTTTTTTAAAATTGTCTCCGGAGATTAAGAAATACGCTGTATTAGGAAATCATGATTATGGTGATTACAGTAAATGGCCTACAAAATTAGAAAAACAAGATAACTTACAACAACTTAAAGCGTTTTATGAAACAATACAGTTTAAATTATTAATGAATACGAATGAGGTTATTGAAATTGATAACGCAAAACTCTATATGGTAGGAGTTGAAAATTGGGGCATGCCTCCGTTTAAGCAATATGGCGATTTAAAGCAAAGTTTAACAGGTATTGAAACTAAAGCGTTTAAGATTTTAATGTCTCATGATCCCACTCATTGGAGTGAAGAAGTAATTAAAAACACAAATATAGCTTTAACATTGTCAGGGCATACACACGGCATGCAAGCAGGATTTCAAACCAAAAATAAGGCCTGGAGTCCCATACAATATAAATATAAACACTGGGCTGGATTGTATAAAGAAAACAATCAGTATTTATATGTTACAAGAGGTTTAGGTTGGTTAGGATTTCCTGGGAGATTAGGTATGCGTCCAGAAATTACTCAGCTTACATTGCACAATTAAGAAGAAAATATATAAAAATTAATCAATAAAAATATAAAATTATGGATATTATGGGAATTTTAGCAGAAGACAAAAATCAGATGACATTAATTTACAATTCGGAAACATCTGTAGGAAAACAAACTTTAGCATATGCCAAGGCATCAGATAAAAAATTAGCGTCTATAGATATTTCTAAGACAAAAGTTACAGGAACACAATGGGCTGATTTAGCATCAAAATTGGATATAAAGATTGCAGACTTAATAGATCAAGAACATACCGATTTTATTAAAAATTTTGGTGATAAAGGGGCGCTTTTAAGTTCTGAAGATTGGATTAAGGTTTTACAAAATCAGCCTGAAGTATTAAAAGGTTGTATTGTAATTAATGGTAAGGAATCTTTAATAATTACTAATCCGTCAGATCTTACTAAGTATTTAGAGTCTAATAGTGCTGGGATAGACGAATAATATTAAGTAGTTTTTAATTTTACATCGTTTAAAAAGGCTTGTAGCTTAATAAGATCATCTGTATTAATAAGTTCTGTATTAATTGATATTGTTTTGGTATCGCTTATTAATTTATATCCAGCAGTAAATGTTTTTATCTGTGTTAGTTCCTGACGTGCAATTTGCTTAGGAAATGGTAATGTTTTTGTAATACCATCCTCTTCAATCACCAAATATGCACCAAAACGCTGTACAAAATATAGTCCTAAATATAATACAGATAGAATAATCCAACCGTAAGTAAGGAAATTAGGGTTGGAATTATCTGTAAAAATAATTTTTAAAATTGCAATTATACCCCAGATTATTCCAGCTATAAGATTCATGTTTAGTTTTCTTTTTTTATAGCGTATTTTTATCATGGGTATAATTTAATTAGTGTTTTAATTTTAAGTGATCTAAATTCACAATTTATAACAAATAGCTAAGTTAGTACTTTTTGCATAAAACTAATTTACACAAATTTTATATGTAATAGAAATTGTTGAGTAGACTTTTTAATTGCAACATCTTTGAAAAAAATGTGAATTTGCCATCATAAATAATTTTAATATGAGCAGTTATTTATAAAGTTTAAGCAGCAACCAAAGTCAATTAAAATGTTTAGTATTATATAGATGATTGCAGTTAAAAGTCATACATGTAGTTACTTTTAAATTTAACTCTTTTTAGAGGTCTTGGCCTAATACTAAATATTTCATTATCAGGTATCGGGTCTTTTAATATTCATTGCTCTTAAATCCGAAAGAACTGTCTGACATGAACTGGATCTGTAGTAAAAAACGAATAATTGAGTTGAATAAAAAAATTAATGAAGTTATTGGGCTTAAATTATAATTGATGAGCGAATATGTTGAAAGTAAAATGTAACCTAAAGAACTTGATAATTATGGAGGGCAATTCTAAAAAGTACGGAGCTAAATCTTTACATAAAACGTATGGGTATCCAGATTATTCTTGTATAAGTATATCTAAATAAGAAGCTCCCAGCATTCCTTCTGATAAAAATATTGAAAGGCAACAATTTAATCAATATTGATGCTTCTGCAGAAATTAATCTGTTTTAGTCTAGTAATAAGATGTTCTAACAATAGATATCCATAATCACCAAACTATTGGTAATAATTTGAAAATATTTTGTGTTAAGTGACAAACATTATTAAAGGCATATTTAAAATTTATAAATCGTTTTTTAAGAAACGAAAGTATTAAAGTGCAGATTTAAAATTATTAATACTTGGTTGACCTCGGGTTGGATAGAATTTGCGATCCTACGAAACACTACAAAAAAATAAACTAACAGTAAATAGTAACAATAGAAAATTTTACTTTAACCATTAAACAGTAGTAATAGAATTAAAGGGTAATTGTGTATAGCTAATACTGGAAGAATACTTAATAATAGATAAATATTCTTTCCTTTAAAAGAATTTAATTTAGAATTATAGAGGTATGAAGGCTTTTGTGAAAATTGTTTTCTGGTATTTACTAGATTAGTTTAAACTAATTGGATACTGTTTCATGATTAGATTCTTTTTTTTACCAGAATAGGTACAACGCATATAATTTATTACTAAATTTTAGGTAAGTTAGAAAAATGAGAGATGTCGGTTTTTGTTAGTTTTATCTGGTTTTGTATTCAGTTTTTATTTGTTAAATTAGTGCGCTTAAAGGCACTGTTTATAATACATACTCAACATAAAAAACACATATTTTATTGTAAAATTTCTTCTCCTAGAATCAAAAAATATACTCAAAACTTAAAAATAATATCCTGAATTTTAATCCAGGAAAACAGCGGATAAAAATTCTGTAAGGAGGAATATACAAGGAACACAAATACGACTCGATTTATGAAAATAAGAACATATAGCGTCTTACTATTAACAATATTCTTTTTTTTTTCATGTAATAATGCTTCAAGTAAAAAAGAGTTTTTACCCAAAGTTAAGATGCCAGTTAATGCTTTTATTCCGCTAAAAGAGGCAGCTGAAATAGAGTATACGATCCATTCTGTTATGCCTGAACAACCTTATGTGTTTACTAACACCTCAACCCAGAACGATGTTTCTATACTAAATCAATTAGATAATACAGAGTTTCATTATTACCAAGGATTAAAATTTAAAAATGATGATTTTGGTGTCCTCGTTGGAGGGACCGGGTTAAGAGTTAGGATTACTAAAAATGGAGGCGAAAATTGGAAAGAAATAAGATTTTCTAGATTTTCTAACGCATTTCAATCGGTTGATTTTTCTGATAAAAATATATTTATTGTAGGTGCCAATCAATATATTTTTAAGAGTAATGACTTTGGTGAAAATTGGAGCGTATTTGATACTAAATATTTTTTTAAAGATGATAATAGTCGGTATCAAACATTTAAATATTATAAGGTTCGTTTTTTTAACTCAAAAATCGGTTTTATTGTTGGGGCACGTAAAAACGAACCTATTATACTAAAAACTTTAAACGGAGGTGAGACTTGGGAACTTATTAAAAATGATACATTATTAAAAGAAGATAAAGGCATTTCGGATATCGCAGTATTTTCTCCCAACGACATAATGATTACAACGCTTTCAGGAAAATGTTATAAAAGTATAAATGGTGGAGTTACTTGGCAATTGCTGTTTTCAAGAACTAATAACGCATTATCTTCTATTGGCTTTTTTAATTCTAGTACTGGTTTTATTGGCGGTTTAAATAATTTATGCATGTATACGAATGATTCTGGTACGTCTTGGAAACCTGTACATATACCATATGGAGAAGTATCAGATATAGGCATTCATGAAGATACTGCTTTTATCACATCTGCTTTTATGGCATTAGAAGAAGCTAAATCATTTGTCTTTAAGGCAGATATAAAGGGAGAAAAGATAGAGCCTTTTCTAACAAAAAAAGACAGCTCTGTATTTTTTAAGGCTGATTCTTATGGCATACAAGTATTAAACGATAATGTTTACATCTTAGATAGAAATAACTTGTATAAAACAAATATAAATTGACATTACTTAATATAATCTTTTTCTAAAAGAAATACTCTATAAGGGGTGGTTGTGAAAATTTTTGTTGTTTATATAGGTGTAAACCTTTTTTAGCATGTTTCAAGTAAAAAGAGATATTAAATGTAATTAATTTATAAAAAAGAAGTAAATAATATTTATCTTATAGCTTATAACTACTAATTATATAGTTATGAGTGGTCAAAATTTAATTTTTAACCTGTAGCTATCTTTACCATATTACGACATAAATTAGTACCCGTAAATTAAAAATCACGTATGTTAAGATTAAAGTTTGTAATACTTTAAAAGCTTTTATGACTGCATTTTAAACTTATTTAAACGAAACTGTTTTTCGTATATTTACAAGAATTAATTTTTACTTAAATATAATTTTTATGTCATTCTATAATAAAATAAAATGGGTTCTTGGTATTCTAATGATTTTTGTTCTAATACTTGCAACAAATTTAATAGATAGAAATAATTTTTTGCGCGTAAAAGAGTCTGTTATTACAATCTATGAAGATAGGTTAGTAGCAAACGACATTATTTTTGAAATGTCTAGAAGTGTTCAGGAAAAAGAAGTTGCAGTTGCAAAATCAGATACTGTTTTCTTTTTAGAGAGAAATAAACAAGCAAACAAAGATATTCAAGAATTAGTTTCAAAGTTTAAAATGACAAAACTAACACTTGATGAGAGTAAGATATTTAATGACTTTTTAGAAAATATTAACTCATTAAAAGAATATGAAACAGCTTATATTCAGTCAAATTTTTCTGAAAAAACATCATTAAATAATCAGATTAGTAATATTAAACAGAACCTTTATGAGTTATCTAAAGTGCAGTTAAATGAAGGTAAGAGGCAAACGTCATTGAGTAAAAAGGCTATTGATTCTGTAGAGCTATTTACTCAAATGGAAATATATATTTTAATCTTTCTGGCAGTTCTAATTCAAATCATAGTTATTTACAGGCCAAAAGAACAGCACTAAATTTTGCGGCAAACTTGTTTTCTTTTATAGTTAACACAGTTCATGGAAAGTTATGGTTTTGTAGGCAAGAGATTTCCGAAGGAAAATCATATGTAACCCAAATGTAAATTTTGGTCAATGTTTTATATATTTTAAATATTTTGTAGTTGGGTTTTGAGCGTTTAAATTAATATTTTTCTAAAAATTGTATAGATTTTTTTTTGATAAATATTAGTGTCTATTCTTAGTGTTAAATGGAAGCGTTAAAGATTAACTTATAACATAAAATGTTTTAAGACATTAATTTGCTTAGTTTATGATGTGTAGTAAATCATTATATATCTTTGCAGTACAAGGTGTATTTACATGGTATATTTTACCATAATTAATAATGGCTCCTGCAAATAATTCTAGCTCGTTATTGTCTTTTCCTGAATTAATATCCAATTGTAGAGAAGTTGCTGTGTCTGGTGGAAATGTTGCAGCTTTTTCAAAAAGATTTTCTATGGTGTAATCGTTTAAATGTATTTTTTTTAAATCGGCAATTAAACTAATTTCTTGCATTATTTTTATTGCTTCTTCTTTTTGTTTTTTATCTGTACATACAGCACCTATAGAAGAGTTATATTTAGCTGTAATGAGACCAAAACTTGCCACAAACATAAATTTAGTCCAAATGTCTGTTTGCGCATTAGTTTTAAATTCGAAGTTTATTTCACTTGTTTTTAAAACATTTAATACCCAATCTAAATTTGTGTCTAAATGTTCTTGATCTTCTGAAAAAATTAATTTTCCAGGAAATCCTTTTTGTTCTATAACTCCTGTTTCTTTTATATGTGAGGTTACGTATACACAAGAAGGTAAGATGGTGCTATGGGGGAGTTTTGTACGAATTCTATCTGTAATGTCTACACCATTCATTATTGGTAGTACAATGGTATTTGGGGTAATAACTTCTGAGAGTTGTTGACATACGTGTTCTAAGTCATATTCTTTTACACATATTAAAACTAAATCTGGGGTGGCTATTTTAGAAATAGTTTCACAAATGGCATTTGGATGTGTAACAGTATTTATATGTTCTGAAGATAATAACCTAAGTCCATTTTGTTTTACGGTTTTATAGGTTTGTCCACGAGCGACAAAAGTTGTGGTAAAATTTTTTTCAGAGCCATTTACTTGATTTATTTTAAACCCAAAATAACCTCCAACTCCTCCAAGTCCTATTATAACAATGTGTTTTTTATCCATCGGTTGCTTTTTTACAAATATGAATACACTTAATAGAAAAACCACTTGATAAATGGCAAGAAATTACATTTTACTTGTGTCTTTTCTAATTCGGCTTAAAGAACTATCGGTAATGCCTAAGTAAGAAGCTATTATTTTTAAGGGTATATGCTTGAAAATATCTGGTTGTTGTTTTAGTAAATTTAAATATCTAGTCTCAGCTTTTTTGCTCGTCATTTCTATTAGGCGATCGTTTAATTTATAATAATTTACAACAAATAATAAGCGGCTAAACTCTCTAAATTCTGAAATGTTATGAAAATTGTCCTGAATACTATCAAAATCTGTTTTCCAAAATTCGCACTCTGTCAAAGTTTGGTAAGTTTCCTTTGTAGGCTGTTTTTTAAAAAACGATAAAAAATCATTTACAAAGCATGGCGCCACATAAATGTTAGTTGTAACTTCTTCATTATTTTCATTTAAAATAAAAGAGCGTACATATCCTGTTTCTAAGAAATAAGTCTCTGTACTAACTGTATTTTTATCTAATAAGGTAGTATGCTTGTTTAATTTGAAATCACAAAAAGGTTCCGATATTTTTTTTGTAATCTCTTCAGAAATTGGAATTAGAGATTGAAAATACGTATTTAGTGCCTGTTTGTTCAAGGGGATTATCTTTTAAAAGCGTGTTGTAATTTACATAATTTTAAGACGATTATTAGCTATGAACCTTACTTCAACTTATAGTCTTGAATTTTTATTTTTTATTCTTAGTAAATATTCATTTGGGTAACTAAGTGATTAATTTGTTGTTTGTCTTTCTACAGTAAATAAAATTTGTACGAGTTCCTCGCGAGTAAGAACTGTATTTTGTTGTAGAGCTATTTGCAAATACTTCGGAGTATATTCTCTCATACCAACTTAATTATCCGTTAGGGGTTTATAAATAATACTTTAGTTTTCATATTTTCTAATTTGACATTATTGTACTATCTAAATAATTTATATGATCTTCAATTTGTTATAGTATTGGTATATATAAATCAACAAAACATTTGTGTTCGGGATGTGTTCTAAAATCGTTATGATATATTTCAAAAGGATGTGCGTCACTCTTTTGGTATCCATTTTCGTTCATCCAAATAAAAAGACCAGTCCAAGATTTTTCAAAATCTTCAGGTTTAATTTCAAAATGGCCAACAATGCATTTTCCTTTTTCTATTGTTAAGTTGTTAATTTCTCCTTCGGTTTTTATAGGTGTTTTAGTCGTTAAAAACACACTCATTCTTACTTGTTCTGCTGCTGTAATTTTAAAGCTGTTATAAAAAATCCGTCCTACTTTAGCTTCAGGTATATGCATTAAATGTTTAGAATTTGCCCACATTATAAGTTTTTGAAATGCATGTTCTATTCCGTTTACTCCAATATGTGTTAATCCTATTGCTTGTATCTCAGATATATCTTTAACGTCTATTTTTGCATTCATTTTAATCCAGTTTTTTAAGTTGTTGATAGTGCAAATATATTTTTCATAACAGGGATACGCTTGACCATTCTTGCTTTCTAATTGACTAATCTTGCTAAATATGTTCGTGTTTTGTGCTCTAAAGTCGGTTGGACTTATCTTATAAAATTTTTTAAAAGCTCTTGTAAAAGATGAATTATCATTAAAACCACATAGCATTGCAATTTCAGAAATACTTTTGCTTTTGTGAATTAACATTGAAGCAGCCTGTTCTATACGACGTCTATTTACATAAGTGCTCAACGTTTCTTGAGTGACAAATTTAAAAACACGATGAAAATGATAAGGAGAGTAAAGAGCTATTCGTGATACAAGTTCTAACGACAAATTTTCGTTTAAATGCTCATCAATATATTTGAAAACATTGTCTATCCTATTTCTGTAATCTGAATGTATGTCTTTGTCTGAATTTTTCATGTATTGTAGGCTGGCTTTACACGAAATTAAGTATTAAATACTGAAAGGGATATCCATAAATCGCTATAAATTCTAATTATCTATCGCCTAACGAAACTAATCATCTTATATATTGTAATTTCAGGTTTGTTTTTTATTTAAATTTTAGAATTATACATTATTGAAATTAATAATCTATTCATTTTGTTGTCAATGTGTTATGGTTGTTTTAATGTGTTTATTATTCTTTAATTAAGTCCTTCTTTAAGATTATTGTCGTAAATACTGTTTTTAATTAAAATTATTGAAAGGTTTTAACATTATATACGGCTAAATTCGAGTCAAATAAAAATATATAGTAATGCACACACTTAAATTAGTTTTAATTCTTTTTACAATAGGAGTATTTACATCATGTAATTCTTCAGAAAAAAAGAAAGTTATAGATCCTATAGTGTTAGAGGACACAGCTTCAGAAATAGTAAAAAATCCAAATACATTATCTGCTTCCGAAAAAATAATAAACGAAGCTATTGCAGCTCATGGAGGTGATTTATACAATTCGGCTAATTATTCATTTGTATTTAGAAAAAATATATTTCAATTTAAAAACGATGGATCTAAATATAAATATACCAAGACCTACAAAAAAGGAGATTCTATAATTGTAGATGTTTTAAATAATGGCAAATTTTCTAGAACAGTAAATGGTAAAGTGGTTTCCTTATCAGAAAAAGCAATAGCTACAGGAACAGGAGCTGTTAATTCTGTAATATATTTTGCAACCTTACCTTATAAATTAAGTGATAAGGCCGTACATTCTAAACTTATAGAAGAGATTTCAATTAAAGGAGAAATGTATAATGCTATACAGGTCACTTTTAGTGAAGCAGGAGGTGGTGAAGATCATGACGATGAATATATGTATTGGATTAACACAAAGACTAAAAAAGTAGATTACTTAGCTTATAATTATAGAGTAAACGATGGTGGTGTACGCTTTAGAGTGGGATACAATAAAAGAGTAGTAGATGGGATTACGTTTCAGGATTATATAAATTATGAAGCGGCAGTTGGGACGCCTTTAAAAGACTTACCAGAGCTTTTTGAAGCGAATACATTGAAAGAACTTTCTAAAATAAAAACTGAAAACGTAATTAATTTAAATAAATAATAGAATGAAAAGAATACTACTTATTGTAGCAATTGTACTTGCAGGAACTACTGTAAATGCCCAAGAATTTAATAAAATAGATAAGAGTCCAATGGATCGTGCCTATTATCCTCCTGGTGTGGCTCACGATCGCATTTTTGAAAAAGATCCAGTTAAAAAGAAGGCTTTAATACCACAAATACGGGTAACATATTCTCGCCCAGCTAAACGAGGACGAGTTGTGTTTGGTGAATTATTAAAATACGGACAGCCATGGCGAGTAGGAGCCAACGAATCTACCGAAATATTATTCATGAATGATGTTGTTTTTGCAGGGAAAAAAATTAAAGCAGGACGTTACACTATGATTATTATTCCTACTGAAAAAGAATGGACATTAAAACTTAATACTGCTTTAGATGGTTGGGGTAATTATGGTTATGATGCGAGTTTAGATATTGCTAGTTTAAGTGTACCTGTTACTTATAGCGATACCGAAATTGAAAACCTCTCTATTGTTTTATACGAAGCCTCTCCTAAAACGGTACATTTAAAAATAGGTTGGGATAAAACCATTGCAGAATTTCCTATTACGTTAAAGTAAAAACGAGTTCTAAATATAAAAAAAGCGAAAACACCTATTTTCGCTTTTTTTTATATCAAATTTTAAAATTAGGAGTTTAAAATTCAGTATCTAATTTTGGTAATATCTCGCCATTTTTCCATTCTAATTCACGACTTACCGTATTAATTTCAACCCAATTAGTAGCTTCATCTTGGTAAGTACCACTTTCTTTTTTGTAAACTATTTTACCATCTATACCATCTTTGTCGTTAGGGAAAATCAATGTTTCAAAATACCAATAGATTCCAGCATTAGACATTTGCGAAATATTAAACACTTTTGTCATGCTTCCATCTACTTCAAAAAAGTAAACACCACCACCTTCAACACCGCAAGCTTCAGCTAAATAGTTTACAAATATTATATTATCAATGCCTTGTATACCTTTATTATCATAGACTTCTAAAGCAAAATCATTGGTTTTAAGATCTGTAGTAGCTTCTGTTATTTCTTGCTTGTCATTAACATGTCTAATAATAATATAGTAAGTGTCATTTTTTTTACCATAAGTGTAAAAATATGTAGAAGCCCCCATTTCTTTTTTTCCAAGAGAAATAAGTCCGCCTAAAACATACCCTATTTGTTCGTTGTATTTTACCTTATAGTAATTAGACGGTAATCCGTTATATAGTACTGTGTTTTCCGATTTTTCAATGATTTGAATTTTAGAGCCAATTTTTATAAGATCTATAGTTTTAGATTTTGTGTCAGGGTCTGTTCTAAAAGCGACATCATTTCCAAATAGATAATACTCTTTTCCATTTTCTAAATCTGAATATGTATTGTTGTAATCAATATCTTGACTATATATAAGACAAGACATAAATAGGAAGATACAAGTTAATTTGTTCATGTTGTTATTGTTAAAAATTTCCTGTGAATTACATTGGAAGATTAATTAAAATGTGAAAACGATACATCATCATTCTTTTATGGATAGTGATAATATGTTTTTTAATTTGTGTTTTTATGTAAACATAAGGTGTATTATTTTATTATAATTTTTTCTCCAAGAAATTTAGGTTTTACGCCAAGTAAAATATCTAAAAATACTTTTGTTCGTGCTAAATATTCTCTGAGTTGTACTTTTATACCATAGCGCCCAGAGACATCTTTTGCATTAAAGCCAATGGCCTTAATACCATTTTTTTCGGCTAAATAAATAGCCCTTTCGTTATGAAATTTTTGTGATATTATAGTGATTTCTGTTTGTCCAAATATGGCTTTTGCACGTACAACAGAATCTAAGGTTCTAAAACCTGCATAATCTAAAATTATTTTATTTTCGGGTATACCACGTTCTATTAATGTTGTTTTAAAAGCTGTAGGCTCATCGTAGTTCTTATTTCCGTTGTCTCCACTAACAAGGATAAAGTTAATTTTCTTGCTTTTAAATAATGCTACGGTAGCTTGTATTCTATACTCAAAATATAAATTTAATTCTCCAGTTGTTAGATATTTAGATGTTCCTAATACTAAGCCTACTTTATTGTGTTTAATAGCATTAAGCTCTGAATACGTTTTATGTTTTGCATTTGTTTCAATTTTCTTATTTGCTATAAAAATTAAGGCTAGATTAGCTATTACAACAAGCGTTAGGAGTTTTAAAATTTTAGTTTTCATCAGAGTTTCGGATTGCAACGTCTAAGCTAGTAAAAATAGTGATCACGATGTATAACGAAATCTACAAAGCTTTTAAATTAATAACTACAAACTGCCCAACTTACCTGTAAGTTAATACGGTTCTATGTATATAAAAATTTGCATGCATGAAACATATGTGTTATATTGCATATGTTTTATGTGTGTTGCATTCAGCTAATTTATAACAACACAATTTATTTTATATGCGTTTTTAAGCATATGTAAATAAATGCAAGAGGAGCTAAGTTCTGTGTTTTAGGATTAAAGCTTAAAATTTTTTAATAATATTAAAATGATGAAATCTTTTAGACAATTTTTTAAATCTGTAGTACAAGCATGTCCCTATACACATGTTGGTAAAAGATGTATAAATGTTGTTACAAGAAAATCTGAAAAGTCTACACAAATACCTAAAAATGCAGCATTTTTTAAAGCAGGTATGAAAACCGGTCGGAATATTGCTTTAGTTGGTGTGTTTTGTCCCTTTTTATGGTTTTCAATTTTATCCGGAGGGACTAAGGATTTTATAATTTTAAATGCCATCCACTCCGGAATTATAGTATGTTTAGGACTAAGTGTTATGGGAGTAAATTATTTATCCCTATGGTATTTTAAAAGAAAATTACACGTAAACAATTAGATTAAAATACTTCTTTCATGTGTTTGTAATTGGTTTTAACCATTTCTAAAACTTCATCCATACGTCCACTTAAAATCATTTTACTGATCGATAATGTGTAACCTTTCATTTGGTCAAATTCCATTTTAGGAGGCATAGCCAATGCTTGAGGATTCGTAAATACACTTACTAAAACAGGTCCTTTATGTGAAAAAGCATCTTGTAAAGCGGGTTTTAAATCGTCAGGTTGCGTAACCGAAATGCCTTTAAAGCCCATAGCTTGAGCGACCATTTCAAAATTAGGATTAACCATATCTGTTTCGTTGTTAGGTAAACCTTCTACTTGCATTTCTAATTGTACCATACCTAAAGAGCGGTTATTAAATACTATTAACTTTATAGGTAAATTATATTGTTTAATAGTAGCCAGATCTCCGAGTAACATTGATAACCCTCCATCTCCACAAAACGCAACCACTTGGCGTTCTGGATAAGCTAGTTGAGCGCCTATGGCCATAGGCATTGCATTGGCCATAGACCCATGATTAAAAGATCCTAACATAATACGTTTACCTGTAGCATCTATATATCTGGCTCCCCACACGCAACACATTCCTGTATCTACTGTAAATACCGTGTCACTATTAGCCATTTTATTAATGGTTGATGCCACATACTCTGGACTAATGTGGTTTTCAGATCCTTTTTCTTGTACATAAATATCAAGATTTTCTTTAACTTTATCGTAAAATTCTAATTGTGCATTTAAGAAACTTTCATCTTCTTTTTCTTGTATAAAAGGCAATAATGCGGTTATGGTATCTGTTATTTTTCCAGATAATCCCATTGCTAATTTAGCACGTCTACCTAAGCGTTCTGGCTTTTCATCGACTTGTATTATTTTATTTTTTACAGGCATAAAATGTTCGTAAGGAAAATCTGTTCCTAGCAGTATAACCACATCAGATTCGTGCATAGCATGAAAGGCAGAAGGAACGCCCAATAAACCTGTCATACCTACTTCGTAAGGATTGTCGTACTGCATGCCCATTTTTCCTCGAAATGAATATCCTATTGGTGCTTTAATTAAGGCTGCCAGTTTAATGATATCGTCATGAGCTTCTCGAGCACCAATACCACAGTAAATAGATATTTTTGGATGGGTGTTAACCAGATCTGCAAATTTTTGTATATCGGTATCTGAAGGGCGTAAAATAGTGTCTCCATGAAAATTATACATAGAGGTCGCACTCTCTTCAGCAGGCAACGCAGAGACATCTCCAGGTAATCCAAAAACAGCTACGCCTTTTTTATGTACGGCATTTTGTATGGCAGCTTGTAGCATACGTGGTACTTGTTTTGGGGTGCTAGCCACTTCATTATATACGCTACAATCGTCAAATAATTTATAGGTGTTTGTTGCCTGAAAATAATCGACTCCAAATTCAGGAGTATTTATGGTTGATGCAATTGCTATTATAGGTACTCCAGAGCGATTAGCATCATATAATCCATTTATTAAATGAACATGTCCCGGGCCGCTACTTCCAGCACAACAAGCAAGTCCGTCTAACTCAGCTTCTGCGGCAGCAGCATAAGCACCAACTTCTTCATGTCTAACATGAATCCATTTAATCTTTCCATTCCTTCTAACGGCATCATTCAATTCATTTAAGCTATCTCCTGTAACGGCATAGATGCGTTTTACATTGTTATTAACTAACATGTCTACAATTTGGTCTGCTACTTTCTGTCCCATAATTCTTTTTTTTGTGCGTTTCCATTAGATGTTCTAATAAAATTACAAAATAGAAATTGCAAAGGGTTGTAATGTTTTGTTAACTTATAGAAATAAATTGAGCAAGAAACCTTTAGTGGCTAGAGATATTTTAGGTAATTAGTATCTTAAAAAAAGTATGTTATTTACTTTAGCAAGTGCATTTATACCTGTAATAACTGTTTGTTATCAGTATTTTTTAATGAAGAAAAATCTGTAAGTATAATCGTTTAGCTTTATAAGCCTCTATTAATATGAATTTACTCTATTGTAACAGCTGCGATCTCTAATTTAAAATGTTCTTCTTTTTTGTTGGCTATTAGAAAAGCCACTTCTTCTATATGAGATGCATTAAAATTAGGTAAATCTAGTTTTTGACCTTTAAAGGTCGGGTACATATCTGTAATGTATATTGTAATATGTTGCCATTCTGTTGTGGCTGTAAAATAAGAAATATAAGCATGTTTATTTGTTGCTCTATCTTTAATTCTGAATTGATAGCGTTTACCATCGCCTTTAACATTCAGTATAATTTTTGAAAAACCAGCTGTGTCTAGAGCATTAAATCGATATTTAACAGATGCAAAACCACCATTATCTTCAAGTGAGACATCACCTTCGAAAACACCATGTCCGACTTTATTTAAGGAAAAATGACTTGAAGATTTTCCACCCATTACATTATCGTTAACCGTTGTCCAAAGTGACGTATGAGCTGTTTTATTAAATTTAAAGATGTGGTATTCTTTTTTCATTATTATAAAACTAATTTAATTGTTTTAGAAAGGCATTGGCATATTCTAAATGCTTTTGTTGTTGTTCTTTAGGCATTTTGTCATACATGCGCACTAACATTCTTAATCTAGGGTTTGCTAAAAAGAAATCGCGATGAGTGTGCATAAATCGCCAAAACAAACCATCCCACGTATCTTGCCAACTCCCTTTTTTATAATTACTCATTTTTATAAGGTAATTACTTCCGCTAATATAAGGCTTGGTTGCAATTAGACCGCCATCTGCAAATTGACTCATGCCATATACATTGGTAACCATAACCCAATCGTAGGCGTCTATAAAGAGTTCCATAAACCACTTATACACATCGTCAGGATCAAATTCGCATAGCAACATAAAATTACTAAGCACCATTAAGCGCTCTATATGGTGGCAATATCCAGTTTGTAATACTTTTTTAATAGTGTGATCTATGGGTGCAATTCCTGTAGTTCCAGTGTAAAAAGATGCAGGAATTTTCTTTTTAAAATTCCAAAAATTAGTGGTACGTTCTTCACTTCCTCGTGTTTCATAAACGCCGCGTATAAATTCGCGCCATCCTATAATTTGCCTAATAAAACCTTCGGTAGAATTAATGGGGATTTTATGTTTTGTGGCATAATTTAAACAGGCGTTAATAACTGCTTTTGGTGTAATTAAACCCACATTTAGCATGGGCGTTAAAACACTATGATGAAGTATGGTGTGTTCTGCAACGATAGCATCTTCGTAAACTCCAAACTCTACAAAACGATGTTCAAAAAACTGTTGCAACCATGTTTGTGTGGTTTTAAAATTTGTAGGGTATAATTGGTAAGTTGTTAGGTTTCCTAAATGGTTAGAAAAGTGTTTGTTTACGTACTGTACAGCATCGTGGTAATACTGATCTGTATCAGGAAATTGTATAGCAGGAGGTGTTTTTTTAGCAGGATATTTTTTTCTGTTTTCAGCATCAAAAGTCCATTTACCTCCGGAGGGGTGTCCATTAGCATCTATAAGAATGTGTCTTAGCTTGCGTTGTTGTGTGTAAAAAGTGGTTTGGTGATATGTTTTTTTGTCTTTTTTAAAAAAATCAGATAAGTCTTCTTTCGTATTTATAAATAAAGGGGAATTGTAAATGGTTGTTGAAATATTAAGTGTATTACAATTATTTTCAATACGTTTTTGTAACCAATTATCTGTAGGATCTATATAATTAATATGTTCAATTCCTTGTGCTTTTAATTCGGGAATTAATTGTCTTATATCCGACAATCTATTAACCGATTCGATGTATTTAACTGTTCGTTTTTTTTCATTTAAAAGATAAGCTTCGTAACATTTCATTGTTGCTCTATGAAACGCGATTTTTTGTTTATGGAAAGGATACTGTTTAAAAAACAAAAACTCTTCTATTATATAAATAGGCGCATCGGTTTCAAAAAGTGGTGACTCTTGAAATAACTGATGTGGAAAAATTAAGTTGATGCTTTTCATGACTGTCTTCTGCAACGCTCACTACAATATTTAACGTGTTCCCAATTGGTTTTCCATTTTTTACGCCAACTAAATGGACGTTTGCAAACCACACATATTTTCTGAGGTAGGTATTGCTTTTTAATGACGGTTTCCGTATTAAATTAAACTTATCACTAAACTCGGTAGATTTACTTTAAAATTATAGGTAAACTAATATGCGATGCATGTTTAGAGGAATGATGAATGTTATTATGAGCCACAATACCTTCTTTCTCGTCGTAATTATTACCACCTGTATTTAAGTTTCTAGCAAATCTCGGAAAATTACTACTTGAAATTTCTACACGAATTCTATGCCCTTTTTTAAAATAATTACTTGTTGCCATAGGTGTTAAATCTATTTTATACACTTCACCTTTTTTCATAAATACTTCTTTGTCATATCCTTCTCTGTATCTAGCACGTTGTATGGTTTCATCTAAATTATAAGCGCTACCATCAGGATGTACATCAATAAGTTTTATAGTAAAATCTGTGTCTTTTACATCTGAAGACACATATAATGTAGAGGTTATAAAACCTGTCACTTCAATACCTTTATCTAATACATCTGTAGTATATACTAAAATATCGTTTCTGGTTTCCATTTGTTGCTGATTGTAAGCACCTCCCTTAATCACGTTATCAGTACAACAAATATTACCTCCCAAAGAAGGCACAGGTAACATCGGATCGTAGGTATACTGATCAGGATGATCTGTTTTGGGTTTAGTAGTTGTTAATTTACCATCTCCAAAAGCGCTATTAGCATGTCCGTTACTGTTTAAATAATATGTTATTGGTTTGGCATTTTCTGGAGGCCAAGTTTCTGAGGCTTGCCAAATATTACGTCCCATAGTATAATATTGCACTCGAGGAGTTTTTTCTTTAAAGTTATTTTGTTCTCCTTTAAGCCAAAAATCAAACCACGCATAAATTTGTTCATCATAATTTAATCTAGCATCGCCAACACTTAATTCTCCAATTATAGTATTTTGGCTTGTACCACGTGTAAATTCGCAATGTAAATTAGGTGATATAACTAAATACTGGTTATCTCTTATACTTGTATCTTTTGCATTATTTCTAACATGATTAAACAAGACTAGATTTGGAGTTATAGATAAATCGTACCAAGAGGCAAACCAAAAACTAGGCACTCCAAAATCCATATCGTCGTGGTATAAACCACCTTCATACCAATCGGGATCATTAGGTTTGCGTGTAATCATTTTATCAAAAATCTCGGTTTTACCATGTACATTTTTTATAATATCTTGGATGGGTAAATGTTTAAAAGCTTCAGCCATATCTATAGGCGGATTTTCAGGGTCTAAGTCATAAAATCTAGAAATTCTAATAAGATCTTCTTGAGTTGCTCCGGCTGGAATTCGAGGTTTAAATTTATCGTGTTCAACTCGATACAACCAAGCCATAAATAGCATTTGTTCTACACCACCACGATACCAGTTCCCTTGTTCGTAAAGATTGCCCACACGACCAATTCCTGCTCCATACCCCTGCGGAACCATTGCTGCATGAGAAGGGTGATCTAAAGCGGCTACTGCCAATTGCCACTCTGCAGAGGAAGAACAACCGTAGGTTCCGATTTTACCGTTAGACCATGGTTGGTTTTTCATCCAAGTAAAAGTGTCGTAACCATCGGTTACAGGAACGCCCAAAATATCCCATTCGCCCTCAGAAAAATAGCGGCCACGTTCGTTTTGTACAACATATGCATATCCTTTTTTTACTGCTTCAAGTGCTTTTTTAACGCGCATGGTTGTAATTTGCTTACCATCTACCCAATTGTTGAAATTGTAGGGTGTTCGTGAAAAGATAATGGGAACTTTTTTATCTGTTTTTGGACGATACACATCTGCAGCCAAGCGTACACCGTCTCGCATTGGTATCATCACTTTTTGATCTATAATTGCGATTTCTTCTAGTTCTTGAAGAACTTCATTTTGGGCAATAACAGAAAAACTATTAAATAAAAAATAGCTTGTTATAATTGAGATTAAAAAATGATGCATTTTCATGATAATTAGTGGGGGGTTTTAGGATTATAATTTAGGTTACAATGTCTTGTGGGGTTAATGAGAATAAGACATGAAACGTTATAAAAATACGTAAAACTTCCGATTATATCCGAAAAGAAGCGTATTAATAAGAGATATGCAATTGAAGTGAATTATAGAGATAAATATGTTTTTTTATTGAAAATTTTGTGAAAAATATTCAATTTAAACAATTAAAAAATGAATCTAGAGGGATGTATTATAAAAACAAAAAACCTCTGAATTTTAAAAAAAAATCAGAGGTTTGTAGTAAAGTATACGTTAATTAACGACGTTTTTTTCTGGAATATTGCTTTTTCTTACGTCTAGACCCGTGAGTTGGTTTAGAATGTTCTGAAGGAATAGCATCATCAAAAGTGTTCTTAACGGGTTTAAGATTAACTTTTTTCCACGATTTATTGTCTTTTTTATTGTCGGGCAGCAGCACGTCTAATAAGTCTGTTCTACCTACTTTATTTAAAGTTTTTTTAATCCAATCCTTATTTTCTTGCTTATACCAAAAGAAGAAACGGTGCTGATCGTCTTTTTCTTTCTTTGACTTAGGTGTTTTAGTAGGTTTAAGTGTATACGGATGATAGCCACTGTAATAAATTACCGTAGCCACTGTCATTGGCGTAGGAGTAAATCCTTGTACTTGTTCTAGCTGGAACCCCATATCTTTAGTTTCGGCAGCCAGATTAGCCATATCTTCAACCTCGCATGCAGGATGGTTTGAAATAAAATAAGGAATTAACTGTAACTTTAAATCTTTTTTAATATTGATTTTATCGAAGCGTTCTTTAAATTTATGAAAATAACTAAAAGAAGGCTTTCGCATTAGCTTTAAAACAGGATCAGACGTATGTTCTGGTGCGACTTTTAAACGTCCAGAAATATGCTTAGTCATTACTTCTTCTGTATAATCGTCTAACTCTTTAGGATCTGCATTTTTGTTAAATTCTGGAACTAACATATCATGACGAATTCCACTACCAATAAACGACTTCTTAATTTTTGGATGCTTATCTACGGCTTGATATAATTCTGTTAATGGCTTATGAGACGTATCTAAATTGCTACATATAACTGGAGAAATACAAGAAGGAGCCACACATTTATCGCAAATGGATTGTATTTTTCCTTTCATTTTATACATATTGGCAGATGGTCCACCAATATCAGATAAATAGCCTTTAAAGTCTGGCATGTTAGCCACTTTGTCTACTTCTTTTAATACCGATTCTTGGCTACGACTGGCAATGAATTTACCTTGATGGGCAGAAATGGTACAAAAACTACAGCCTCCAAAACAACCACGATGAATGTTAATTGAAAACTTAATCATTTCAAACGCAGGGATAGGTCCGCGTTTATTGTATTTAGGATGAGGTAAACGTGTATACGGTAAATCAAACGAAGCATCAATTTCAGCTTCCAACATGGTTGGAAACGGCGGATTGATAACTAATGTTTTACCATTTACATTCTGAGAAATTCTATTAGCATTGAGCTTGTTAGACTCTTGTTCTATCACCTTAAAGTTAGACGCAAATTTTTTTTTGTCATTTAAACAGACTTCGTGAGAGTGAATTTGTACATCTTCCCAGTTTTTATTTTTGGGAAGAGGTTCGTCTCCAGCTTGTAAAAAAGCTGTTTGTTTAATTGTAGTTAAGCTAGAAAATGGCACACCTTTTTGTAACAATTCTACAATTTCTCGTAATGGTTGTTCTCCCATTCCATACACCAACATATCTGCTTTAGAAGTTTCTAAAATGGTTGGCATTAAGGTGTCACTCCAATAATCATAATGGGTAACACGACGTAAAGACGCTTCAATACCACCAATTAAAACAGGAACATTTGGGAATTTATCTTTTAATATTTTAGAATACACAGAAGTTGCATAATCTGGTCTAAACCCTTTATCTCCATTTGGTGTATAGGCATCTTTATCGCGACGTTTTTTAGTAGCAGTATAATTGCTAACCATAGGATCCATACAACCGCCAGTTACCCCAAAAAATAACCGTGGTGTGCCTAATTTTTCAAAGTCTTGAAGATTGTCGTTAACATTAGGTTGCGGCACAATAGCAACTTTTAAGCCATAGCTTTCTAAAATACGACCAATAACTGCAGGACCAAATGATGGATGATCTACGTAAGCATCTCCACTAAATAGTATAACATCTAATTCGTCCCAACCGCGAAGCTTAACTTCTTTGTTAGTCGTTGGTAACCAGTCTGTAAGTTTTTTAATTTGCATAGGCTGCAAATGTACAATTAAATTCTTTCACTATTAAATACTTAACATTTACTAAAAATTAATAGGTAGACTAGAAGTTAATATAAAGCTTAGATAGTTAAAAGCTTCATAATCTGTAGCTTTAAATCTAAATCTTTGAATATAAAATTACAGACTTTACGTTTTGTTTTGCTCTGCTAGTTAGCTATTTTACTTATAGATGCATATCTTTGTCCCTTATAATTATAATTTAAATAAAGTTAAAAATGAAAAAACCCACTATCGGATTTATCGGACTAGGCCTTATGGGAGGTAATATGGTTGAAAATCTTCAAAAAAGAGGTTTCGAACTAACAGTGATGGACCTAAATAAAGACGAAGTTGCAAAAGTTATCGCCCGCGGTAATGCTACCGAAGCTGCTTCTCCAAAAGAATTAGCTGAAAAGAGTGACATCATTATGTTTTGCCTTACAACTTCTGCTGTTGTTGAAAAGATTGTATATGGTGAAGAGGGAATTTTAGCCGGTATTAAAGAAGGTGCTGTTTTAATTGATTTTGGAACATCTATTCCTGCTTCAACTAAAAAGATTGGTAAAGATCTTGCAGAAAAAGGGGCTGGTATGATTGATGCGCCATTAGGACGTACTCCTGCGCATGCAAAAGATGGTTTACTTAATATTATGGCTGCTGGTGATGTAGATACTTTTGAAAAAGTGAAACCAGTTTTAGAAGAACAAGGAGAAAATGTATTCTATTTAGGTGCACTTGGAGCTGGTCACACAACCAAATTAATTAATAATTTTATGGGAATGACAACTGTAGTTGCAATGTCTCAAGCTTTTGCTGCAGCGAAATTAGCTGGTGTAGATACGCAACAATTATTTGATATAATGTCTGCTGGTCCATCGAATTCTCCTTTTATGAAATTCTGTAAAAATTATGCTGTAGATAATGTTAGCGATTTAGGGTTCTCTATTAATAATGCGAATAAAGATTTAGGCTATTTTGTACAAATGATGAACGATTTAGGAACTAAGTCTGCTATAGCAGAGGCAACATCTTCTAATCTTCAGGCGGCAGTAGCAGCAGAGATGGGAAATGGAAATGTACCTGAGATTTTCGATTATTTCGTAAAATTACAAAACTAGTAGCATCTTAGTCTTTTTATAAAAATTAAGATGGCATAACTCTGAAAATATTTTCAGGACCACACATTGTGTGGAGAGTTGCGTGTTTTTAAACGTATGTTTTCAAGAGAAAATGTAAGGTTTAAAACACGCAACTATTATTTTAATACAGGCTTCTAATTTAAAAAAACATATAATTACTCGTATACAACTTAAATTGAATGTCTTGTATTTGTATGAATTTTAATTTGATTTAAGAACTAATCTTAAATTTTGTATTGGTATTTAGCTATAATGTTGATTGTAAAAATGTTTAAATACAAGCGAGCGTTTTTATTATGTGTTTTAAGGGTTTACTATGAATAATAAAGTAGGTATTATTTACGCAACAACAGACGGGCAAACACTTAAAATTTGTCAGCGAATTGCAGAACATCTTAAAAACTTAGGATTCTGTACAGATATTATTGAAATTTCAACAGTTACAGATGCTGTAACTAAATATTCAAAACTTATTATAGGTGCTAGTATTAGATATGGTAAACATAGTGATAAAGTTACAGCGTTTATAAAGACACATCATAGGGCGTTAAATCAAATAGATGCTGCATTCTTCTCCGTAAATTTAGTGGCTAGAAAAAGCGATAAGAATCGGTATAACACCAATCCTTATGTAATAAAGTACTTTAAACAGTTAGATTGGACACCCAAAATAACAGATGTTTTTGCAGGAACTTTAGATTATAAATCCTATTCCTTTCTAGATCGCATAATGATTAAATTGATTATGAAAATGACAGGTGGTCCAACTTCGTCAACTAAGCCTATAGAATACACCAATTGGGATAGAGTGAAAGCCTTCTCTGTAAAAATAAGTCAGATTTAGTATTGTTGTAATCTGTCTTCTTAAAAATATAAATACCTCTTCTTTAAAGAATTTTAAAAGTAAGTAGTTTTAAAATCATTGCATAAGATTTAAACTTTAAAATTCAATTAATATTGAATAGCGCATCTTCGCTTATAAAAACCTCATTTATTTCAAATTTAATTACTGTAAAATAAGTCCAATTCACTTAAAAGGTTGGATGATTCACTGATTCATAAATTTATATTATAAACTTGTTTATATACTTGTATAGCAAAATATTAAATGCTTAAAAAGCATATTTTAAAAATGCATTGTATGTAATGCAAACTGTTATCAATAACTAAGTAAATCAATGGCTGAATTTATAATTGAAAAATTTAAATAAGTGCCTAAAATTTACCTGAAACAATAGAATTATGAAACATATAACATTCACTAAATTAAGTGCTTTTGCACTGGTATTTGTCGTTTTTACAGCTTGTAGTAGTGATAGTGAAAATGAAGCTTTAACAGTGTCTGATGATATTACAATAACAGATACAAATACTACTGCTACAGCCGAAGGAGATACAGATAACACAGGAGCCGATGAAGATGATTTGGTTGAAAATGCTACATTCGAATATACTGTTCAAATCGTATATTCGGACGATGCGGTAAGCATAACGAATCCCGTTCCAGACGATGTGGTTATTACTCAAAATGGTGCAGATATAACCGTAAATTCATCAATTTCTAACGTTGCTTACGAAGTGTCGGGGACAACAACAGATGGAATGTTAAAAATGTATAGCGATAAGAAATTTAAATTAACGTTAAGTGATTTAAATATTACGAATACAGATGGCCCAGCGATTAATATTCAATCTTCTAAAACCTCATTTGTGATATTAGAAGGAACTACGAATTTAACCGATGCCTCAAGTTATAGTAATATTCCTGAAGATGAAGATGCCAAAGCTACATTCTTTAGTGAAGGACAGTTGGTGTTTAGTGGTTCTGGTAGCCTAAATGTGTCTGGAAATTATAAACATGGTATTGCAAGTGATGATTATATTAGAGTCATTAGCGGAACGATTACTGTATATAATGCTGCTTCAGACGCTTTACATGCTAACGACTATATAATTATAGATGGTGGTACGCTTAATTTAACTGCAGATAGTGATGGTGTAGACTGTGCAGAGGGTTATGTTATTATTAACAACGGAACATTTAATATTAATGCAGTAGATGATGGTATCGCGGCTTCTTACGATATTGACGAGGAGGATGAACCCGATGATTCTATTACACCAAATGTAACTGTTAACGGCGGAGATTTAGTTATAAAAACTTCAGAGGGTGAAGGGATTGAGTCTAAAGGGATATTAACTATTAATGATGGAACTATAACTATTAATGCTTATGATGATGGACTGAATGCTATTGGGCATTTGTATATTAATGGAGGAACAAATTATGTATATAGTACCTTAAATGATGCTATTGATAGCAACACCGGAATTACTGTTACAGGAGGAATAACTATCGGGATAGCAGTGCGCGTAGACGAACCTGATGGAAGTTTTGATACCGACGATAATATATTTAAAATAACCGGAGGAACCATTTTAGGTTTAGCACTAAACTCATCATTTCCTACAGAGAGTGTGAGTACGCAAAACACTGTTATTTTTGATGGTACAAGTTCAAATACTTTATTAAATATTCAATCCGAAGATGGTACAGAAGCATTAACTTATTTAGTTCCATATAAAGTAAATACCATTATATATTCTAATGCAAAATTAGTAACAGGTACTACCTATAAAATTTATACAGGGGGAAGTGTAAGTAATGGAGTTGAGGTTAACGGTTTGTATACCTCTGGCACCTATACAGGCGGCACATATACAGGCGATGAGTTTACTATAAGTAACATTGTGACGCAAATTGGTGGTGATTTAGGGCCAACAGGAGATAACGGAGGGAGATAATAAATTTTAATTTTACTAATTAAGGCGTAGTTAGTTGTTTCCTGTTTATTTTTGCCATAATTTAATAGGCATGTCACAGTCAGAACATTCTAATATTACTAACTTAACCATTTACAAGAAATCTTTAGATGTTTTTAAGCTTTGCAGACATATTGCAGCTTATGTAACTAACGATAAAGATATCATTGCTATGCATGTTTCTAAAAATCATATAGATAAATATGCCGATAAGTTAGTTATGGATGCCTTAGGTTTAATTCCTAAAATTGTAGAGACTGAAAATGAAACCAACTCCATAAAAAAGTTAAAGCATGCCAAGGACTTGCGTTTCTTTATAGATAGGTTGTATTATAACACAAAGTATTTAAATACCAAAAACACAAATAGTACAGATTTTATAAAATTGTTACGTATTGAAATAAAAAAACTTAGGATAATACATAAGCAATATGTGAGATCGTTAGTGCAAAAGAATTAACAATCCGGAACTAAAACTTTACCCAATTTAAACCATACATGTTGTTTAAATTATTTCTTTAATCATATGTGGGCGCATAACACGTTCAGATTAGTATATTTGAAGCTTGTTTTGCAAATAAACACATTAAAAGAAGTAGCAGTTAAATACGCTATTGCATAATAATTTAATAAACATGATTTCGCAACTATGATAGAGTTTTTAGTCTTTATAAAATTAACTATTGCCATTACATTTGTTATTGGTTTATCTGTACTAGCAGAGCATGTAAGTCCAAAAGTTGCGGGTATCTTATCTGGATATCCTACAGGATCTGCAATTACATTGTTTTTTTTCGGATTGGAAGTAAGTCCAGATTATGCTGCTAAAAGTGCTGTTTTTAATATGGTTGGGCTCTCAGCATCTTTAACTTTTGTATATGCCTATTATATAGCATCTAAATATTTTAATAAATACAATATTATATTATCTTCTTTAAGTGCAATAGCCAGTTATTTTCTTGTGGTTTGGGTATTACATCACATTAAAATTAATACCTATATGGCTATTTTAATTCCAATACTTTTTTCATTTTTATATCTCTATCTTTTTAAAAATATTAAAGACATTAATATTACAAACAAAGCTAAACTTAGTTACAAAACGCTTTTTGTAAGAGCCTTTTTTGCGGCACTAATTATTTTGTTAATAACCAGTGTGCCAAAATTTGTTGGTCCAACTTGGGCGGGTTTATTTTCAGCCTTTCCTACAACATTATTTCCATTAATGTTAATTATTCATATGACTTACTCTAAAGCTCATGTACACACAGTAATAAAAAATGTGCCAATAGGAATGTTTTCTTTAATTATTTATTCGCTAACCGTATCAATAGTTTATCCTATGTATGGTATTTATTGGGGAACTTTAATCTCTTTTGCTACAGCCACTTTATATTTGTTAATTTATAAAAAAGTAAGAAGTGTGATTGATAAATTTAAATATGCAGTTAAAGTTAAATCCAAATAAAACTTACTTATTATTTAATTATACAGATCTTAAAAAATATTTTTTGCTTTTTTAGTAAAATCTTTCCTTTATAAAAACACTCTAAGTCTTATGTTTAAAACTGGACATAAAGATGGTGAAAAAATAATTAGTATATTTATATTAGGCATGTATGCCATTATTAATTAGAATATCTTGAGTAAAACATGAAAAGAATTCATTTTGATGAGATGAAAAAAGAATTTCGTATTGGAATTTTAATGCTCTCATTAGTATTAATAATTTTGGGTGTGTTTGAGATTTTTGAGTTTGAAGATTCAAAATTGAATAAGCGTCTTGTTATTCTCGGGTATATGCTTCAAATTTTATATTACAGTAAAATGTTTTGGTATAAAAATTATGTACAATGGAATACAAAAGGGGCACATATTAAAGTCAACTCATTTATCGGAAAATCATTGCGATTTAATCAAATAAAGACCACAGAAATTAATGATGAAAATTTGATTGTAACAAAAAAGAATGATAAAAGAATCATTATTAATCTAAATGGTATAGAAAAATTAGATACTCAAAAATTGTATAAATTAATACTCAATCATTCTATGGTTTCATTTTAAAGTATTATTCGATTGAGTGTATTTTGTCGAAACACTTTAGATTAAGTAGTGTTTTTTTATCTAAATTACAGATAACACATGGCTGGAGAAATAAACTTACGTAAATTAATAAGGCAAATGACTCCCATATTAAATCATGGCTATTACGTATTTGTTACAGTAAAAGATGTTAGTGTAATTTCTAGGGAAGATACTATTTGTGAATTCAAGGAAAAAGAAGGAACCACTATTGTTATTGATAAAAACAAAGCAGATTCATTAGGTTTTAAATATGATTTTATCGCAGCTTGGATCACATTAAAAATACATTCTTCCTTAGAAGCTGTTGGATTAACAGCGGTGTTTTCTACCGAATTAGCCAAGCATGATATAAGTTGTAACGTTATTGCAGGGTATTATCACGATCATATTTTTGTAGCTAAAGAAGATTCTAGTAAAGCCTTTAAAGTATTAACAAGTCTGTCTTTAAATTATTAGAGTATCAAATTTAATTCAAAGCAATACAATTAAGTTTGCTTTATTTTTAATCGGTTTTAGCTTGGACTACATTTTGAAATGTAGGAGCCTGTTCTGTAATACTTGCAGCCCCTTTTTTGTTAATTTTAAACGTAATATCTTTAGTTGTAGTAAATAAAATCACTGAGAAAAAAGAGGTTTTAAGATATGGTTTTAAAAATTCAAAGGCTTCATCTAAATTCATTTCCTTTTCCTCGTCTTCTGTTTCTTTAGATTGGTAACGTAATTTTACTAAAACTTTAATATCTATTTCTGAAGACAAAGGTCTAACAAAAATATTTTTCAAATTAGGTTTACCAATGGTTTTTGCCATCGTTAATTTAGCAAACGTGCCGTTTAGGCAACTTGCTTTTACCTGGTCCCAAAACAATACAAAATCTTCTTGATATGGCATAAATTATAGATTAGTGAGCATATTATATTTGTGTTGCAAATTTAGCATTATTCTAAAGTTTTCTGTAAGGAATAGTACATAAATGCTAGATATAAAATACGCGCGTACAAATCTAGCTTAGCATAAAAGTTGGGCCGTTATTTGTTGGTGTAAATCAGAAAAAATTACAAGACTTTTATTTTAAATTTTATGCTAAAGAAACCATTTTTAATGCCCATTATGTGTAATTAGAGTTTCATTACAAATAGATTTGTCAATTTACACATGTTAACACTATAAAGATATTGTTTAATACAGACGAGCTCTGTGTTTTTTATACTATAAATTTATTTTGTGCTGTGTATAAACAGGTTAAAGCAATATTAAATTATTACGTTATATTTTTTGTTGACCAAAATGATGTAAAAATATCTATTTCTTAATAATACTGCTTTAAAGTTGCCTTAAATAGATAAAAAAATTACAAATTAATAAAATTTAAGGCTTTTTAGTTTCAAAAAAATATTATAATTTTAGATTTTATTTATTTTTAGAATTTATTAAAATTACGAATTTAAACTAATAGCCAAATTCATGAAAAAAACAACCTTAAAAGATATTGCAAAAGCATTAAATGTATCCGTTTCCACAGTATCTAAAGCACTTCATGATATTCCTGAAATTAGTGAAGAAACCCGTGTTTTAATTCAAAATTATGCGAAAGAAAAGAATTATAGACCTAATTATAATGCATTAAGTTTAAAAAATAAACGATCTAAAAGTATAGGTGTAATTATACCTAATATGCTCAATTATTTTTATATGCAGGTCTTACAAGGTATAGAAAAAGAAGCAGCAAGTCATGGGTATAGAATTATGACGACCATTTCTAATGAATCTTACCAAAAAGAAGTTGAAATTATCGATATGTTATCTACTGGAAGTATTGATGGATTTTTACTTGCAATTTCTAAAGAAACCGAAGAAAATGGCGCTTTTAGCCACTTTACTGATAGTGTTAAATTTGGGTTTCCTATAGTTATGTTTGATCGCGTATCTGAACATGTAGACTGTGATAAAATTATAACAGACGATTTAAATGCGTGTGCAGATGCGGTGAGTTATTTAGTAAAACAAGGCTGCAAACGTATCGCTTTTGTATCTCCTTTAAAAAGTTTAAGCATAGGGCGTTTGCGTTTTGAAGGCTATAAGAAAGGGTTAGAGCAAAACAACCTTCCGCTAGATTCTAACTTGGTTATTAACACAAATGAAGCTGATTACAAGCAATACGATAAGATGATTAAACCGTTATTTGATCATGAAATTGACGGATTAATTTCTACAAATGAATCGTCTGCACTTTCTGCGATGAAATTAGCAAAAGAAAACGGTTATAAAATACCAGAAAATTTGGCAGTTATTTCTTTTGCTAATGGTATTCTAGCCAGAAACTCTCATCCAAGATTGACTTGTGTAAGTCAGCATGGTGAAATCATGGGCGCGGTAGCAGCTAAGAAACTAATCGATAAATTAGAGAAGCGAGACGATGCAAAATCTTACACAACTGAATTTATCGAAACAGATATCGTAGTGCGTGATTCTACACGTTAGTTAATAGCGAATTGTTTGTCTTTTTTACGCATCATTCTCCATTTTAAGTAATATAAAATGCTAATGCATACGATCATTATCACAATGGTTGTGTACCAAGTAAATTCATAACCGTATTTGTCTATTAAATGCATGCCCGAATTATGTGCAATAATGTGAGCAATAGAGAACGATATGCTATACAAGGCCATATATTCTCCTTGATTTCCTTTTTTTGCTCTTTCTAGAGCAAAAGCATTAGAGAATGGAAATGCAATCATTTCTCCAACCGTCATACATAACATTCCTATAACCAATACGCCAGCCCAACTACTTAGGTTTAGAAAGATAAAACTTAATGCGGTAAGTAGGGCTCCGAAAATAACGATTCCTGTTTTAGAATATAACGATTTTTCTAAGGTTTTAACTAATGGCATTTCTAATACAAAAATTAAAAATCCATTCATACCCATTAATAAACCAATTTCAAATTCAGATAAGTAAAACACTTCTTTGTAAAATAAAGGGACCGTAGAAAAGTATTGTAAAAAGGCCACACCAAACAGTAACATTGCAAATAAAAAGATAATGTAATTTATATCTTTGTAAGCAGATTGCGGGTTTTTAATTACAATCTCGTCTGCAATTTTTACTTTTTTAGGATGTAATACATTTAGAAGTAAAATTCCTGCTAAAATACATGTTATCCCATCAACCCAAAATAATCCGCCGTAACTTAATGTCACTATAATTAATCCGCCAATAGCAGGTCCTGCAGAAAAACCAAGGTTAATTGCTAAACGTATTAAAGTTACAGAACGTACTTTATTTTCTTGTTTACTATATGCACTTAAAGCTACAAACATTGCAGGTCTAAACATATCGGCCACTATCATTAATATAAAAACACCTAAGCAAATTGTTACAAATGTGGATAGAAATTGTAAGGCTACAAATAAAAATCCAGATGTCACTAAGCTAAAAACCATCACTTTGTAAAAACCTAATTTGTCGGTTAGTTTACCGCCTAACCATGACCCAACAACAGAACCTCCACCAAAAGCACTCATAATCCACCCAACTTCAATTAGACTAAAATGTAGGTTCTTGGTAAGATACAATGATAAAAAAGGAATAACCATAGTGCCAGCCCTATTTATTAAAGTGATAAAAGCTAACCACCATACTTCGGTAGATAAGCCTTTAAAGGTGTTTATGTAATTTTTAAATAGTGTTTTCATTGGGTTTATTTTTGTTAGTGCAAAAAAAAAACGTCCAACTTAAAAGATTATGTTGGACGTTTTTATATAGTATTTTGAAAGTCTTATATATTACAAGTCCTGTATCTTAAGTAAGATAGGCGAGTACATTTGTAAGAGACTTTTAGGTTTAACACGATCGGAATATATTTTCTTATTCAAATCTAGATAAAAAAATGATAAGTTGTATTTTTGAAATTCAAATTTATGGTAATGAAATCACTTTTATATTTAGCGTTATTATTTTGTATGTGTTCTTGTTTTCAGAAAAAAGAACCTTTAGTGGGAGATACGCCTTTTCAAATCGCGTTAAATTCTACATTTAAAGATGCAAGTAAATCGCCCTTAAAAAAGAAAGATAGAAAAGTGTTTAAAGGGTTAGATTTTTTTGAAGTTGATTCTGCTTACATTGTACAAGCAACACTAAAACATACACCAGATAGTACATTTTTTGAGATGCCAACAACTACAGACCGCATGTCTAAAGAACGTGTTTTTGGAATTGTAAAATTTAAAATTAAAGGAGAAGACTTTGAACTTCAAATATACGAAAGTGAAGATTTGTTAGCAGAAGAAGGTTATGAAGATTATTTGTTTTTACCATTTTTAGATTTAACAAATGGCGACTCTACATATGGTGGAGGACGTTATATAGAGGTGCCTGTTAATAACAAAAAGACAGACAGTATTATTACAATAGATTTTAATACCGCGTTTAATCCATATTGTGCCTATAACGAGAAGTATTCTTGCCCGATTGTACCCCGAACAAATTTTTTAAATACAGAAATTAAAGCAGGAGTAAAGGCTTTTACAAAACACTAAAATTGTTTAATTAGGTAAACGCCTAGAAACACAGCAAGAAATCCGACTACAAATGTGGTAAAAGTATATAAGGTAAAGTTTAAAAAGTCTCCAGTTTTTAGAAACACTTGATTTTCGTAAGCAAAGGTAGAAAACGTTGTTAAACCACCACAAAATCCTGTGGCGAGTAATAAGGTGTAATTATGAGACATGAGATGGTTTTTATTTGCCAACCCTAATAGTATTCCAATAAGTAAACTGCCCAAAATATTTACTAAGAAAGTGCCATAAGGAATACCTGTATGTGCATCGTTTATATATTTACTTATGGTATAGCGTAACACACTACCAAAACCTCCACCAATAAAAACTAAAACGACTTGTTTCATTTTTGAGTGTTGGTTTTAGGGATTGTTTGAAGGTAATTTTAAGTTGGCATAACCTTGCTCAGTTGAATCTTGATCTGCTAAAGCGATGTAAATCTCAGTGACCCAATTTGCAGGGTTAACTTTATATTTGGGGTTAGTTATAAAACTTTCAAGCATTATATTACTTTTTGCTCGAGTTAAATCATTAGCACTTATATGTTTAAAAGCAGCATCCCAAGCTTTATCTAAATAATTATAATCTCCTTTTAATGTTGTTTTAAGAGTTTTAAAAGCTGGGAGTAAACCGGTTAAAATTTTATCGTTGGTACTTATTACTTGAGTTGTTGTAGGAATACAACAAGAAAAAGATACGGTATTGTTTTCAGGGTTCCAATCGTGATATAATACATAAGGAAAACCAGCCATTGGTATTTGATTTTCTTTAATATAATCTGTAATATCAGACATCATCTGTTGTACTTTACTTTTGTAATTGTCTATAGAAGTTGTGGTTGTGTTATATAAATAATAACCGCCACTATGGTTGGTAACGCCATTAATGGTTATGCTATACACTTTCATACTTTTAACTATAGCAGAGTCTAGTGCAACTAAACTTGTTTCAAACTTAGGAGCAAGATCTGTTTCTGGTGTGCCAAAAATGGCATAATATGCTTTTTTCTTAAAGGTTATATTTTTACTGCTCATACTAAGTGTTACCCGAGAAGTTTTAGGAGACACAGAGTCTATTTTCCATTCTAATTCTGATTTAGGGTAATCGTGAAAAACTAAATCTTGTTGAATATGTGAAGGTTTAGATGATTGTTTAGTAGAGATTCTACCAATAGAATTGTCTTGTAGCCAAGTGTATTCTTTGCTATTGGAATTGGTGTCTGTTGTACTTGTTTTTTTCCAAGGGACCCAATTTGTCCAGTGTCTTAAATCGTTAATATAAGTATATGCAACTTCTTGTGGAGCAGCAATAATTTTTGTTTTAGAAAAGCTTATTTCGTTAGGTTGAACAGCAATATAAATTGAAGAACCAATGAAGGCTATAAGAAGTAAAAATAGAATATATTTTGTGAATTTCATTGATGAAAAATTGTAATAATATCAAAGGTAAACAATTTTATATCAATTTTTTAATAAGGGTATTTCTTCTTTTTATTAGTGCTGTTTTTAGTCATTTTATCTATAAATAGGTACTTTTAAACCGATATATAGATCTGCAGATTTAGACGAATTAGACACTAAGTTTGAAATAATAGATCCAGACCCTAATGTTAATGGTCCTGCTCTAAATCCTAATCCAACTCCAAAATCTTCATATTCTCTTAATCCCAAAGGCATATACATACTAAACCATTTGCTTTCAAACCGCGGTGTAACTATAAAAGTATTTAGGCTGTTTGAGGTTTCAGCATCGTCTACTTTTACTAAAGAAAAATCGGCCTGAGCACTTAGGTAAAAGCGTTTGGTAATGTTGTAATCTGCCAAGATATGGAGTGCAGTTGGAAGCTGTATTTTAACTGTTTTTATTTCTGAAGTGTATTCGTATAAATCATCAAAATCCTCTACATCATATTGGTCAGGCTGTATCGTTGCATTTAAATCATAATTAGAAACTTCTGTATTATCGTAACTAATAGAACCGAGGTCTGTTACAGAGATTCCTAATTTTAAAGTGTAATTAGTATTTATACCGGGTAGGGTTTGAGTTTTAGTCCAAGTATAAACAAAACCTAAATCTGCTCCAATACTAGAACCTAAATTGTTGTATGAGATATCGTCACTATCAAAATCTCCTGTAACACTATAAATTAAATTTCCGCTGGTTTCTAAAGTATTTTCAGAAGCATTATAATAGCCTTGCATGCCATTAGTACTAGTAATTGCGGCACCAAAACCTTGTAAGTATTTTAAGGTAATTCCTCCTTTTAATAGTTGATTATTTTGGTTGTATAAAACGCGTCCATAGGTAAATCCTATTTCTGCCCAAGCATGTATTGTTCCAGTAAATTCATCATTCTCGAAACTAAAATCTTCAGAGTCGTCAAACTCGTTTTCATAATTTTCAAAAAGGGTACCATTAATTTTATTTATATTTCCAAATCCTCTCATACGAGATATAAGCGCAATACTATGCCTGCTGTTAATATTTAGTGATACCGATGGTCCCACGATATCTAAATTGGTATAAAAGTTATTATTGTCTTTAGGAAATGTTTTGGTCTCATCTTCAATATTAAATGGGGAATCGCTATCAAACAAATTTTTTAATTTAATACCGTAATAGTCACTAGCAAAAAAGCTGCTTGCCGAAAAGATATTAATATCCAGCTTCATATTAGAGTTTACCACAGTAGCAGGATTATAAGTTACGCTCTGTACTCCTGCATAATTATCTACCGTATGTCCAATATAGTTTTGAGCCTGCAATTGGTAAAAAAAACAAACTATAAGGGTGAAAATTAATGGAGTGGGTTGAAGTTTCATTTCCGTAAGGGTTTGATTTGCTACGGAAAAATAATATTTAATAGCTTAATAAAATAATTTTATTAAGCTTAGGGATATATTTTTATAATTTCACATTACAAATGTAAAGTGATTTATACGTATATTAAACCGTATTTTAACCTTTAAATATAAGTTTTATACTAATTATAAAAAGTAGAAAAGCAATAAAGCCTATAAGAACCCAAATACTACCATTGTAATATTTTTTATGCAATGCAAAATCTTTTTTATAAGTGTAAAAAATAGAAATTATAAAGACGATAAAAAATAAAGCTCCAAAGATGAGTTGACCATTTGTAAACATGGGGTAGGCTGCGAATTAATTAAAAATAAAATCTAGAATTAAAAACTGATAAGATGCATAAAAAAATCATGATTTAATTGCAAAATTATCAAGTCTGTAAATGTAATCAAAATTATAATATTTTAATAATATGAAGAGTAAAATAGAAGCTGTAAAGGCATTTCATACCGCATTTAAATTGGGGTATAGTGAATCTCCTCAAGCAGATTTAGGGCCAGAAAAAACCATGTTGCGTTATCACTTAATGAAAGAAGAAAATGATGAGTATTTAGAAGCGGCTAAAAACAAAGATTTAGTAGAAATTGCAGATGCTTTAGGCGATATGCTTTATATCTTATGTGGTACAATTATAGAGCATGGATTACAACATAAAATTGAAGCTGTATTTAACGAAATACAACGCAGTAATATGAGTAAATTAGATGTTAATGGAGAGCCAATATATAGGGCAGATGGCAAGGTGCTAAAAGGGCCAAATTATTTTAATCCAGATCTTGCATCGGTTTTATATAAGTAAAAAAAGAGCGACTTTTAAAGTCGCTCTTTTAATTTTATATGCTTACTCTCCAACCATAAGGGTCTTCAGATTTGTTGTATTGTATATTAAGGAGTTTCTCTTTAAATATAGCAGAAAACCTTTCTTCCTGATGAGGTATTTCAAACACTTCGCCTTTGTAAGAGAATGCAGAAATAGGACTTACAATAGCAGCCGTTCCAGAACCAAAAATTTCTTTTAAGGATCCGTCTTTACTTGCCTCAATAAGTTCGCTTACTTTTACGGGTCTTACTTCAACAGAGATTCCTGAATCTTCAGCAATTTTAAGAATACTTTTACGTGTAATTCCGTCTAAAATTCGTTCACTTGTAGGCGCGGTAATTAAGGTATCGTTTATTCTAAAAAACACATTCATGGTACCTGCTTCTTCAAGATATTGATGCGTATCTGCATCGGTCCAAATAATTTGTTGGAAACCTTCTTTATTAGCTAAATTAGTTGGATAAAACTGTGCAGCATAATTTCCTGCCGCCTTAGCATAACCAACCCCACCATTGGCAGATCTACTAAATTCTTCTGCAATTAATACACGTACATCTCCAGAATAATAAGATTGTGCAGGAGAACATATAATTAAAAATTTATATTCTACAGCAGGAGATGCTGCAATTGCAGGTTCAGTTGCAATTACAAAAGGTCTTATATATAAGGAGTTTCCTAGACCTTGCTTAACCCAAGCTTCATCTAGTTGAACAAGTGCTTTTAACCCTTCCATAAAAACATCTTGAGGGAAAGCAGGAATAGCCAAGCGCTCAGCAGATTTGTTAATACGTAGCAGATTATCTTCAGGTCTAAATAACCAGACTTTATTTTCATCGTCTTTAAATGCTTTCATGCCTTCAAAAACAGCTTGGCCGTAATGAAAAACACGAGCAGAAGGATCTAAGGTTATGGGTGCATAAGGCGTAATTTCTGGTTGTTGCCATTCGCCGTTCTTAAAATCACATACAAACATGTGATCTGTGAAAACTTTACCAAAAGACAAATTCTCAAAATCCACGTCATGTATCTTGCTTGTTTGTGCTTTTGTAATTTCAATCGTATTTGTCAAAATATTACAATTTACTTAATTAAACAGTATTTAAATATAGCCTAAAAGTAGTATAAAATTTTTAAAAAACGCTTATATTTACGTTTGGAATTAACTGATTATAAAAAATAGTAAATCCTTCATTTTCAATTTTAAGATTCTTATTAATCTTCTACTAAAAGTATTGTTTTGGAACGTAAATTTATTACTACTGCCGATGGTTCTTCTACCATTTATTTACCAGATTTAGATGAGACTTATCATTCCAGACACGGCGCAGTACAAGAGGCGTTACATGTGTTTATTACATCGGGTTTGCAATATAGTTTACAGCAACATCCTGATTGTGAAGAACGTGCTATTTTAGAAATTGGTTTTGGTACCGGCTTGAATGCGTTTTTAACGTGTTTGGAGGCAGAAAGCTTACTTTGTAAAATTAATTATTTTGGTGTAGAAGCTTACCCCATAACGACTTCAGATTTAAATCAAATTAATTATGCACAGACTATAAAAGATGGTCGTTTTGTATCTATCTTTAATGCACTTCACACCTGTAGTTGGGACGTTAAACAAGCTATAACGTCTTCCTTTTTTTTAACCAAACAGCAAAAATCCTTTAAAGATATTGAAGATGTAGGGAAATATGATATTATATATTTTGACGCTTTTGGCCCGAGAAAACAACCTGAATTGTGGGGAGAGTCTATTTTTAGTATCATGTATAACGCATTAAAATCAGGAGGTGTTTTAGTTACATATTGTGCGCAAGGTAATGCAAGACGAGCTATGCAAGCCGTAGGTTTTAATGTAGCGCGTATTCCTGGCCCGCCTGGAAAAAGAGAAATGTTAAGAGCAATTAAAATATAAGAGTATGACAACCTATGTTGAAGATTTATTGTTTAAAAATCAAGACTATTCTAAAAATACGTTAGCAATCGGTGATTATGATGGATGTACGTTTACGCAATGTAATTTCTCTAATTGCGATCTTTTTAGATATGTTTTTACAGATTGTGAATTTGTAGAATGTAATTTAAGTAATGTCTCTGTTAGAAAAGCATCCTTTAATGATGTTTCCTTTAAGGCATGTAAAATGATAGGCTTAAATTTTTCTCAACTTAGTGCTTTTTTAATGCGTATGAATTTTAAAAAATGTAACCTCCAAATGTCACGATTTGATACTTTAAAATTAAAACAAACCTCATTTATAGATTGTGAATTGCAACAAGCGAGTTTTGTAGATTGTGATTTAAAGTATTCCGATTTTGAAGATAGTAATTTAGAAGGTGCTGTGTTTACGAATTCGAATTTAGAAGGTGCTAATTTTTTTAATGCTTATAATTTTAATATCGATCCCGTACGTAATAAAATGAAAGGTGCTAAGTTTTCTAGTGATAATCTAGAAGGGTTATTGCGTAATTTTCAGCTGAAAATCAGTTAAATATGTAGAGGTTAATTTTGGGTTTTAGTGTTAAACCTTACTTAATGTAACTTGTAGGAATATATGTATTTGTATTTTTGTATAAAATAATAAGAGATGGGTGTTTTAATTACTGGAGCTACTGGACTTTTGGGTACTAAAATCGTGGAACTTTGTCTCCAGAAGGATGTTAGTGTTAAATATTTAACCACTCGAAAAGAAAAAATTGTTACTAAAAAAAACTACCAAGGCTATTATTGGAATCCTAAAACTAAGGAAATAGATACAGCGTGTTTTGAAGATGTAAATGTTATTATTCATCTTGCAGGTTCAACGGTGTCTAAACGGTGGACAGCTTCAAACAAAAAAAATATAATAGATAGTCGTGTGTTATCGGCTCGTTTATTACACCACGGTTTAAAATCATTGCCAACTCATAATGTGGCACAAATTATTTCTGCTAGTGGTATAAGTATTTATCCAGATTCTTTAACAAAATACTATAATGAAAAAGATACTCAAGTAGATCCCTCTTTTTTAGGGGATGTCGTGAAAGCTTGGGAAGCTGAAGTCGATACTTTTTTTGGTCTTAATGTTAAAGTTGCTAAAGTCCGAATAGGATTAGTACTTTCAACAGAAGGTGGTGTTTTACCTGAATTTAAGAAACCTATAGATCTTGGTTTAGGTGCTGTGTTTGGATCTGGAGAACAGTGGCAATCTTGGATTCATATAGACGATGTTGCTCGTGTGTTTGTGTTTCTATTAAAATATTGTGGAGAAGGTATTTATAATGCGGTGGCTCCAAATCCAGTGACACAAACAGAGTTAATGAAATCTATAGCTAAAACTTTAGATAAGCCTATGTTTTTGCCTGGTATTCCTAAGTTTGCCGTAAAATTGGTCTTGGGCGAAATGCATGAATTAATGTATGCTAGCCAACGGGTTAGTAGTAAAAAATTAGAAGCTCAAGGTTTTGAATTTAATTACCCCAATTTGCAGCCAGCTTTATCAGCATTATTAATGTAAAAAGGCTACCTTTTACAGATAGCCTTTAAAAAAATAATGCGTTGTAATTTTTAGATGCTTATTTTGTAGCTTTTACCTTTACAGTTAAAATTATATCATCATTAATAAATTTATCGCCAAGGTTATCAAATACAGATTTAGAACCAAAGTTTACACCCCATTCTGTTCTGTTAATAGCAAATGTCTCACTAACCAAGCTTAGCGTATCATCTTGGGTAGTTACAGTTACTGGGAATGATACATTTTTCTTTATCCCTTTTAAGGTTAAATTTCCAGAAAGTATAGTTTTGCTAGCTTCATTTGTAGTTATACCTGTAATTTCAAAAGCAGCAGTAGGAAATTCATTGATGTTAAAAAAGTCACCTTCTTTTCCTTCAACCGTCCCTTTTAGGTGAGCTTCTAAATTTTCTTTTTTATCGCCTTCAACATCTAAAGCAGTAATAGTACTCATATCTATAGTAAACATTCCGCTTTCAATTGTATTTCCTTCAGCAGTAAGTTCCCCAGAGGCAATACTAATCGTTCCAAAATGTTCCCCAGTTGGTTTAGCACCTTTCCACTCAATAGTAGAATTTTCGGTGTCTACTTTATACATGTCTGCAGTAGGTACAGTTTCTGCAACAGGTTCTGCAGCTGTCGCTTCAGCTTCTTTAGATTTGTCTTTACAAGATGTAACGGCGCTACCTATAGATAACGCAACGAATAATGTTAAAATTCTATTTTTCATGTTATTTGTTCTTTTATGTTTGAATTCAAAAATAATTAAAATTATAGGCATAAAGACTAAAACCTGACTTTTATTTGTGACATTTTGACAATTTTTTAAAGATGGCAGTACTTTTGCCTTTTATGGTTAGTGTTTATTATAAATTAGAAGACATGAGTAAAGAAGAGCTTAAAAAAGACGTTGAAGTCGAAAATATAGAAGAACAAGTAGAACAGCAAGTAGAAGAACAATCTGAAGAGCAAGCTGCTGAAAGTCAAGAGGTATCTGTAGAGGAGGAATTGCAAACTAAATTAAAAGAAGAAAAAGATAAGTTTTTAAGATTATTTGCTGAGTTTGAAAATTATAAAAAAAGAACTTCAAAAGAACGTATCGAATTATTTAAAACTGCCAACCAAGATGTCATGGTTGCAATGTTGCCAATTTTAGATGATTTTGATCGTGCTTATAGTGAAATCTCTAAAACTAAAGAAAAAAATCTTTTAAAAGGTGTAGAGTTAATTAGTAATAAACTTAAAAATGTATTACAATCTAAAGGTTTAGAATTGGTTGAGGTTGCTGCTGGCGATACATTTAATGCAGACCATCATGAAGCCATTACTCAAATCCCTTCTCCAACACCAGATATGAAAGGAAAAATTATAGACGTTATAGAAAAAGGATACAAACTAGGAGAAAAAGTAATCCGGTTTCCTAAAGTTGTAATCGGACAATAACTTTAAGTAGTATCATATAATAGTGTAAAAATATTAACGGTCGAAAGTGACACACCCATGAAGAGAGATTATTACGAAATTTTAGGAGTTGATAAAAATGCCACTGCTGCTGAAATAAAAAAAGCATACAGAAAAAAGGCAATTGAATTCCACCCAGATAAAAATCCAGATAACAAAGAAGCTGAAACTAAATTTAAAGAAGCTGCAGAAGCTTACGAAATTTTAAGCGACCAAGATAAAAAAGCACGTTATGACCAATTTGGTCATCAAGCCTTTGAAGGCGGTGGTGGTTACGGTGGCGGACATATGAATATGGACGACATTTTTAGCCAGTTTGGTGATATCTTTGGTGGTGGCGGTTTTGGCGGCGGATTTTCAGGATTTGGCGGTGGCGGTGGCCAGCGCAGAGTGAAAGGAAGTAACCTTAGAATTCGTGTAAAATTAACCCTAGAAGAGATTGCTAACGGTGTAGAGAAAAAGGTAAAAGTTAGACGTAAAGTTCAGGCTCAAGGTACAACCTATAAAACATGTACTACATGTCAAGGAACTGGGCAAGTAACACGTATAGCTAACACTATTTTAGGACGAATGCAAACAGCATCACCATGTACTTCTTGTGGCGGATCTGGACAAATTATTGATAAAAAACCTAACGATGCAGATGCTCAAGGTTTAGTAATTAAAGAAGAAACGGTATCTATTAAAATTCCTGCTGGAGTTGTAGATGGTATGCAACTTAAAGTTACAGGAAAAGGTAATGAAGCTCCTGGAGCTACAGGTATATCTGGAGATTTATTAGTTGCTATTGAAGAAGAAACACATAGCAGTTTACAACGTGAAGGCGATAATCTTCATTTTGATTTATATGTAAGTGTCCCAGATGCTGTATTAGGTACCTCTAAAGAAATTGAAACTGTAACCGGTAAGGTACGTATTAAAATAGAAGCTGGTACACAATCAGGTAAAATATTACGTTTACGTGGTAAAGGAATTCCTAATATAAACGGATATGCTAAAGGTGATTTACTCGTACATGTAAATGTATGGACGCCTAAAACGTTAAATAAGCAACAAAAAGAGTTTTTTGAATCTATGAGAGAAGACGATCATTTTTCGCCAAAACCAGAAAGTTCAGACAAGTCATTTTTTGAGAAAGTTAAAGATATGTTTTCTTAAAAGACAATCTATAAATTTATTTGTAAACATCCACTTTATTAAAGTGGATGTTTTTATTTTAGGATTATCGTAAAATTTATCTAAAAAAAATACGTAATTATCAATATAAAGTTTTATATTTGAGACATTACTAATTGAACTTAGTAAGTTTTTCTTTTTCATAGCAATTTTTTCCCATCCTTGATGTTTTAAGGGTGGGTTTTGTGATTTTAGGAATTACTTGTTTTTAGTATAGTATTATGGAGCATCTTGTCTTACATTTAATATATTTACAGCCTGAAATAACTAAAATCAAGAATGCAAAATATATTAGAAGCGCATACTATTTCTAAAAAATTTGGAAATTTTACAGCGCTTAATCAAGTTTCTATAGAAGTTCCAAAAGGTAGTATTTTTGGTTTGTTAGGGCCAAATGGCGCAGGAAAAACCACATTAATCCGTATTATTAACCAAATTACTATGCCGGATTCGGGGCATGTAATTTTAGATGGAGAGCCTCTAAAAAACCATCATATAAAAGATATTGGGTACTTGCCAGAAGAGCGTGGTTTGTATAAATCTATGAAGGTAGGCGAGCAAGCTTTATATTTAGCACAGTTAAAAGGGTTAAGTAAAACAGAGGCTAAAAAAAGACTTCATTATTGGTTTGATCGTTTAGAGATTGGTCATTGGTGGAATAAGAAAATACAAGAACTTTCAAAGGGAATGGCACAAAAAATTCAGTTTGTTGTAACGGTATTACACGAACCAAAACTGCTTATTTTTGACGAACCCTTTTCAGGTTTCGACCCAATTAATGCCAATTTAATTAAAGACGAAATTTTACGTTTAAGAGATAATGGCGCTACTGTAATTTTTTCTACACACCGTATGGAATCTGTAGAGGAATTATGCGATCACATTGCTCTAATTAATAAATCTAATAAAATATTAGATGGTAAACTTACAGACGTTAAACGTAAGTTTAAAACACATGCTTACGAAGTTGGTGTAAAAACAGATCATATTTCGGCTTTACGAGCAGAAATTGCTCAGAAGTTTGAAGTATCTCCAGCACACTTTAAAACTATAGACGAACAATTAAAACTAAATGTGAAATTAGGAGTTAACGAAAAGGCAAACGATCTTTTACATTATTTAACAACTAAGGGGGAAGTTTCTCACTTTGTAGAACTCTTACCAAGTACTAACGATATCTTTATTAAAGCCATTCAGAACAATAGTTAAGCATGAATCATTTATCACTTATTATAAAAAGAGAGTATTTTACGAAAGTAAAAAATAAAGCCTTTATTGTAATGACTATTATTAGTCCTATCGTGCTTATTGCTCTTATTGCAACAGTGGCATATTTATCGCAAATAAGTAACAACAAGGTTAGGACTATAGCAATATTAGATGAATCCGGTTTAATAAAAAATACGTTTGTAGATACAGAGACAATAAAATATAAGTATTTAGAACATACAGATCTAGAAGCCGCTAAAGTTTTAGTAAAAGCGCAAGAAGATTACGGTTTACTCCATATTGAAAAAAGCCTAGATGTAAATTATTTAGAAAATCATGTGAAGTTTTATTCTGAAGATTCACCATCACTATCTGTGGTTACCAGTTTAGAAAACAAAGTTGAAAAATCACTTACCGATATTAAATTACAACAAGTAGGCGTAGATTTAGATAAAATAGAATCGGCAAAGATTGATGTAAGTATTGTACAAGAAAATTTTTCTGGCGAAAAAACCTCTAAAATAGAGAGTATTATAAAGCTAGCCTTTGGGGGTGCTGCAGGGTATTTATTATTTATGTTTATAATAATTTACGGAAACATGATAATGCGCAGTGTTATAGAAGAAAAAACAAGTCGTGTTATAGAGGTTATTATTTCTTCAGTTAAGCCAATGCAACTAATGTTAGGTAAAATAATAGGGACCTCGTTAGCCGGTATTACTCAAATTAGTATTTGGATTATTTTAGGCGGATTGCTTACGGCATTAGTTGGTTTTGTTTTTGGGATAGATATGAGTCAAACTCCGCAACAACAAGTAATTCAACAATCTATATTCGATCAACAATTAAATGGACAAATAGAAACAATCTTAACAGGTTTTTATCATTTACCTCTAACAAATTTAATACTAGCATTTGTACTCTTCTTTATCGCAGGATATTTATTATACAGTTCGCTATATGCAGCTATTGGAGCTGCTGTAGATAATGAAACAGATACGCAACAGTTTGTGTTCCCTATATTAATGCCTTTAATATTATCTGTATATATTGGTTTTTTTACAGTAATTGAAGATCCTCATGGAACAGTTTCTACTATCTTTTCTTTTATTCCATTAACATCACCAGTTGTAATGCTAATGCGTATTCCTTTTGGCGTTCCAATTTGGCAACAGCTTTTATCTTTATTACTTTTAATCGGGTCGTTTTTATGTGCCGTTTGGTTTGCTGCAAAAATATACCGTGTAGGTATATTAATGTATGGTAAAAAGCCAACATACAAAGAGCTTATTAAGTGGATTAAATATTAATAGATGAAGCAAGTTCAAGATTTTTTAAACTTTACGTTCTATTTAGGACAAGATATTTCTGTATCTGTAAAGGCTATTTTTGTTATAGTTTTAGTTCTTTTTGTAACATCTAGATTGTTAAAATTATTAAGCAAACTAGTAACAAGAAAGCTTCCTCAGGATGATAAAGTTAAGTTTGAGATGTTGTTTTCTTATGCCAGCTGGGTGGTATATTTAATAATATTATTAATAACATTTCACTCTATAGGTATAAATGTTACTGCAGTATTTGCAGCTTCCGCAGCCTTATTAATAGGTGTTGGTTTAGCTCTGCAAACTTTAATTCAGGATATTATTTCTGGTGTTTTTATAATTGTAGATCAATCTGTACATGTGGGAGATATTATTGAAGTAGATAATAAAATTGGACGGGTAGAAGAAATAAAATTAAGAACAACACGTGCAGTTACTTTAAATAATCGTGTAATTATTATTCCAAACCATATATTTTTAACAAGTAGTTTATATAACTGGACACAAAACGGTAAAGAAACTAAAGATAGTGTCACCGTAGGCGTTGCTTACGGTAGTGATGTGGCTTTGGTAGAAAAATTGCTCTTACAATCTGTAGATAATCATCCAGATATTCTAACATTTCCAGCCCCAAGAGTTTTGTTTATGGATTTTGGAGATAATGCTCTACTATTTAGAATCGCATTTACGGTACGCGATAGTTTTTTAGGAGAAGGACCTAGAAGTGATGTACGTTTTAAAATTGAAAAATTATTTAGAGCTCACAATATTTCAATCCCGTTTCCGCAGCGTGATTTACATGTCGTTTCTGCACCAGGATTAGATGTTAATCAGGCAAAGAAATAGAAAAAGATGTATTATATTAACGCCTAAACATTATCTAAAAAATAAGATATGCCAAAAATTTTAATTATTGAAGATGAAGCAGCCATTCGTAGAGTTTTGGTTAAAATCTTAGCTGAAGAAAATGATACCTATCATTTAGATGAAGCAGAAGATGGTTTAATTGGAATAGAAAAGATTAAAAAAGACGATTACGATTTGGTATTATGTGATATTAAAATGCCAAAAATGGATGGTGTCGAAGTTTTAGAAGCCGTAAAACTTATAAAACCAGAAACACCAATGGTAATGATTTCTGGGCATGGCGATTTAGATACAGCAGTGCAAACCATGCGTTTAGGAGCTTTCGACTATATCTCTAAACCTCCAGATTTAAATAGATTACTAAACACAGTTAGAAATGCACTTGATAAAAAAGAATTGGTTGTACAAAACAAAATTCTTAAAACTAAAGTAAGTAAAAATTACCAAATGATTGGTGAGAGCCCAGCCATTGCCAGCATTAAAGAAATTATTGAAAAGGTTGCGCCTACAGATGCTCGAGTACTAATTACAGGAGCTAATGGTACAGGGAAAGAATTGGTCGCACATTGGTTACATCAAAAAAGTGAACGTGCTAAAGGTGCTATGGTTGAAGTAAATTGTGCAGCAATACCAAGTGAGCTTATAGAAAGTGAATTGTTTGGTCATGTTAAAGGGGCATTTACAAGCGCAAATAAAGATCGAGCAGGTAAATTTGAAGCTGCTAATGGCGGAACCATTTTTTTAGACGAAATCGGAGATATGAGTTTGTCTGCACAAGCTAAAGTATTACGTGCCCTTCAAGAAAGTCGAGTGCAACGTGTAGGTAGTGATAAAGATATTAAGGTAGATGTGCGAGTAATTGCAGCCACAAATAAAGATTTAAAAAAAGAAATAGAAGCTGGTAGGTTTAGAGAAGATTTATATCACCGTCTTGCAGTTATTTTAATACAAGTGCCTGCTTTAAATGATAGACGTGATGATATTCCGTTATTAGTTAATTATTTTTCAGATAAAATTGCTAAAGAGCAAGGTAATGTTAAAAAAGAATTTTCAGAAGCTGCACTTCAATTGTTGAAATCTTATGATTGGTCAGGAAACATTAGAGAACTTAGAAATGTTGTAGAGCGCTTAATTATTTTAAGCGACGCAGTAGTCGAGGAAAATGATGTTAAACTATACGCTACTAAATAGTAATAAATAATAATTTTGTAAACTATAAAAAAAGCTCTAAGCCATATTGGCATAGAGTTTTTTTTATGCTTAATAATAGAGTATAAAGAGAACTGCTTTAACTAAAAAGTAAGTTACAGTCCCCAAAAAGTCTAAATTTTTTGTCAAAAATGCGATTAATAAAAAGCATTTTTGTTTTTTAGTAGTACAATAAGCCTAAAACCAATCATACGTTATGAAAGATATTGATATTAAAGACTACAAAATAGACTCTAAAATTGCTATTTCAGATTTAAAAACAAGGGTTAATTTACATGCTTCAGAAAAAAAAATCGAAAAAGAATTAGAGAAGGTTAGGATAAAATTAGGCGAGCTACAAAACACCATGTATGCGCATGGTAAATATGCTGTTTTAGCATGTTTTCAAGGTATGGATACTGCAGGGAAAGATAGTTTAATCCGTGAAGTATTTAAAGATTTTAATGTAAGAGGTGTAAACTGTCACAGTTTTAAATCTCCTACAGATTTAGAGTTAAAACACGATTATTTATGGCGCCACTATTTACGCTTACCGCCACGTGGTAAATTTGCTATTTTTAATAGAACACATTACGAGAATGTTTTGGTTACTCGTGTGCACCCAGCTTATATTTTAAATGAAAATATACCAACTATAAAAACAGTCTCAGATGTCAATGATGCATTCTGGAATAAGCGTTTTGAAGAGATTGTTAATTTTGAAAATCATATTACAACTAACGGAACTATAATATTTAAATTTTTCTTAAATCTATCTAAAGATGAGCAACGCGATAGATTAATCCGTAGGTTAGACAAAAAAAATAAAAACTGGAAATTTTCTCCAGACGATCTTAAAGAACGTGAATTGTGGGACGTTTACCAAAATTGTTACGAAGATGCTATAAATAGAACCGCTACCTCTAATGCGCCTTGGTATAATATTCCTGCAGACGATAAGCCTACCGCTCGACTAATTGTAGCAACAATTCTTTATAATACTCTTAAAACGTATACAGACATGAAGGAACCTGAGTTAGACCAAGAAACATACTCGAATATAAAAACGTATAAGTCACAACTAGAAAATGAATAAAATCAAACATTTTCTATATTAATAATTACAATACCCCTAAAAAAACATGAAAAAAATATTTGTCTTACTTGCTTTAAGTATAAGTTATTATGCCATTGGACAAACTGATGAAGAAGTATTAAAAGAAATATATAAGTCGGCTTTAGTCGAAGGTGAAAGTTATAATTGGTTAGAAACTTTGTCGCAAGATATAGGCGGTCGCTTATCGGGATCTTTAAATGCAGAACGCGCGGTGGACTGGGGTAAGGAAGAGTTAGACCAATTGGGTTTAGATAAAGTCTGGTTACAACCCGTAATGGTACCAAAATGGGTACGTGGCGCTAAAGAATTTGCATATATAAAAACAGGAAATGGAGAAACTACTAATGTTAATATTTGTGCGTTAGGAGGATCGGTGTCTACTAACCCTTTAGGATTAACTGCTTCTGTAGTTGAAGTTAAAAACTTTGAAGAATTGGCAGCATTAGGTGAAGCAGGTGTTAAAGGAAAAATAGTGTTTTATAACAGACCAATGCAAGCCGATTTAATTAGTACGTTCGAGGCTTATGGCGGTTGCGTAGATCAACGTTATATGGGGGCTGTGCAAGCTGCAAAATATGGTGCCGCAGGAGTTATTGTTAGATCCATGAATTTAAGAGTAGACGATTTTCCGCATGCAGGAAGTATGACTTATGGCGATTTACCTGCAGAGAAACGTATCCCATCTGCAGCTATAAGCACTAGAGATGCTAACTTATTAAGTAGCATGTTAAAATTAGATAGTTCACTTCAATTTTATTTTAAACAAAACTGTAAACAACTAGCAGATGTAAAATCTTATAATGTGATTGGAGAGATCACAGGATCTCAATATCCAGATGAATATATTATCGTTGGGGGACATTTAGATTCTTGGGATTTAGGAGATGGGTCTCACGATGACGGGGCAGGAATTGTACAGTCTATGGAAGTGTTACGCTTATTTAAAACTTTAAATATTAAACCTAAACACAGTCTTCGTGTGGTTATGTTTATGAATGAAGAAAATGGTTTAAGAGGAGCTACAGAATATGCAAAAGTAGCAAATCAAAAAGGCGAAAAACATGTAGTGTCCCTTGAAAGTGATGCTGGTGGGTTTACACCAAGAGGTTTTAGTTTTGATTGTACCGATGATACATTTAAGAAGGTTTTAAATTGGAAACCGTTATTTAAGCCGTATTTAATCCATTATTTCGAACAAGGCGGAGCCGGAGCAGATGTAGGTCCGTTAAAAACAGATAATAATGTAACGGTAGGATTACGACCAGATTCTCAACGTTATTTTGACCATCATCACGCAGCTAACGATACCTTTGATGCAGTTAATAAAAGGGAATTAGAATTAGGTGCGGCAACCATGGCATCATTAGTGTATTTGTTTGATAACCATGGTATTTAATAAAACACTTTAGGTTAATGAAAATTATTTTATATTTATTTGTAATCACTTTTAACATGTCTATAATGGCTCAAAATACAAGTACATTGCCATACTATGAAATTCCTGAATACCCAGAAACCTATACACCCGGAACTGTAATTTCTCGTATGATTGATGGTTTAGGGTTTCGGTTTTATTGGGCAACCGAAACGTTAACTCCAAACGATTTAGATTTTAAATTAAAACCTGATGGTCGTCCTATTAGAGATATAATGTTGCATTTGTATAGTATGTCTTGTATTATAAGGGACGCTGCTTTAAAAGTTCCACATATAAGAGAAACATTAAAAAAGCCATTATCATATACAGAGTTAAGAACGCTTACCTTAAATAATTATAAAGCAGCTTCAGATATATTTAAAACGGCTGAAAATTTAGAAGGATTTAATATCATTTTTAAAGGTGAACCTGAAGATCGAGTAGTGCCTTTTTGGAATGCTATTAACGGACCTATAGAAGATTCTGTTTGGCATTGCGGGCAAATAGCCACTTCTAGACGTGCATCTGGAAATCCCATAAATCCAAAAATTAATCACTTTACCGGAACTGTTAAACCCTAGAAAAGTGAAGATATAATAAAAAAGCGTGCTTAATTTTTTAAGCGCGCTTTTTTTATACTCAAGCGGTGTGGATTTTAGTAAATACATTCAGTGCTAGTTTTTGGTTATTATTTTAAACTATAAAAAGATTAAAAGTTGGTATAGTTACGGCCTCTTTTTTCTGTTTTTTACATGTTTTATTCTCGTTCAAATTATGTATACTATTCTTATTTAAAATGAAATACTATAATAAAACATTAAATAAACATTATAAAATTCATTAATTTTACAACTCATTTAATAACAAATATGGATTCTGTAAAAGAAAGTATAAAAGAGTTGGGATATATTCCAATGTTGGAAACCTCACAGGAGATTGATTATGTCGCAGAGATTAAGAGACTTAAAGAAGAGAAGAATGCTGTTATTTTGGCACATTATTATCAAGAACCAGCTATTCAAGATTTAGCAGATTATGTAGGAGATAGTTTAGGGTTGTCTTATAAAGCAGCAGAAACCGATGCCGATTTAATAGTGTTTGCTGGGGTACATTTTATGGCCGAAACTGCTAAGATTTTAAATCCGACTAAAAAAGTAATTTTACCAGATTTAAATGCAGGTTGCTCTTTAGCAGATTCTTGTTCTGCAGAAGATTTAGCAACGTTTAAGAAAAAGTATCCTGGGCATATTGTTATTACATATGTAAACACTTCTGCAGAAGTAAAAGCAATTAGCGATATATGTTGTACATCTTCCAATGCAAAAAAAATTGTAGATTCAGTACCATTAGATCAACCTATAATTTTTGCTCCAGATAAAAACTTAGGTGCTTGGGTACAAAAAGAAACAGGCAGAGATATGGTTTTATGGGATGGAGCTTGTATTGTACATGAAGCTTTTTCAATGGATAAATTATTGGCTGTACATAAAGAAAATCCAAAAGCAAGAATTATTGCACACCCAGAATCGGAGGCTCATTTATTAAAAATAGCTGAATATGTGGGCTCTACAGCAGGCCTTATTAATTATGTAAAAACGAATCCAGCAAACGAGTTTATTGTAGCTACCGAAGCAGGTATTTTACATGAAATGCAAAAAGAAGTACCTAATAAAACATTAATTCCAGCACCAGCAAAAGAAAATAATACTTGTGCTTGTAGTGAATGTGCTTATATGAAAATGAATACACTTCAAAAATTATACACGTGTATGAAATATGAGTTGCCAGAAGTTCACGTAGATAAGGCGATTCAAGAAAAAGCATTACTACCTATTCAACGTATGTTAGAAATCTCTTAAAATCAAGAATGAGTCAATTTAATACAGATTACCTTATCTTAGGTTCAGGAGTTGCTGGCCTAACAACAGCCATACGTCTGGCTAAAGCTTTACCAAATAAAGAAATTTTAGTAGTAACTAAAGCTAATAAAAGTGAATCCAATACAAAATATGCGCAAGGAGGTATTGCTGTAGTTTGGGATAAATTAGATTCCTTTGAAGATCATATAAAAGATACCATGATTGCAGGAGAGTATTATAACGATCCTGAAGTTGTAAAAATGGTGGTAGAAGAAGCTCCAGATTGTATGAGGCAACTCATGTCTTGGGGCGCAGATTTTGATTTTAATAATATAGGAGAGTTTGATCTTGGTAAAGAAGGAGGTCATTCTGCGCATCGTATTATTCACCATAAAGATATTACAGGTTTTGAAATTGAGCGTACACTCTTAGAACAAGTCGCTAGGTTAGAAAATATTAAAGTATTACCCTATCATTTTGGTATTGATTTAATTACAGATCACCAATTAAAAGATGCTGATACAAAACATACAAATATAAGATGTTACGGTGCTTATATCATGAATCAAAAAACAAATGCTATAGAACCTTATATAGCATCTAAAACCATTTTATGTGCTGGTGGAATTGGGCAAGTTTACGCTTCAACAACCAATCCGCTAATTGCAACAGGAGATGGTATTGCAATGGCATATAGAGCTTTAGCAAAGATTAAAGATATGGAATTTGTACAATTTCATCCTACAGCATTATTTGAACCTGAGCAAAGTCCGTCGTTTTTAATTTCTGAAGCCGTGCGCGGATTTGGAGCTTATCTAAAAAACAAAAAAGGAGAGCGCTTTATGCTTGATATTGATGAGCGTGGCGAGTTAGCCCCTAGAGATATTGTAGCTAGAGCAATAGATAATGAAATACATACTACAGGAGAACGCCATGTATTTTTAGATTGTACACATTTAGATTATGATGCGTTTATCAAGCATTTTCCTAATATTAACGACAAGTGTTTAGCCATAGGTATAGATATAAGAAAACAAATGATTCCGGTTGTACCAGCATGCCATTATGCCTGTGGAGGTATAGAAGTCAATACTAATGGAGAGACAACTATTGAAGACTTGTATGCTGCAGGAGAATGCACAAGTACGGGTTTACATGGAGCAAATCGATTAGCGTCTAACTCCTTATTGGAAGCATTAGTCTATGCAAATCATATAGCAGATCACGTGATCGCACACGTAGATGAGGTTAAACCTGTAAATGTAAACGCGCCAGATTGGAATGACGATGGAACCTCTACACCTAAAGAATTAATTTTAATTACACATTATAGAAATACAATTCAGCATATTATGTCGGATTTAGTAGCCATTGTTAGAACTAATAGTAAGCTTAAAGAGGCTGCTAAACATTTACGTTATGTAGAAGATTCTACAAGAGATCTATATGTAGGGTCTAAACTATCGGTTCAGATTTGCGAACTTCGTAACTTAAATACAATAGCAAATTTAATTGTAGAGCAATCTGCACGTCGTAAAACAAATATGGGAGGTTTTTATAATTCAGACTTAGTACAAGCAGAATAAATATCTCATATATATTTAAAATAAAAGCGCGTTAACTATTGTTAACGCGCTTTTATTTTATAAAGTAACTTCTACTTGGTTTCTAATAATATCTTCAAAGGTTTCACGCTCCCTAATTAATAAGGCTTTGTCTTTATGCCAAAGTACTTCAGCAGGTCGAAAACGTGAATTATAGTTTGAAGCCATAGAGTAACAATAGGCTCCTGCATTTTGGAATGCAAGGACATCTCCTTCTGTAATTTCATTAATTCTACGGTTGTTAGCAAAAGTATCGGTTTCACAAATATAACCTACAACAGAGTAAAAACGCTCGCGACCTTTCGGGTTTGAAATGTTTGTAATAACATGTTGAGATCCGTAAAACATCGGACGAATTAAATGGTTAAAACCAGAGTCTATCTGTGCAAATACTGTAGATGTTGTTTGTTTTACAGCATTTACTTTAGCTAAAAACACTCCAGATTCACTCACTAAAAATTTTCCTGGTTCGAAACCTAAGGTTAATTCCTTTCCGTATTCTTTACAGAATTCATTAAAACGTTTAGAAAGTTTAGTGCCAAATTCTTCAATATTTGTTTCAATATCTCCCTTAGAGTATGGGACTTTAAAACCAGAACCAAAATCTAAAAACTCTAAATCTTTAAAATGTTTAGCTGTATCAAATAAAATTTCGCTAGCATATAAAAAGACATCAATATCTAAAATATCACTTCCTGTATGCATATGAATCCCGTTTATATGCATACCTGTATTTTCTACAATTCTTAAGATATGAGGAATTTGATGTACAGAAATTCCAAATTTAGAATCGATATGGCCTACAGATATGTTAGCATTTCCTCCAGCCATAACATGCGGGTTAATACGAATACATACTGGTATTTTTGGGTGTTTTGTCCCAAATTGTTCTAAAATAGAAAGGTTGTCTATATTTATTTGTACGCCTAATTTAGAAGCTTCTTCAATCTCTTCTAAAGATACACCGTTAGGAGTAAAGATAATTTGATCTGCAGAAAAGCCAGCTTTTAATCCTAATTGAACTTCTTGAATAGAGACCGTATCAAGTCCTGCTCCAAGATTTTTCATTAATTTTAAGATAGTAAGGTTAGATAATGCTTTAACTGCATAATTAACCTTTAGCTGTTTCACCTTATTAAAAGCAGAAGTTAAACGTTTATATTGTGTCTCTATTTTTTCAGAGTCATACACATACACCGGACTTCCAAAGTCGCTTGCAATTTTTAATAAAGTGTTATTATTCATTTTATGATAAATTAAATTCGCCGCAAATCTATAAAGTTTTTATCAGTTTGAGACCTATTATTTGTCAAAAAAACAAAGAAAAGAATAGCGTATTAATAATATAATGTATTAGATGCTAAAAAATATTGGTTAAAAGATAATGGTTGTTTACATTTGTGAGGCAATAAATTAAAATCTAATGAACTTACACGAATATCAAGGAAAAGAAATTTTAAATAGTTTTGGCGTACGTATTCAACGCGGTAAAGTAGCACAAAATGCTCAAGAAGCAGTTGAAGTAGCAAAAGAATTAACAGCAGAAACAGAAACAAGCTGGTATGTTGTTAAGGCTCAAGTTCACGCTGGTGGACGTGGTAAAGGTGGTGGCGTTAAATTAGCCAAGAATTTACAAGAGGTAGAAAAAATTGCTGGTGAGATTATAGGTATGGATCTAGTAACACCTCAAACATCTGCTGAAGGTAAACGCGTACACCAAGTTTTAATCGCAGAAGATGTATACTACCCAGGAGAGAGTGAGACAGAAGAATATTATATGTCTGTGTTATTAAATCGTGGTACAGGACGTAATATGATTATGTATTCTACTGAAGGTGGAATGGATATTGAAACTGTTGCAGAAGAAACACCTCATTTAATTTTTACAGAGGAAATTGATCCTGCTGTTGGAGTTTTACCGTTTCAAGCAAGACGCATTGCTTTTAATTTAGGGTTATCTGGAAATGCATTTAAAGAAATGACTAAGTTTGTTACTAATCTTTATACAGCTTACGTAAAGTCTGATTCTTCTTTATTTGAAATTAATCCTGTATTAAAAACTAGCGATAATAAAATACTTGCTGTTGATGCTAAAGTAACTATTGATGATAATGCGTTATACAGACATAAAGACTATTTAGCTTTACGTGATAAGCGTGAAGAAAGTGCTATTGAAGTTGAAGCAGGTGAACTAGGATTAAACTATGTAGATTTAGACGGAAACGTAGGATGTATGGTTAATGGTGCTGGTTTAGCAATGGCTACTATGGATTTAATTAAGCAAGCAGGTGGAGAACCAGCTAACTTCTTAGATGTGGGAGGTACTGCAGATGCTGCACGTGTTGAGGCTGCTTTTAAAATTATTTTAAAAGATCCAAATGTAAAAGCGATCCTTATTAATATATTTGGAGGTATTGTACGTTGTGACAGAGTTGCTCAAGGTGTTATCGATGCTTATAAAAACATGGGTAATATTAATGTTCCAATTATTGTACGTTTACAAGGAACAAATGCAGATATCGCTAAAGAATTAATAGATAATTCTGGTTTAGATGTAATGAGTGCAACACAATTTCAAGAAGCTGCAGATAAAGTACAAGAAGTTTTAGCATAGTTTTAAACTTAAGAGTACTATTTATAATATTAAAAGCGTCTAACTTAATGGTTAGACGCTTTTTTCTTTGATTCTGTTTTATTACTATCTGCCTTTTTAGAAGGCGTTTTTTTTGATTCTGATTTTTTCTTTGGAGACTTTTTGGTGTCTTCTGTTTTTCTAGAAGCAACTTTCTTTGGAAGTGGTCCGCGTAAATGAATAACTAAGCCGTTTAAGAAATTTCTTAAAATCTGATCTCCACACTCCATATATTTTGGGTGATCTTCTCTTCTAAAAAAAGCACCTAATTCACTTTTACTAATTCTAAAATCTACCAATTCTAAAATTTTAACAATATCATCATCTCTTAATTTAAGAGCGACACGTAATTTTTTAAGAACATCATTATTTGTCATATTTTGTTATTTTGTTTTTTTTAATTCAAAGGTGTTTAAAAAAAATCTACTACTCATAGATTTTTTGTCATTTTTAAATTTATGGACTACTTTTTACCACTACTATATGGCTTTTTTAATTAAAAATCCACTTGTGTAATATGTTGGTAGTCAATGTTTTAAAATATGTGTTTAAGTGTTAAATTTAGTTTAAAAATCAATTATTTTTATTGTAACTGTCATGTTTTTAATGTGTTAAATCAGTTGAACGTTCATAAATACCGATTAAATACAAGCCATTTTTCGACAAGTTACATTATATCTACGATTATAAAATATCTATTATAATTAACTTTATATTATTAATAATCTTAATTCCCTCGTTTATGATAAATCGTGTAGAAAAATTGAGTTTACTTTCGGAAATGATTGCTTTTGCAAAAACTGACGACAAGATTAAAACTATCGAGTACAATTTTCTGTTAGGTGTATCTCAACAACTAGATATTTCTAGAGAAGATTTTGATTACCTTATGAAGCATCCCATTGCTTATAAGCATATCGAATCTTATAGTGAACGTATCGTACAATTTCATCGTTTAGTATTATTAATGAACTTAGATAATGAGCGAAGTACAAAAGATGTTATTAAGCTTTTTAATTTTGGACTACGCATGGGACTAAGTCATGAATGTATAAATAAAGTGTTGTACTTAATGGATGGTTTTCCAAATAAAATTGTACCACCAGATGTTTTAATAGATATATTTAAAGTACAGTATAATTAAAAGGTTTATTTTAACTGGTCAAGTTTTTCTTGATATTTTTTAATTTCGTCACGAAATTTAGCGGCTTGCATAAAGTCTAATTCTTTAGCTGCAGCTTCCATTAATTTTCTGCGATCTCTAATATTTTTTTCTAATTGAGGTTTCGTTAAATACTCACTTTCTGGTTCGGCAGCTTTTAAAGCCTCTAGTTCGTAACTATATGTACTAACCGAATTTTTTGCTAAAGCACTATCTAAACTTTTGTTTAGTGCCGTTGGAACCAAATTATGAGTGGTGTTGTAATTAATTTGTTTTTCTCGTCTGTATTCGGTTTCGTCTATAGTTTTTTGCATGCTCTTAGTTATGTTATCTGCATACATAATAGCTTTACCATTTAAATTTCTAGCAGCACGTCCTACAGTTTGTGTTAAAGATCTTGCCGAGCGTAAGAAACCTTCTTTATCTGCATCTAAAATGGCTACTAAAGAAACTTCTGGTAGGTCTAATCCTTCACGTAATAAGTTAACACCTACTAAAACATCAAACAAACCTTTACGCAAATCTTGCATAATTTCTACCCGTTCTAACGTATCTACATCACTGTGTATGTAACGACAACGAATTTGAATGCGGTCTAGATATTTTGTAAGTTCCTCTGCCATACGTTTGGTAAGAGTTGTAACCAGCGTTCGTTCGTCTTTTTCTATACGAAGTTGTATTTCTTCAATTAAATCATCTATTTGGTTTAAACTTGGGCGAACTTCAATAATAGGGTCTAGTAATCCTGTTGGACGAATAACTTGCTCTACATAAATACCATCACTCTTTTGTAATTCGTAATCTGCTGGTGTGGCACTTACATAAATAACTTGGTTTTGAAGTGCTTCAAACTCTTCAAACTTAAGTGGACGGTTATCCATAGCAGCGGGTAATCTAAAACCGTAATCTACTAAATTTTCTTTTCTGCTTCTATCGCCGCCGTACATGGCATGTACTTGTGAGATGGTTACGTGACTCTCGTCTACAACCATTAAATAATCATTTGGAAAATAATCTAATAAGCAGAATGGTCGCGTTCCTGGTTGTCTTCCGTCTAAGTATCTAGAGTAGTTTTCAATTCCAGAGCAATACCCCAATTCTCGTATCATTTCTAAATCAAATTCTGTACGCTCTTTTAAGCGTTTGGCTTCTAAATGCTTCCCAATGTCTTTAAAATAATCGTGTTGTTTAACTAAATCATCTTGAATATCTTTTATAGCATTTTGTAGTACATCTGGAGACGTAACAAACATATTTGCAGGGTAAATTGTAAGTCTATCGTACGTTTCAATAATTTCATTGGTTTGTATGTTAAAGCTTTCAATTTCTTCAATTTCATCACCAAAAAAATGAATCCGGAATGCATCATCAGCATAACTAGGAAAAATGTCTACAGTATCTCCTTTAATTCTAAAATTCCCGTGATTAAAATCTGCTTCTGTTCTGGAGTACAAACTTTGCACTAAACGGTGTAATAATTTAGTGCGAGAAATCACTTGGTCACGTTCTAAAGAAATGACATTTTTTTGAAATTCTACAGGGTTACCAATACCATATAAACAAGATACAGAAGCTACAACTAAGACATCACGACGTCCTGAAAGTAATGACGAAGTTGTACTTAATCTAAGTTTTTCAATTTCTTCGTTTATAGATAAATCTTTTTCAATATATGTCCCAGACACAGGAATGTAGGCTTCTGGCTGATAATAATCGTAGTATGAAACAAAATATTCTACAGCATTGTCCGGAAAAAATTGTTTAAATTCTGAGTACAATTGTGCTGCTAAAGTTTTATTATGAGCTAAAACTAAAGTAGGACGTTGTACCTCTTGAATAACATTAGCAACGGTAAATGTTTTTCCTGAACCCGTTACACCAAGTAAGGTTTGGTATTTTTCGTTGGACTCTATGCCTTGCGTTAATTGTTTTATCGCTGTAGGCTGATCTCCGGTGGGCTTGAATTCTGATTTTATTTTAAAACGCATATTACAAATTTACACAATTTGTACGTAAGAAAAATAAAAGAAATTAAAGCCTTTATTTAGCGTTTTAAACTAAAATGTGATTTAAAAGTTCTGCCATCGTTTAGGGTTAATGTAAACCAATAATCGTCTGAGGGTAAAGGTCTGCCATTTAATGTCCCATCCCAACCTTCATCAGTTGTTCTTAATTCTTTAACAAGTTTTCCATAACGATTAAAAATTAAGATAGTAGATCTTAAAACTAATGTTTGAGATTCATTATCTATTTTCCAAGTATCATGATAGCCGTCTCCGTTTGGTGTGAAAAATTTTGGAAACCCTAAAACATCAACATGTCCTTCTGTTATTCCACAATTATTTTTGGTGTCTTTAACTTTTACGATATAATGACCAGGATATACATTAGTAAAATAATTACTGGATTGGTATGCAGTATAAGCAATGCCGTCTTTAAATAAGGCATATTCGTAATTTCCTAAACCATTAGCTTTAACGGTAACAGTATTAATATCTCTTAAATCGTTTACTTCAATACTTGTTATAGTGGCTGGTCCAGATTCTTCTAAGTTAAATGTTTTTAGGGTTACACATTTTGTGGCTTTTTCTGTGATGGCAACTTCATAATTTCCTACCGGTGAAGTTGTATACTCGTATTGTGTAGCACCAAGAATAGCAGTGTCATCTATAAACCATTGATAGGTGTAATTGTCTATTTCTGAATTTAAAGTGCCTGAATTTAAAGTGACTTCTGTTCCTGTACAATAGTAAGCAGTTTCTGTTAATACAGGGGCGTCTTGCGCGGTTAATGTAAAGGTTTGGTCTGTATAACATCCTGTTTTATTGTAAGTGGCACGTGCATATATTATTTGATTACTCGTTGTACTTACATAAGAATTGCTAGAGGTAATTGGGCTAGCTGCTGTGGTTTCTGGATTAGTTTCGTAAAAAGTAATATCTGCATCAGAACTCACAATAGCAGTATTTAGATTAAACACTGTAAGTCCGTCATTATACGGTAAGGTAGTATCGCATTGAGATAAATCCTGTGTTTCTAGTGTTGGTGTGTCAATTAATTGAATAGAAAAGGTAGTAATATCATAACAACTTGTGTGATTTAAATTTTCTACTCTAGCATAAATATCTTGGGTTTGAAATAAATTCTGATAATTGCTAGGAGCAACAATAGCATTAGTATCAGATTCTGCATCTGCTAGTGTTTCAAAATAAACAACTTGATACTCTTCATTGCTCTGGTTGCCTAGAATAGCGTTATCATTTATAGTTAAATTTATTGTTTCTGTATCATCATTATTAAAATCACAAATATCGGTAATGTTATTTGCTGGATTTGCTACAGGTATGTCGTAATACGTTACATAAGCTTCTCCTTCTAAAAGTTCACAAACTGTAGCGCTGTCTGGAGTAATAAGCACTTTGTAGAGTCCTTCTTGATTGGCTTCCATTTTCCAAGGTTCAGATTGATTTTCTAATTTTTCACCATTAAATGTCCAATAGTAATCTGCATTAGTAATTTCATCAGCTTGTAATGTGTAAGTTTTTCCAGTACATAAGGGTAAAATGCTTGTTTCAATACCGTCGCTGGCATGAATAATATCAATTTTTTGATTGAAAAAGGATTGAATAAATGGAGGTAAACCTTGTGTGGAATTATTTCCGCCTAAATCAATAGCATTGTGTTTATAGCTTGCATTTGTTCCTGCTGCATTAGGGTTTTCTATAACACCTAAATAGGGTAATCCGGTATCGTAAGTAGACGCAAGCGCACGATAAATTCTTCCATCAGGTCCCAATTGTAATGCACCTCTAAATAAATTTCTGTTATCTAAAATAACTTGTGAATTTGAAATATCATCGGCATCTAAATCGTATTGAAGTAGCGCTGAGGTGTGTTTGGTAGAATCATAAGAATCTAAACCATTATAGTCATTCGAGGCATGGATATATAAATATTTATTGTTAGGCGAGAATTCCGCTCCATAAGATCTATTGCCTGTTGTGCCTTGAATTAAGATTTGTTTTTGCCCACTAACAACACCAGTTTCGGTATTAAAATCGTATAAAAATAAACCATCACCAACATTTGCACTAACTAGTTTTGTGCCATCAGGAGAAAATTTTAATGCACCACGGCGTTCTGTAATAGTAGAACTTATAATTGATTTTACTGGAACAGTATTAATGGAGTCTGCAGTAATTGAATAGGCATAAAACGTATTAAACGCTAAATTATCATTTTGCCCAGATGCAGTAGATAAGGTTATAACCCAAATAGATTGAGTTTCGCAATCTTTTACAATGGCACTTAATTTTTCAGAACTGTAGGCTAGTAAATTTTTGTTTTTACTGATAACACTGCCTAAACCTCCATTTTTTGTCATGTCTACTATGGAGTAATTAAAGCCTTGACTCGTATCTCCAGAACTTTCAATAGTGTCTACAGTAAAAATATAAAATAAATGATTGTTTTCGTCTCCTGGAAAAGGTACAACAATAGCCGACTGTGTACTAGAGGAATTACCAAATAAACCACTTTCCATAATTTGATGATTTTTATTGTATACAGTAGTTCCATCTGTATAAAATAAAAGGTTCCCATTTTCATCAGATATAGACGATGAGCCTTCGTAGGTATCTATTCTTCCATCTAAAAGTGCAGTAACTTCACCTGTATTAGAGTTAAAATGTATTCCTGCATTTTCGCCAAAATACCAATTGGCTGCTTCGTATTGAGCAAAAAGGAAACCATGCAATAAAATTGTAAGAACGGTTAAGGTGTATTTCATGTATTAGGGAGAACAAGGCTATTATTAAACCTCTAATATATTATAAATCTCTTTTCATTAATAATTTATGAGATAAAAAGACGAAAATAGCAGTCCAAATTAATACAATAAACAGGTCTGAACTATGTACAGCATAATCATAAATCATGTCTGTTTTCTCAGGAAATTTAGTCATCATAACACGCTGAAATGGTTGTTTAATAAGGTTATACATTGATTTTAGAGGGAAAAATCCTTGGATTTTTTCAGCAAGATCTCCACCTGCTTGCCATGCGATAAGACCAAAACCAATCCACTCAACAATATATAATACAAAAAGAGCACCAAGAGCAAAAGCCGATCGTTTCACTAGCATTGCTAAAAATAAGCATAGACTAAAAAAGCCAACCAATTTTACAAAGTAGGCCAATAAGAATTGTGTTTCTCTAAAAATAATACTTATTTCTGTATAACTAGAGTAATATAAACCTATACAAAATGTAGCAATCCCGATTAAGATTGTGGCTATTAAAGAGAAGAATACTATAGTGTAAAATTTAGATAAAATAAATTCTTTTTTACTTAATCCGTCAATTAAATTTTGCTTAATTGTTTTGTTGCTGTACTCATTACCAATCATACTTACTACAACTATAGCAAAGAAAAATTTAAATTGTGAGGCAAAAAATGTGGTAATATGCCAGATAATTGGAAAATTAAAAATACCTAATTCTCCTAATTCTAATGTAAATAAACCAAAGAAGTTAATTTTTATAGAAGATAAAATTAGCACTGTAAATGGTAAAATAAAAGAGATAAAAATCAATACTTTACTGGCACGATTAAGTAACAGTTTTTGTAGTTCTAAATTTAAAAGTCTTAACATAGTTTTGATTTTTGTGGCTTATTGGTTGTCTGTTAATTGTAAAAATTGCTCTTCTAAGCTTTGTTTGCGCTTTACTAAATGAGAAAGAATAATACCTTTTTCAAATAAAAGTTTATTTAATTCTAGAGCATCTAAGGGTTCATTTAATAAAACTCTTAAAATGCCTTGGTCTTCTGTAATTGCACCAAAAAGGTTGTTAGATTCTATAAATGTTCTAAGCGCGGTTTCATTATCAGATTTTAATTCAAAAAAGCCATGACTTGCTATCATTGTATCTACACGGCCAGAGTATAATTTTACCCCTTTTCTTAAAACAACCACATGTGAACATACTTTTTCAACTTCATCTAAGAGGTGAGAAGCTAATAAAATAGTCGTTCCATTTTGGGCAATTTGTTTAATTATTTCTCTAATTTGATGGATACCTTGCGGGTCTAATCCATTTGTTGGCTCGTCTAAAATTAGTATTTCAGGATCGTTTAAAAGTGCAGAAGCAATGGCTAAGCGTTGTTTCATCCCTAAAGAAAAGCTTTGAAATTTGCTATTTTTTCTATCCAACAAACCTACAACTTCTAATTTTTCTTCAATTTTATTAAGCGTTATGCCTTTAATTTTACATACGAGTTTTAAATTCTGGTATGCGGTCATGTAGGGATAAAAGTTGGGCCGTTCTATGATTGCACCTACTTTTTTTAAGGCGTTATGTGTAGAAATACTTCCGTCGAACCAACTAAAATCGCCTGATGTTTTATTAACAACATTTAAAACAATACCTAATGTGGTTGATTTTCCGCTACCGTTAGGTCCTAGAATGCCGTATACATTTCCTTTTTTAATGGTAAATGATAAATTATTAACAGCCGTGAGTGGACCAAATTTTTTTGTAAGGTTATTAATTGTGAGTATGTCTGCCAAAATAGATGGTTTTGTGGTTATAGTAGTAAGACGAATATCCGTAAAATTTGTTACAAGCAACTAAATAAAAGCTTAAAATTGAGTAATTTTGTGTTTATGGATGATTTAAAGATATCAAAAAAGAAACCCTCATTCCCAATTACTGAAAAATTAGATCGGTATTTATCGGAGTATAATAGAAACATTGAATTGCCTATTTTCTATGAAGATTTATTACGTTTTCAAGGGGCTATAACGGTATACGATAAAGATGACGAGGATACCCTTTGGCTTAGGGTGTATTATAATGACTACGAGCGCGAAGAAATTGATTTGTCTTTAAAACGTGTATACTCCAATTTGGTGTCTGATGGGAACGATAAGATATTTCAATTTTTAAGTGTAGATTCTATAGATTTTTGCACGTTTGGAAATTCTCAGCCATTTCGTATAAAAGTTCGTAATATTTTAAATGATAATTATACTCATTTTTATATTAAAAAAGCCGATGCTTCTCGTGTATATGGTTTAGAATTAGAGCATATGTTGTCGCCTAATAGCCTTAACTTTTTAGTTTATAAAAATACTTTAATTGAAGAGCATATTGCGGGTATACCTGGTGATGTGTTTATTAAAGACATGCTGCCTAATTGTACATCTTCAGAAAAATCACAGATAGCAAAAGAGTTTGTTAAGTTTAATGAACGTTGTATGATTCGTTTGTTAGGCGATATGCGTTCTTATAATTATGTGGTAATACCAACACACGATTTTGATCAGATTGTATATAAAGTACGTGCTATAGATTTTGATCAGCAATGTTATGAAGGTAAATTTAATATTTATAGACCGCAGTTTTTTAAAGAAAACCAGACTATGGTAAAACTGGTAAAAGAGAAAATTAGTGATACTTCTATAGATCAATATAAAGTTGAAGAACGTTCTATTATTGCTAAACGTGTGATTAGTTATAAAAAACGTCTTAACAAGTTAATAGATTGTATGATAGATGATGAAATTTCTTCTAAAGAAAATGTAGAGCAATTAGGGTCTATAATTTATAACTATACGTTAGATATGAATTTTAGACATAGTAACTCTATGGGGGAAATATTAAAGCATGGTTTAGACTTTGTAAAACGAAATTATGAAGATGTAAACATGAAAAAACTCATGTAATTAATTCCAGTTTTCGTCAAAATCTAAATTGTCATAATCGTTTAAATCAAAGTCATCATCAAACTCGTCGTAGTCTTCTAAATCATCTTCGGCTTCAAAGTTTCTTTCTGGTACTTCGTCTGGAATTTGGCCATGTACAAACATCAAGTTGGGGTAATCTACACCTTCTACTTCGTCTACTATTTCAGCTAATTCAACAAAAAAGGTCCACATATTAAAGAAATCGTAAACATAAATTAGTTTAGTTTGTTCGCTGTTTAAAATGCTATCTAAAGTTATAGAATTCATTAAGCGTACAGACTCTAAACCATCACTTAAATCAAATAAAGAGAACTCTTCACCCTGATTCCATTCATCATCACTTAGATAAAATGATGCCATTTCATTACCATCAAACCCGAAAGCTTGTGTAATAATATTGTGTAAATCTTCTAAGGTATCGTCTTTACGAATTTCTAAATCGCGAAAAACATCCTCTTCTGTATCGTTGTCTAATATTATTCTGAATCTATAAATCATGCTGAAAAATTAAAGGTCAAATATACTATTTTTATGATTACTTGCTAAAGCGATGTAGCATAAATGTCATGGCTGTTAATAAGAAAAATGCACCCACTTGGTGTAATACGCCTAACCATACTGGAACGTATAAAAGCAATGTAAATACGCCTAGTAAAAATTGAAATACAACTAATATAAGTATTGCTTTAATAGCTTTTTTCTGATTAATAGTTAATTGTAACGCTCTAGATTTATACCATAATAAGACTATTAAAGATACTACAACAATTGCAAGCATTCTGTGAACAAATTGGATACCACTTGGGTTTTCTAAAATATTAGCAGTGAAAGAATCGTAGGCATACACACTTGGATGTATAAATTTTCCTTCGTTCATTAAAGGCCAATGATTATGTAATAACCCTGCTTTTAAACCGGCTATAAATGCACCATAAATTATTTGAATTAATAATATAATATAGGTGCCTATTATTAGATTTCTATATGTTTTATTTATAATTTTTTTATTGGGGTAAATTAAATCTAATGCGACCCAAAGTGTAGCTGCAAAAGTTAAAAAAGCTGCGGTTAAGTGTGCTGCTAATCTAAAGTGACTTACATCTGGCATATCTACCAAACCACTTTTTACCATATACCAGCCTAAAAATCCTTGGAAAGCACCTAAACCTAATAAGATAATACTTTTTTTTATGGTTGAAGTTGTAAGTTGTTTTGTAATTAAAAAATATAAAAATGGGAAGAAAAACACCAGACCAATTACACGACCTATAAGTCGGTGTAACCATTCCCAAAAATAAATACTTTTAAAATCGCTTAGGGTAAAATGAGAATTGTAATGTTTAAACTCTGGATGTTGTTGGTATAATTTAAAAGCGTCTTGCCATTCTGTTTCTCCAATTGGGGGGATGGTTCCTGTAATTAATTTATAATTTGAAATTGAAAGTCCAGAGTCTGTAAGGCGTGTTATACCACCAACGATAACCATAATAAAAATTAAAAAACACCCAGTAAACAACCAGTAAATTACGTTTTTATTGTCTTTTGTTTTCATCTTTTTTGCTTTAAAAAGGGACACAGAATCAGAGATTCCAGAGTTACAGGATTATTAATATGTACGTTTAATTTGTGTAATTAAACTATTGGTTTTCAATTTTAAGGCACACTTTTAAAGTTTAGCTTTCTGTTTTTTTGTTAGGTTCTAAGCCTAACTTTTGTCCTGTTTTTAACATGAGTTTAAAAGCTGCTTCATATTCATTAGGAATCTCTCCTTCTAAAATAGCTTCTTTAATTACATCCTTTATAATTCCGATTTCTCGAGAGGGTTTTAAATTAAACGTGTCCATAATTTCTTCTCCAGAAATTGGAGGCTGAAAATTACGTACATGATCTCGAGCTTCAACTTCAACAATTTTATCTCTAACAATTTTAAAATTATTGTGATATTTCTTAAACTTTTTAGGATTTTTAGTAGTTATGTCTGCTTCACATAACGTCATTAAATCTTCAACAGCATCTCCAGCATCAAAAATTAATCGTCTAACAGCAGAGTCTGTAACAATGTCTTGAGCTAATACAATTGGACGCGAGCTCATGAGTACCATTTTCTGAACAAATTTCATCTTATCGTTCAGGGGCATCTTTAAACGCTTAAATAAGCGATATACCATTTTAGAACCTTCAAATTCATGACCATGAAAGGTCCAGCCTACTTTTTTACTGAATTTTTTAGTAGGTGCTTTCCCTATATCATGCAATAATGCAGCCCAACGCAGCCAGACATTATCAGTGTGTTCTGCAATATTATCTACAACTTCTAAGGTGTGATAAAAATTATCTTTGTGCCGCTGTCCTTCTACTTCATCAATTCCTTTTAAAGCTGTAAGTTCGGGTAAAATATAGTTTAAAAGTTTAGTTTGTTCTAGTAATAAAAATCCTATAGAAGGTACTTTACTTTCAAGTATTTTATTTAATTCTACTACAATACGTTCTTTAGTAATGATTTCTAAACGATGACTATTTTTTGTGATGGCATTTAGCGATTCTGCTTCAATTTCAAAGTTTAGTTGGGTTGCAAATCTAATAGCACGCATCATACGTAATGGGTCGTCGCTATAAGTAATATCTGGATTAAGAGGGGTACGAATTATGTTTTTGTCTAAATCTTCAATCCCATTAAATGGGTCTAAAAGATTTCCAAAGCGGTCCTCGTGTAAATCTAAAGCGAGTGCATTAATTGTAAAATCACGACGATTTTGGTCGTCTTCTAATGTACCGTCTTCTACAACAGGGTTTCTACTATTTTCGTTATAAGATTCTTTGCGTGCGCCAACAAATTCAATTTCAATATCATTATAACGCAACATGGCAGTGCCATATGTTTTAAAAACTTGTACTTGAGGTTTATTTGGTAAATTTTTAGCCACTTCTTTAGCGAGTGCTATACCGCTACCAATAGCTACAACGTCTATGTCTTTTGCAGAACCACGTTCTAAAATAAAATCGCGAACAAACCCACCAATAACGTAACTATCTAATTGTAGTGTTTTGGCAGATTGCGAAATAATTTTAAATATGGGGTTCTGTAATGCTGCTTTGTAATTCATTTATAAAATTTCAATTTACAAATCCCAAATTCCAACATATGTAGTTCGAGATTTGGTGCTTGAAATTTGAGGTGTTACTTTCGTATAACTTTCACAATCCCATTGTTACTTAATTTAATAATAGACGATGGTTTTGTGTTCTTTTTTTCGTGGTGCAAATTTACGACATAGTCTACACCTTTTAAAATATCGGGAGCTATTTCTTTATATGATTTTGGAGTTATGTTACCACTTATGTTTGCAGATGTCGAGACTATAGCACCATTAAACCGTCTTAATAATTGAAAACAAAACTCATCGTCAGGAATACGAATGGCTATAGTGTTGTCTTCGGCTATTAAATTTTGAGCAAGGTTTTGGGGCTCGTCGTAAATAATAGTAATTGGTTCTTCGTGAATATCGAAAATACTATAAGCTGCGTCAGGTATTTTTTTTACATATTTTTTTAGCATTCTATCATCTGCAACTAAACAAATTAAGGCTTTGCTATCTTCACGATTTTTAAGTTGAAATATTTTTTTTACAGCTTCTGGATTAGATGCGTCACAACCAATTCCCCAAACGGTATCTGTAGGGTAGAGTATGAGTCCGCCTGCTTTTAGCGTAGCTACTGCATTTTTTATTTCTGTATTCATAAATTTTAATTAGCGATAAATTTTAAAATACAAAGTAACCAAAACAATTTTAAATACGAATCAAATGTTGTTAAAAGCAAAAAAGTAATTGTAATTTTGTAAGATGAAATATGTGGTAAATACAAACTATTTAGATGTACAAGATTTTTTAACCGACTGTATTATAAATTATGATACTAAAGGCGAAAATTTTGGTAACCAAAAACGAAATTCTCTAAGACTCTTTAAGTTGGGAGCTCAGACAATTAATATAAAATCGTTTAAAGTTCCTAATATTGTTAATCAAATTGCCTATAAATTTTTTAGAAAGAGCAAAGCTCAGCGTTCTTATGAGTATGCTTCTAAGCTTATAGATTTAGGAATACAAACTCCTGAACCAATTGGATATTATGAATTTACTTCTCTATTTTTGTTTAAAAAGAGTTATTATATTAGTACGCAGTTAGATTGTGACTTGACTTATAGAGAACTTACTCGAGATTTAAATTATCCTGAGCACGATAGAATTTTAAGGGCGTTTACACGTTTTACTTTTACACTTCATGAGCGTAATATTAAGTTTTTAGATCATTCTCCAGGAAACACTCTAATTAAAAAGGAAGGTGATGCCTATCACTTTTATTTAGTAGACCTGAATAGGATGGAGTTTAAACCTATGAGTTTTGAAGAGCGTATTAAGAATTTTTCCAGATTAACAACTCATAAATCTATGGTAAAAACAATGAGTGATGAATATGCAAAACTCTCAGGCGAAGATTTTAATACTGTATATTCATTAATGTGGCAAGAAACTAAAGCTTTTCAAGATAAATCTACACAAAAGAAAGCTTTAAAGAAAAAATTAAGATTCTGGAAAGCCTAGTCATAGAATCTGATTTTTCTTTTAATTTTTTTATAATAATATTTCCATATAGAATTAAATTTATTTTTAAAGCTAATAACGCGCCATTTATTATTTGGTTCTAGCTCTATCCTAATTGTTTTTTTAATGTCTTCAGAAAAATTAAATGTTTCTAAAAAAAGTTCTAAATTAACTTTACCAAAGCCTCTAAATCTGTTTGTCTTGTTTTCATAGTGTATAATAGAAGCCCAGATGTATTCATCTTTAATTTGTTTAAGTTTTTTTACCCGTTTCCAATCGCCGTGTTTTTTTGAGTTCCAAATGGTAATTGGCTTCTCGTTTTTTTCTATTAAAGACAAGAAGGGATTAAATAGCTGTAGCCTATTTCCTAAGCGGTATGAAGGCGATATTTGTAACGTATAGCCCTTAATAAAATCTAAAGCTAAGAAGTCTTGATTGTTAAATTTATTTTGAATACTTTCTACATAATTATTTGCTGTACAATCATCATTATCTAATCTAGAAGTAATTATATACTCTGTTTTACATTTACTAATTTCTTTTTCTATTTCAGGTAGGAAGGCGGGCATCCCTTCAATATAAAAAGGTTTAAAATTTGGCAATTGTGCTGCAATTTCCGAAATTATAGTTCTAAATTCTTGTTTTGTAGAGCTGTCAAAATATACCAACCACGTAAAGTTTTTATTGGTTTGGTTAGCTATACAGGGTACACAAAATTCTGTGAAAAGTTTAAAACGGTTACGGTGCCACTCATCTGTTAAAACATCAATATTGTTTTTATTTGTTTGCCACTCTTCTTTTCTTAAATTAAAACGTGTAATTATAAAATGCTCGAACATTAGATATAAGATTTTAATAAAAATATAAAACTTAACAAGGTTATATATAAATGAAGTAAAATTTAAATTATTTAATAGTTATAATAATATTTCAATTATAAATAATAACAATGTTAATGTGGGGTTTAAATTCTGTTTTTTCTTAATAACCATAGCTTTATATATCTCATAAAAATAACATAAGCTTGTATGGTGCCAATAGTAAAACCTACCAGTCCATCTCTAAAACCAAATTGTATAATGTAGTGTTTAAAAAATCCCCAAAATGGTTTTATAACAAAATGATAAGGTGTGAGTTTTCCTGTTTTTTTATCGTAATCTTTGGCTTGCCACCAAGCATAACGATTCATTTTTTCTAAATACTTATCGAATGTAATGTAAGTGTTATGATAGAATTTGTGCTTTAATCTGCCTACAGAACCATTAACTTTTATTTCGGCATGTACATGTTTGTCTTCATATTTACAGAAATCACGTTTAAATAAACGGATTACTTTATCGTTTCTCCAACCGCTATAATGCACGCGTTCTCCCATAAAGTGATTCATTCTACCTATCCAATAGGCAGTATGTTCTGGTGCTTTTAGAGTGTCTAGTATTTCTTTTTTCAAATCAGGAGTAACACGTTCGTCTGCATCTACTAATAAAATCCATTCGTGTTTAGCTTGCGGAATGGCCCAGTTTTTTTGAGAGGCAGAATATTCGTATTCTCGGCGAATTACTCTAGTAGCAAGTTGTTGTGCTTTTTCAAAAGTACCATCGGTACTAAAACTATCTACTATTAATATTTCATCAGCAAAATTTACAGATGCTATAACATCATCTATATTATGAATTTCATTCCCTGTGGGAATAATGGCTGTAATTTTAGTCATTTTTTTTAGGTATAGTATAAGGCGTATTAAAACTTTTAAGCGTAAAATAGCCTAAACGTTTTCTTATTTTTAATTTCCTTATTAGGTTTTGGGGCTTCTTTTTTAAATAATTTTTATCTCTATGCAGGAAAGAGATACTCGCATCAATAATACGCGAACTTGACTTACCATCAAAATAAGGATGTATATTATTAATGAGTGCTGTAATATGTTCTAGTATTACTTTAGGCTTCTGCAATGCTGTATTTAAACTATATTCTATAGCATTAGCGTCTGTAATATTAATTAAGTAGTTATGATTAAATGTATGGTTAAATGTAACTACTGGTTTTTTCTGAATTAAAAATTCTTGAATGGCAGAAGTTGTGTCTGAAAACATTACATCTGATATTTTGAAAAGCGGAATTAGATCTGTAGTATCGTAATATGTAAAATTATCACCGTTTAAATTTTTCCATTTCTGTTTTAAGGCATTTGGTATTTTGGGATGTAGCACCATAATAAAATTAAATATGCCTGCCACAGAAAGTCTTTTAATTTCATTATAAACAGCATTGTTGTATGCTAAACTTAAACGTTCTGTAAACGTAGAAGCAATCATAACAGTGGGATATTTGTCTGTTTTTTTATTAGAAATAGGAAACAAAGGGTCTACTTTACTCCAACCTGTTTCTATAACTTCAAAATGGTTATATCTTTTTTGTTGTTTTAAAAACCCCGAAGTTGTTGCTGGTCCTTGTGTGCAATACAAATCAAAAAAACCACGAATTCTAAAGTGTGTAAAACTGTTTTTCTTTTCAGGTCTTTTTTCGGCATTAAAGCCATGAAAAATTTGCACTTTTAAACCTGTAATAAAATCAGGTACATCGTTAGTAGCCGTTAATACAATATCGGGTTGATAGTTAATAACGTCCTTAATATTTAATATATGATTCTTTTTTTTATCCAGCGCTTTTTTTCCATCCTCTAAATCGCTAAACCAAAATACAGTGTCTCCACGTCTCTTAATTTCTTTTTCTAAGGGATTGCCTATAGGTACGGCATAGCTATAGGATATATATATTAAAAACTTATAGGTCATTAATGGAAATAGTTAAACGCTTAAAACTTATAATTAAAAGTGTCTATGTCTTCTGCAAACCAAGCTGCCACAATGTTTTTGGTTTCCTCATCATAAAATTGTTTATACCCACTAGGTTTAGTAGAGTTTAGGTGTGGCAAATTGGGGTCGATACCAATAGTGTTTGCAACAGTTTTATACTCTTCGTTTAAATTCTCAAAATGAATTATTGTATCTAAATCAATTTCTTCATTATTATTTTTAAGCCAAAACACTTGCGGAGCAAATAAAAGAGGTCGTTTTCCGTAGTAAAAATCGTCTTGTTCAACAAAAACTTTAGTTACCCAATCTTTAAAAGAAATGGGATTATCTTTCATGTTAGATTTATTTGTTTTTGTTCTGAATTTGTACTGAGAGACAACTTTAGCCCATGGATTTCTAACCACTGCAAACTTATAAACACTATCCCATTTTTTCTGCCCAATGTATTTAATAACTTCTTTTACAGTTAAATGCTTACGGTATGCTTTCCCGGTTATACTAATAATACTAGTCCCGCCAGTTTTTGCGATGTGAATGAAAACAAATTTTTTATGTTCTCCACTTTTTACCGGAGAGTTGAAAAATAGACCAATACGGTTATTGATTCTTTTATAAAGTTTTGTTTCCATGTAAATAAATTATTACGCAAAGATAACAAATTGTTTAAGCTTATTTTTTTAGAATCAGGTGTTCTTTATATAATTTGATTTTGAAATCGTGTTTAACTTAAAGAAATTGTTTATGCCAGAAATATCAGTAATATTAAGTACTTATAATGCAGAAGCTTGGTTAGAAAAAGTGTTATGGGGTTATAATTGTCAATCTTTTAGAGATTTTGAAATTGTTATTGCCGATGATGGTTCTACTTCTGAGACCAAAGATTTAATACATAGGTTTAAAAAGACTACGAGTTTACAATTAATTCACATTTGGCAAGAAGATGATGGGTTTCAGAAATCTAAAATCTTAAATAAAGCTATACTTGCCTGTAATGCAGAATATATTGTAATGAGTGATGGAGATTGCATTCCTAGATTAGATTTTTTAGACGTGCATGCAAAGTATAAACAGCGTGGTTATTTTTTGTCTGGTGGTTATTTTAAGTTGCCTATGAAGATTTCAAAAAAGATAAAAGAAAAACACATTAATTCTGGTAAGTGTTTTAGTGTAAAATGGCTAAAAAAACACGGCTTGAAGTCGTCTTTTAAAAATAATAAACTGAATGCTAAAGGCTTAAAGTCTGAGCTTTTAAATACCGTAACACCCACTAAAATGACTTGGAATGGGCATAACTCATCAGGGTGGAAAAACGATATTTTAACTGTAAATGGTTTTGATGAGCGTATGCAGTATGGCGGACAAGATCGGGAACTAGGTGAGCGACTATTTAATTACGGTATTAAATCTAAGCAAATACGATACAGTGCAGTTTGTATACATTTAGATCATAAAAGAGGGTACAAAACAGAGGAATCCATAACTAAAAATAAAGCCATTAGAAAATATACCAAAGATTCTAAAACCGTATGGACTTCTTACGGAATTAATAAAGAACGTACTGTACTTACGGCTTAAAATTTAGATTAAAATAGGCTGTTATTTGTTCCCATTGCTTGCGTTTATAATCTAATTTATTATTTACGCTTTTTAAAGAAACAGATTGAGTTGCTAAAATTGGTATGGGATTTGGTGGCCTTTGTTCTGCCTGAATGCACAAAGCGTTATTTATAAGGGACATTGTTTTAAACCATAAATCATCACTTTTGGGTGATATTTTATTAAATAGTTCAACATTATTAAATCTACTATCTAAAATATTAGGAGGGTATAATACCAAAAAGGCACCAACAGGCATTAATAATTTTTCGTTTTTTATAGTGTGTTTAGCAAAAGGCCATTGTAAGTAAGGTAGAGGTGTGTTATTGGAACTGTATGTTATTCTTCTGCATCTATTGCCAATAACTACATTAGGGTTTTTTAAATGCTCTTGATATAGCAATTTAATACTTGAGGGGTGATAGATTAAATCGTCGTCGCAAGTGATAATTATTTTATGGGGATAATTCTCTATGGTATGAATTAATTTTCTGTGCGAAAATGTATAGGGTGAGAATCTAATTTCGAATGTTGTGCCTTGAAGTTTATCTAATGCTTTTGGTATTTTAGAGATATAGCTATCGTTAAGCCATAATATAATTTTCTCTGGTAGCACGTCTTGATTAAGTAAACTTCTAATGGTAATATGAAGCGTTTTTAGTCTAGATGGTATTGTTGTAAGAGAAACTATAACAGGGACGCGTTGTTTAGTGTCTTCTCTAAAAGTATGTGTGGGTTTAAATATTAATTTGGAACTGTGGTATAAGGAGGATGGAACTTCAATAATTTTCAAAATATAAATGGTTAGAATTTGTAATTAAAAAGTTCTATATCTTCAGCAAACCATTCTGCTACAATTTTTTTTGTTTCTTCGTCGTAGTACGACCTGTAGTCGCTAGGTTTGGTAGAATTTAAATGCGGAAGATCTGGATGTATACCAATAATATTAGCGACTTCTCTATATTCTTCATTTAAATTTTCAAAACGAATTATTTTATTTAAATCTATTTTATTTTGATTGTTTTTTAACCATTCTACTTGGGGAGCAAATAATAATGGTCTTACGTGATAATAAAATTTATCTTGTTCAACAAAAACTTTTTGCACCCAATCCTTAAATGCAATTGGATGATCGGCCATCCTTGATTTATTAGTTTTTGTTCTAAATTTGTATTGAGAGACCACTTTATCCCAAGGATTTCTTACAATAGCAAAAGTGTAAGCATTATCCCATTTTTTTTGTCCAATATGTTTTATAACCTGTTTAGCAGTTAAATGTTTGCGGTAAGCTTTTCCTGTTATACTTACAACACTTGTACCACCGGTTTTAGCTATATGTATAAATACAAAATTTTTTAATTCCCCTTTTTTGAGAGGGGAATTAAAAAATAAACCAATACGGTTACCTATTTTTTTATAAAATTTGGTTTCCATTTATAGATTTTAAACAGCAACGTTATTATCGCGTAAAGCATCGTTTAAAGAGGTTTTCTTATCTGTACTTTCTTTACGTTTTCCTATAATTAAAGCACATGGCACTTGAAATTCTCCGGCAGGGAATTTTTTTGTATAACTTCCTGGTATTACAACAGAACGTGCAGGTACTCTACCTTTAGTTTCTACAGGTGTGTCTCCAGTAACATCAATAATTTTAGTACTCATTGTTAATACCACATTAGCTCCTAAAACCGCTTCAGCTTCTACGTGTACACCTTCAACAACTATACAACGCGATCCTACAAATACGTTATCTTCTATAATTACTGGTGCCGCTTGTAATGGCTCTAATACACCACCAATACCAACTCCTCCAGAAAGGTGAACATGTTTACCAATTTGTGCACAGCTACCTACAGTTGCCCATGTATCTACCATGGTACCTTCATCTACATATGCACCAATGTTTACATAACTAGGCATTAAAATAGTACCTGCAGAGATATAGGCACCATGACGTGCAACAGCATGAGGTACTACACGTATACCTTTCTCTGCATATCCAGTTTTTAATGGAATTTTATCATGAAATTCTAAAGGTCCACATTCTATAGTTTCCATTTTCTGGATAGGGAAATACAGGACTACACCTTTTTTTACCCATTCGTTTACTTGCCATCCATCTTCGGTAGGTTCCGCAACACGTAATTCTCCTGAATCTAAAAGAGAAACTACTTTTCTAATCGCTTCAATAGTCTTCTTTTCTGATAATAAAGCTCTGTTTTCCCAAGCTTCTTCTATGATAGATTGTAATTCTTTCATTTTAATTCTTTAAATTTTTTCAAATATACTTTTATAATTTATCTCCTTAAAACCCAAAACATAAAAAATACTTAAATCTTTATAAAGAGAATCTATTATTCTTTTAACGCTTACCATTAACTTTGTCAAAAAAATATAAATAATGGCACGTGTTTTAGCATTAGATTTTGGAAAAGTAAGAACAGGAATAGCGGTAACAGATGAATTTCAAATTATTGCTTCTGGGTTAACAACTGTAAATACTAAAGAACTTATTCCATTTTTAAAAGATTATATTGCCAAGGAGCAGGTTGAACTTTTTGTGGTGGGTGAACCAAAACAAATGGATGCTACAGCTTCAGAAAGTGAAGTTTTAATTATTCCATTTTTAAAACAATTAAATAATGCTATTCCTAATATTCCTGTGGTGAGAGTAGATGAACGGTTTACATCTAAAATGGCATTTCAGACTATGATAGATAGTGGGCTTTCTAAAAAACAACGCAAAAACAAAGCTTTAGTAGACGAGATTAGTGCAACTTTAATATTACAAAGTTATTTATCGTCAAAATAATACCGTATAAATAAACAGAATCCTTAAAATATCCGCTTATCGATAAATAAATGATGTTTGACTAAATTTTTAATTATTACTGAAGCTAGCTTATATATTTGCTTGAAATTAGTTAATGCTATGAACTATAATAACTTAATGTTTTTTGTGATTGCTTTTTGTTTTGCATCTCTAAAACTTAGTGCACAAACCATCGATACAGTACAAATAACCCCGCTTACAACCACAGTAATTGATGTTAAACCATCAGATTTAAATTTAACTCATGTTAAAGATGACAATAAAGTATTGATAATCACGAATCGTCATCGTGATTTAATTAATACCATCGTAAACTCTAAAATTAAATGTGCCATAGATTTGTTTACTATTGTTATAACATCAGAAGCTTGTTAATTTAAAAAAATTACACACTTTCTTAAAGGAATTTTAATATTATAGGCTATTAACGGTAAGAATTGTATTTTTGCATTTAAATTTTTTATAACGCAGAGAAATGATTTTACCAATTGTCGCTTATGGCGATCCCGTATTAAAAAGAGTAGGACAAGACATAGATGCAGAATATCCAAATTTAGCAGAGCTAATAGATAATATGTACGAAACTATGTATAATGCCTATGGTGTAGGTTTGGCCGCGCCGCAAATAGGTTTGCCAATTCGTTTATTTATAATAGATACAACTCCCTTTTCTGAAGATGAAGATTTAACAGAGGAGGAAATAAACACCTTAAAAGCGTTTAATAAGGTATTTATTAATGCTAAGATTACGGAAGAAGAAGGCGATGAATGGGCTTTTAATGAAGGTTGCTTAAGTATTCCAGATGTTAGGGAAGATGTGTTTAGAAAATCTAAAATAACAATAGAGTATCTAGATGAAAATTTTGAAAAACATAAAGATACTTACGACGGATTAATTGCTAGAGTAATACAACATGAATATGACCATATTGATGGTATATTATTTACAGAGAAACTATCTACATTAAAAAAACGTTTAATAAAAGGACGACTAGATAACATTTCTAAAGGGAAAGTTAGAGTGGATTACAAAATGCGTTTCCCAAAGCAAAAAAAGAGACGATAATATTTGTATAACACTGGCAAACACAAGATATTTGCCATCTTTTAAAAAATAAATTATGAGCTTAGATAAAGTATTAGCTATTTCAGGAAAACCAGGATTATATAAATTAATCATGCAAACAAGAAACGGATTTATTGCAGAATCTTTATTAGATAATAAAAGACTTTCTGTAACTATGAATCATAATGTAAGCGTTTTAAGTGAAATTGCTATTTATACATTAACAGAAGAAGTGCCTTTAAAATCAGTACTTCAAACTATTGCTACTAAAGAAAACAATGGTCCCTCAAGTATCAGTCATAAAGATAGTAAAGATAAGTTAGAAGAATACTTTTTTGAAATTTTACCAGAGTATGATGAAGATCGTGTATACCCTAGCGATATTAAAAAAGTAATACAATGGTATAATTTACTTCAAAAAAATGATCTTTTAGATTTTACTGATGAAACTGAAGATGACAATGAAACTGTAAGTGAAACTCCAGTTTCAGAGAACGAATAACAATACATACCCATAATATAGATATTAAAGTCCGGCCTTACGTCGGACTTTTGTTTTTATTACCTTTAGCTAATCAAAAATTATTTATAAAACATAGAATGAATACACGTGCCCAACAACTTCAAGCTTTTGATAGATTATTAACCATTATGGATGAACTTCGCGAACAATGTCCTTGGGATAAAAAACAGACTATGGAATCGCTACGTCATTTAACGATTGAAGAAACTTACGAACTTGGTGATGCTATTTTAGATAACGATTTACAAGAAATAAAAAAAGAATTAGGAGACGTTTTACTTCATATTGTATTTTATTCAAAAATTGGAAGTGAAACCAATACTTTTGATATAGCAGATGTTTGTAATGGTATCTGTGAAAAATTAATAGATAGACACCCGCATATTTATGGTGATGTGAAAGTAGAAAATGAAGAAGATGTAAAACGAAATTGGGAAAATTTAAAATTAAAAGAAGGGAATACAAGTGTGCTGCAGGGCGTTCCAAGTAGTTTGCCTGCGTTGGTTAAAGCTAGTCGTATTCAAGACAAAGTCGCCGGAGTTGGTTTTGATTGGGAAGAACCACACCAAGTTTGGGAAAAAGTAGAAGAAGAACTCGAGGAGTTAAAGGTTGAAATAAAAAATGGTAATCAGCAAAATATGGAAAATGAATTTGGAGATGTATTATTTTCTTTAGTCAATTACGCTAGGTTTTTAAAGATTAATCCAGAAAATGCACTAGAGCGAACCAATAAAAAATTTAAAAAAAGATTTGAATATTTAGAGACTCAGGCAAGTATATTAAATAAGTCTTTAAAGGATATGACACTCCAAGAAATGGATGTATTTTGGGAAGAAGCAAAAAAACTTTAATTTATTTTAAATTTTGTAATCCAAACTCTTTTTTCTTACGTATATATTAATAACAGTGACATTATTCTTCAAAGATTGAGATTAATAGCATGATTCTTACAATTTAATAATGTCATTTTTAGCAAATTATTTCTATTTAGGTTAAGAAATAATGGTTAGGTTAGTTAGTAATTTAATCCTACTTGATATAAAATATCAAGTAGGATTTTATACTTTTTAAGCCTGTTTTATTTTTCACTTTCGGCTTTTATTTTTTCTTTAGGTCTAATAATCATTCTAAAGGATTGGTCTTTATTTATATAATACCCCATCCAATCATAGAAAGCACGCATTCTGTTTCTAAAATTAACTAAAGACATGATGTGTACAAAAATCCAAACACACCAAGCAATAAACCCTTTTAAAAAGAATTTGTGTTCTGGACCGTCTGTAACCGCTTTATTACTTCCAATTATAGCCATAGACCCTTTATCTGTGTATTTAAAAGGTTTCCAGGTATTTGCTTTTAAATTTTTACCTAAACGCTTGGCTTGTTGTATGGCAACTTGTGCTAATTGTGGATGACCTTCAGGATAATTTTTATCTCCAAAAACTAAGGAAGTATCCCCGATAGCATAAATGTTTTTGTAACCTTCAACTAAATTATAGGCGTCTGTTTTTAAACGTTTTCCACGTCCAAAACTCTCGGCTTTAAAACCTTCAAAAGTTCTTGCAGATATTCCTGCGGCCCAGATTAAGTTTCTAGAATTAATTTCTGTGCCATCAGAGAGATAAACGACATCATTTTTAAAGTCTTTTACAAAGGTGTTTAATTTTATAACAACACCATATTTTTTTAAATTTTCGTAGGTGTACCCTTGGGTTTTTTTCGACATGGCTGCAAGCACAGCATCCTGACCGTCTATAAGATAAATGTTACCTAAATCTTCAGTATTTAGTTCTGGATAATCTTTTTTTAGAATATGTGCACGCATTTCAGAAAATAAACCAGATAGTTCTACTCCAGTTGGTCCAGCTCCTGCTATTACAAAAGATAGTAAAGTTTTTCTTCGTTCTGGATCTTGTATTCGTGTAGCCCGCTCTAAACGTGTAAAAATAACATTACGTAAAGCTAAAGCATCAGATATCGTTTTCATTGGCAAACTATAATTTTCAATATTTTTATTGCCAAAGAAATTTGTTTCTGCACCAGAAGCCATTACTAATATATCGTAATTTAATTCACCGTTACTTAAAACAATTTTGTTATCTTCAGGAACAACTTTAAGGAGTTCACCCATGTAAAATTTTACATTGTCATGTTTTCTTAAAATTTTTCTAAAGGGGTAACTGATGGCAGAAGGCTCCATAAAACCTGCTGCAACTTGATAGAGTAGGGGTGGAAAAAAATTGTAATTATTTAAGTCTACGAGAATAATTTTGTATTGGTGTGCATGTTTAAGTTGATTGATAAACTCTAAACCCGCAAAACCACCACCAACAACTATAATTGTTTTCTTATTTTCCATAATAATAAGTTTAATTTAGTTGAATTAGCTGCAAAGATAATGTGGTTTTTTTTAATAAAATAGGAACTGACAAACTGATTTATATTAAAAGCACTCAATTGTGAATTTGATTTATTAGCGTTGCTTTTTATCTGTTTTTTAATTTTAATTTATAAAAAAAGTTCATCCAAAATAGATTTGAATGAACTTGATAAATGAGAGATTACCTTTTTTTATTAATATAAGGCTTTTATTTTACTAAGTTTGGTTTTCCATAGTTTTAATTCGTCTTTGTGTTTAGCAATATTTGCATGGACTTCTTTAACTAAAGGATTGTCGTCTTTAACATTTGTAAAGAACTGTAGGTTATTTTCAAGTTGATTAATTTCACTCTTAATTTCGTCTATTTTTTTGCGTATAAATAGGCGCTCATTATCTAAGTGTCTTGTGTCTTCTGTACTATTAAGTTCATCTAATTTATTTTCAAACTTAATTAGTTCAGCTTCATTTTTATCAATTTTTATTTGTTTAAAGAGTTCGTCTAAAGCTTTATTAAATTTACCTTCTATAAAACGTTTGTTGCTTGGTACTCGTCCAATCGCTTTCCAGGCTGTAATTTGGGTTTTTATTGTACTTAAGTCTGTATCTTTATTATTAGTTAATTCTAAAGATTTAATGGTGTCTAAAAGCTCACTTTTTGCTTTAAAAGCTTGATTTTCTACTTCGTTCTCTGCATTTCTTTTAGCGTGTAACTTGTCAAAATAAGCATTACAAGCGGCTTTAAATTGTTTCCAAATTTTGTCACTGTCTTTACGCGGAACATGACCAATTTTTTTCCAATCGTTTTGTATTTTTTTCATTAGAGGTGTTGTTACCTCTGTATCTTCATTGTCTTTATTCGCTTCAGCGATTTTTATAAGCTCTAATTTTTTCTGAAGATTATCAAACTGTTCCTTCTTTAAATCTTTATAGAAGACATTCTTTTTTCGATTAAAAGCGCGGACAGCTTCTTTAAATTTAGCCCAAGTGGCTTCATTTACTTTTAAAGGCACCTTTCCTGCGCTAAAGAAAGCTTCTCTTAACTGTTCAATTTCTTTAATTTTTGACTGCCAACCATTGTGAGATTTTGCTCCTGTAGCTGTTAAAGCTTCAATTTTTTCAATGATTTCAGTTTTCTTCTCAAGATTTTTCTCGTAAACTAAATCTAATTGATCGTAATACGCTTGGCGTTTATTGTGAATAATTTTTGTAGCAGCTTTAAAACGATTCCAGATTTCTTCTCTATATTCTTTAGATACAGGACCCAGTTCTTCTTTCCACATTTTATGAAGTACTTGCAATTCTCTAAACGAACGATTAGTATCGTCGTCTTGAGCTAATTCTTCAGCACGTTCAATAATTTTTAATTTTAAATCTAAATTGTGTTTAAAATCTAAATCTCTTAAATCGCGATTTAGATGTAAAAAATCATAAAAAATCTCTACATGATGGTGATAGCTATTCCAAGCATTATTGTACTTATCTCTAGGAATAGGACCAGCATTACGCCATTGTTCTTGTAAGTCTTTAAAGTGTTTGTAGGTTGTATTAATGTTTTCTTCTACATTAATTAAGCCTTTAATTTCTTCAATAATTTGTAGTCTATTATCTAAATTAGATTTTAAATTATTTTCTATATTTTTATAATGTGCGTGTAATTTTCCTCTGTATTCTTTATAAGCGTCTTTAAAGCGTTTTTGTATTGGGCTAGAATAATAGAAGTCTATTTCATTACCACCATCGTTTAAAAACTCTTCTTTTTTCTCGTCTATTAATGTATTAAATTTAGAGTTAAATTCATTTTTAATGCCATCAACATGTTCTTTAATTGCCTGAACTTTTTCACTTGAAACTAATTTTTCAAGTTCGATAACCAAGGCTTCTAAAGACATAGTATCGTATTCTTTAAACGGAATAGTATGCCTGTCATTGTTACCTTCATCTTCGGCATCTTCAGCATTTGAGGCTTCGATTTCTTCGAAAACGACGTCTTCATTTTTTACATCTTCAGTAGAAGTTGTATTTTGTGTTTGTGATATTTCTTCCGAAGTTGAAGCTATACTTTGTTTTTCTTCGTTTCCGTCTACAGGGTGTAGGTTATCTTGCTCTGACATTTTAAAAAATGTTTGTTCATTAATATTAGTTTCTAAAGATACTAACAACTCTTATAAATACAAAGTGTTGTATAATTTAAATCAAAGGGTTTTATGTTTTATAAATTCCAAATCTCCCAAGATTTTTCTGCCTGATTTACAAGCATATTGTAGCCATTTAAAATTGTAGCGTGTTTTGCTTTACCTTTTTTTAAAAACAGGGTTTCTTCGGGATTGTATATTAAATCGAAAAGTAAATGGTCTGCTGTGATGTCTTTATACGGTATATTCGGACAATCATTTACATTGGGAAATGTGCCAACCGGCGAACAATTAATTATTAGTTTATAGTCTTTTAACCCAGATTGTAGTAGCTCATTATAGCTTATAGTTTGGTTGTTTTTTGGAGACCTTGAAACATATTTAAAAGGGATGTTTAAATTTTTTAAAGCATAAGCTATAGCTTTACTAGCACCTCCAGTACCTAAAATTAATGCGTAATTATGATGAGGTTTTAAATGGGGTTCTATAGATTTTTTAAATCCATAATAATCGGTATTACTCCCAATAAGTTTTCCTGTTTTAGTTAGCTTTATAGTATTTACAGCTCCAATTTCTTTGGCTTGATCGTCTAGGTCGTCTAAAAAAGGTATAATTTGTTCTTTATAAGGAATGGTTACGTTTAAGCCTTTTATTTCTGGATTGTTTTTTAATATCGAAGGAAATTCTGAGATATCATCTAAATCAAAGTTTTGATATGTGGTATCTTTAATATTTAAATCTTCAAATTTTTTTTTAAAATATGTGTTAGAAAACGAATATGAAATTTGTTTTCCTAGTAAGCCTAATTTATTCATGTGTAGTTCGTGTTTTTTCGCCGTATATTTCTAAAGCCAGTACAAGTCCAATTCCTAAAATTATTAGAGATATAGCTATATAGGTTTCTGTGTTTAATTGGGGTATATAACGAATATAATTTGAAATTACTTTAGCCCCTGTAGAGTCTATTGCAAATTCTCCAGATTCTAATGTTTTATAAACAGTTTCTTTCCAGGGCCAAACTACACCTAAAGAACCTACAATAAAACCAATAATCGATGCCATAGTAATACTCTTATAATGCTTTAAAATGTAGCTTAGTACATGAGAAAAAGTGACTAAACCTGTTAAAGACCCTAATGTAAATACGGTTAAAACTTGAAGTAACCTTATGCGTAAGGGATTATGTGAAAAACTAAAATCCCATTGAATAATTTGGGCTACAGTGTCGTATAAGGCATTTACAGAATCTACCAATAATAAAACATAATTACCTAATAAAATTAAAATAAAGGATCCTGAAAATCCTGGAAGGGTCATTCCCGAGACACTAATTATACCACAAAAAAATACAAACCAAAGATTATCATTTTCTTTTGCAGGATCTAGAAAACTAATACTAATACCTAATGCTGTGCCAATTATTAAAGCTAAAATAGTTTTGTAATTCCAGTCTTTAAAATCTTTACTAATGTAATAGATGGAGCCTATAATCATTCCAAAAAAGACACTCCATACATAGAGTTCGTAATGCTGAATTAAATAGTCTAATATTTTAGAAATACTAAAATAACTAATAATCATTCCTAAAAATAGCAGGCTTAAAAACCGTCCATTTATGTATTGGTACAAGCTTTTAAATCTACCATTAACAAGAAGCTTTAACGCTTTACCATTAAATTTTTGAAGCGAATAAATAAATTCTTCATAAAATCCAGAAACAAAAGCAACAACACCACCCGAGATTCCTGGAACCTTGTTTGCCGCCCCCATTCCTAGTCCTTTTAAGACCAAGAAAATCTTATCAGATAATGTTCTTGTGCTTTCCATTAACTTTTATTGGTCCCAACTCTTTCTAAAATAAAGATAGTTAAAAATCCAGCAATCATTAAGCCAATTGCAGGTATAAGTTGAGCGTCTATTTGATTCATATTAGAATATATACTAGGTGAGGTACTGCGCTCTACAACTGTTTTGTATATTTCTGTAAGTTGTGTTTGTTTTTCGAAAATTGAAAGTGTTCCCAGTTCTGAAACTTCAGAAAAAGGTAAAATACGCCCAGTTTCTTTTTCTAAAACAGTGGCTGTTATTTTCCAAGGCCAAACTTTATTTAAAGATCCAAAAATAAATCCAGTTAAAACAGCTAATGTAATGTTGTGATAATGTTTAAATAACCATTTTAATAAATGGCTAAAACTTAATAGTCCAACTACTGCACCAGACACAAATAACAGTATTTTTTTTATGTCAAAATCGTGTAAAGCATCACTTAATGTTTTATAGGCACCTAATATTAGTAAAATAAAAGATCCTGAAATTCCTGGTAAAATCATGGCGCAAATAGCTATAGCACCTGCGAAAAATAAAAACCAAGGGCTTGCAGTGCTACTTAAAGAAGGTAGTGTGGTAATATAATACGCTAAAATTGCACCAGCAATAAGGCTTAAAATTGCGGCCATATTCCAACGCTCTATTTGTTTTCCAACAAAAAATATACTTGCAATTATTAATCCGAAAAAAAATGACCAAATCAGTACAGGGTGGTGTTCTAGTAAATATTTAGCAACACGCATAAACGAGATAAAACTAACAATAATACCTATGAGTAATGCCGTAATAAAATTACCGTTTAATTGTTTCCAAAACGCAATAAAACCATCTGTTTTAAGTGTTTTAAATAGAGATAGATTTATACCGCTTATTGTTGCGATAAGTTCTTCATAGATTCCAGAAATAAAAGCGATTGTTCCTCCAGAAACTCCAGGAACAGCATCGGCAGCTCCCATTGCTAATCCTTTAAGTGAAATGATTAGATAGTCTTTTAATTGTCGTTGCATTATTAGGTTTTAAATTCTAAATCCAAAGGTATGAATTTTACCCACATTGCACAGTCTAATCTTTTGCTTTAAGCGCTTTTTTAACGAGTTTAGATGAATATGTTTCCGGAAAGAGTTCTTCAATAATAAAAACATATTCAGGATTATAGTGTAAACCATTTTTTAAGTGAAATGAAGCTTTTTCAATTTCATTGCCTTTAAAATACAACCCTGCTAAACGATATTCTATCTCTGCATTTTCTGGATAGAATTCTGCAGCTTGCAATAAATTAAAGATAGCAGCTTCTGGTTCTCCTATTTTTATTAGAATATCGCAACGAGATAGCCATGTATTTAATTCGTAATTTCCTAACTCGATTGCTTTTTTATAGCCGAATTCTGCTTCTTCTAAAAAATTTAAACGATGGTTAATTTGAGCATATAACTTCCAATATTTTACATTTTCACCATCAATACTTATGGCTTTGTTTATGTAATATAATGCTTTTTGAAAGTTTTTTTGTTTGCTGTAAAATTTTGTAATTGCTACCCAACCTTTATCTAATAACGGATCCTCATGTACCGTTTGTTTATAATATTTAATTGCAAGTTCTGTTTTGTCTAGTTTCTCGTAGCATTGGCCAATACGTAACAGCGCAAAGGAAGTAGGGTCGTCTAAAGATAGTGATGTGGTATAACTTTCTATAGCATCTTCAAAACGTTTAAGTTTTTCAAGAACTTTTCCTTTTTCAATATAAGCGCCTACAAATGTATCGTCTGAGATAATTGCAAAATCGTAGGCAGCAATCGCTTTTTTATAGCGTTTTAAAGCATAATATTGTTTACCAAGTTGGTGCCAAGCAACTTCACTATACGGATTCTGATCTAAATATAAATTAAGATACTTAATTGCTTCTTCATGCTGTTCCATGAATTCAAAACAGTAAATCATGTTATATAGAGCAGAATAGTCTTCAAGATCTTCTTCTAAACATTTAATAAAACTATCTTTTGCTTCTTCAAATTTGTCTAAGAATAAATATTCCATGCCTATTAAAGAATACAAATCTGCAGTTTCATCGGCAAGATTAATGGCTTTTTTTAAGACATCTATGGCTTGCTCGTGCTGGTCTCGTTTTGATAAGATATTAGCCTTCTGAATGTAAATTTCTTCATTCTGAGGTTCTAACATATACAAATCGTTTAACATACTATCTGCTTGTTCCAATTTGTTTTCAAAAACAAAAACTTCAATTTTAAAGAGTTTTAAATTGGTACTTGTAGGATGTTGATCTAAACCTAATTTTATGGCTTTTTTAGCCAGTGCAATTTTTCCTAAATCTAAGTAGTAGTGAATTATATTTTCAAATTCTTCTGAATCAAAAAACAACACATGGTTTGTTTTAAGCATTGATTCAAATTTAATTAAAGGTAACTCGTTGTTGTTAGGACTGAACTCCATAGGCAGTTGTATATGGTTTCTTATACCATTAAATGTAATACTCAAATTTAAGCATAATTAAAAAAATAGATAAATGTTTTCAACAAAGTAATCAACAGTATTTTTTTATATTAAACTTTAAGTGTGTTATGTTGTTGTTATTTAGTTGTTTACTGAGTTTAAAATGTCGATAATTATTTTGCAACCGGCTTTTATTTCTTCTAGAGAAATAGTTAAAGGCGGGGTGATTCTTATTGCTTTAGGTTCGAAAAGGAGCCAGAAAGCAATTAATCCTCGATTTTGAGCTTCTAAAATAACATGATTTGTAAGTTCTTCACTTGGTGTTAATGCTGCTAGCATTAAACCTCTACCACGTATTTCGGTAATTAAAGGATGTTGTAGTAAACGTCTAATATGTTGTTCTTTTTTTAGAGCGTCTGCCATTAATGTTGTTTCTGTAACTTCTTTTAATGTCGCTAGTGCAGCAGCTGCTATAACAGGATGCCCTCCAAAGGTGGTTATATGTCCCATTTTTGGACTGTCTTTAAGCAAACTCATTAATTGTGTTGAAGCTGTAAATGCTCCTATAGGCATTCCGCCACCTAACCCTTTTCCCATTACTAATATGTCTGGAACGCAGTCGTAATTTTCGAAGCCAAAAAGTTTCCCTGTACGTCCAATTCCGGGTTGTATTTCATCTAAAATTAAAAGAGCTCCAACGGCTTGGCAACGTTTTTTTACTTTGTTTAGATATCCGTTAATCGGTTCTATAAATCCAGCTCCTCCTTGAATAGTTTCTAGAATTACAGCAGCCGTTTTGGTAGTGATGTCTTCTAAATGTTTTTCGTTATTAAACGTAATTAATTTAGTACCGGGTACTAAAGGTCTATAGGCTTGTTTACGTTCTTCATACCCCATAACACTCATAGATCCCATAGTGTTTCCATGGTAAGCATGTTTTGCAGCTATAATTTCACTACGTCCAGTGGCACGTTTGGCTAATTTTAGAGCACCTTCAATAGCTTCTGTACCAGAATTTACAAGATAAGTTTGTTCTAAAGGTTCTGGTGTATGGTCTGCAATAAATTGAGCTAAAGCTACTGCCGGACCTTGTATGTATTCGCCATAAACCATTACGTGTAGGTATTGGTCTAATTGTGTTTTAATAGCATTGACAACTTTTGGGTGACAATGCCCTAAACTACAAGCCGAAACTCCTGCAACAAAATCTAAATATGCCTTGTTATCCGTATCGTAAATGTATGAACCTTTTGCTTGAGATATCTCCATGGCTAAAGGGAAAGGAGAAGTCTGTGCTTGATATTTAAAGAATTGGTCTTTCATCATATTAAGTTGCTTAATCGTTTGCTTCTTTTTGTAAAGTTGCTGGTTGTTTTACATTAGGCTTTAAATTTTGAATAGAATCTTTACTTGGAATATGTCTTGAGGCTTTACTTGGATTTTGAACATTTTTAGATTTATTAGTGTCTTCGGCTTTTTCGGCTCGATTTAATAATTCTTCATCAAAGAAATTGTCTTGGGGTATATAAGGCTCAAGGCCTTTTATTACAGGTAGATTTAATGGTGGATCATCTTTAAATAAATCTTCTACACTTTTAGGACGTTCTTCCTCGCGCCAGTCAAAACCTCTTAATTTTGTGGCATTGGCAGGGTATTTAGATTCTGGAAATAGCGTCCCATCTACTTGGTTAATCTTTTTTAATTCGATAATCTCATTTTCGCTAAAGAACATAGAGATGTTTGCAGATTTAGATTTTTCTATTCCTATTAACTCTTGTTTATCATTCCTTGCATAATATATAGACTCTGCATTTCTTATAATGTCTACTTGTTTTAATTGATTTTTGTCGTTAAATAAACCGTATAATCTTTGTCCTGCAATTTGATTAAATCCTTTGCCAATAGTGTCTTTACTTATTATAAATGCGTTTTCAAAGACAATAAGAGAGTCTAGTCGCTCTTCTTTTGCGTTGGATTTAATATGAATAGTATCTCCTGTCATTTGATTGCCTAGATTCCAAATTATAGGGCGTCGTTTAACTGCAAAATTGTCTTTAGGAGATAATTCTGAAAGGTTTATAAGTTGGGTTAAACCGGTTTGTTGGTCCATATGAATAGAATCTGCTTTACCACTCATATCAGATTTATACATTTTTACATTTCTAAAGGCTCGAGTTATTCGGTGTTCTGGTTTCCCTGTTACCATTAGTGTATCTCCATGGATGTATAGAGAATCGCGCTCTTGTACTGAAATAGCCAAGGCTCGTTTGGTAATGAAAACAGAGTCTTTTTCTCTAAAAACTTCTGCATAATGACCTTTAATTACACTATTATTTAGAGTGTCTGTAACGGTTATGTTATTTGTTGCAGAAGCAAAGCTTTTGCTTCTATCAAAGTACAAACTATCACCCTCTATTGTTCGGTTATCGTAATCTATTCTAGAGTTTTTTATAAAATAACCAATGTCGCTTTTGGTATCGTAAAAACCGCGTTCGCAATATATTTTAGAAGTTTCTCCAGTAATTGTACTGGGACCATACATGTAAGCTAGAGCATTTTCTGTGTAATAATCTAACTGTTCGGTATCTAATACATATTGTGGGTTAACTAGTTTTACTTTCTTTACAAATTGATATTTTTTTAGGTTCATGTAATAGCGCCCGATTGTACTCGTAATTGTTCCTGAAGAATCCCGAACTACAGTACCACCACTTTTATAAAAAGATTGTTGTTTTGCACGATCAAAATATAAGGTATCTGTAGTTAAAACAGAACTAGGTTCGGTTAAAACTACATTACCACTAGCAAATGCTAATTTGGTTTTTCCGCTGTATTCTACATATTTTGCATCCATATTTATAGTGTCACCTTGTTTCATTTTAACATTTCCGTATGCTTCTATGAAATCTTCATTACTATAAAAAATGGCTTGATCGCACCACATATTTACACCTTCGTGAATAATGTGAATTTGTCCAGAATCGTCTCGAGTTAAAATTTTAGCTCCAGGATATTTGGCTTCACTGGTGGTTAAAAAACCAGAATATTCAATTTTAATACGTTTTTGTTGTTGTGCATTAAGCATACCAACCGTAATAAAAAAGAATATAATAAATAGATAGTGTAATTTAACTGTTTTCAATTTGGAATATTTGTGGCAAAAATAAGGATATAAATGATTTTCGACAGTGATTTGTAAAACATTTAAGATAAAAAAAACCTGCTTAAAATGAATAAAAGCAGGTTTTTATAAGTGATTAAAACTTAAATTTATCTAAAAATAGTTTCTTTTCTATCTGGACCTACAGAAACAATAGTAATAGGTGTTTCTAAGGTTTTTTCTAAAAATTCGATATAGGCATTTAAAGATTTAGGAAGTTGAGAGTCTTCAGACATTTTAGTTAAATCTTCACTCCATCCTTCAAAATCAGTATAAATTGGCTCTACATTTTCTGGTTCTATATTATAAGGGAAATGTTCGATTACTTCTCCTTTATATTTATAAGCAGTACATACTTTTAATGTTTTAAAACCAGACAATACATCTGCTTTCATCATCATAAGTTGTGTTACACCATTAACTTGGCAAGCATATTTTAAAGCCACAAGGTCTAACCAACCACAACGACGCGCACGTCCTGTAGTTGCACCAAATTCGTGTCCTACTTTAGCCATTGTTGCACCATCTTCATCAAATAATTCTGTTGGGAATGGCCCAGAACCTACACGTGTAGTATATGCTTTAAATATCCCGAATACCTCACCAATTTGGTTAGGAGCAACTCCTAAGCCTGTACAAGCCCCTGCAGCAGTGGTATTACTAGATGTTACAAATGGATATGTTCCGAAATCGATATCTAAAAGTGAACCTTGAGCACCTTCTGCAAGTATGGTTTTTCCTGCTTTTTGAGCTTGGTACACATATTCTTCAGAATCAATAAATTTTAAAGATTTTAAGACTTCAACAGCTTCAAAAAATTCAGTTTCAAGTTCTGCTAAATTGTATTGAATTTCAACATTGTAAAAACCAATCATAGCTTCATGCTTATCAGCCAAAGCTCTATAGCGGTCTTTCCAATCTTCTAATTCTAAGTCTCCAACTCGCATACCGTTACGACCTGTTTTGTCCATATAAGTTGGGCCAATACCTTTTAAAGTAGAGCCAATCTTAGCTTTTCCCTTAGAGGTTTCACTAGCTGCATCTAACAAACGGTGTGTTGGTAAAATTATATGTGCTTTACGTGAAATAAGAAGTGACTTTCTGTAATCTACATCTTGTTCTTCTAGCTTATCTAATTCTTTCTTAAAGATTACTGGGTCTATAACCACACCGTTACCTACTAAATTCATAGCATCATCATGGAAAATACCTGAAGGAATGGTGTGTAAAACGTGTTTTTTACCGTTAAAAACTAGTGTGTGTCCTGCATTTGGACCACCCTGAAAACGAGCAATAACATTATATTTTGAGGTAAGAACGTCAACAATTTTTCCTTTGCCTTCGTCTCCCCATTGTAACCCTAGTAGTAAATCTACTGCCATTATAAAAATTTATTATTTGGTTGTTATTTTTCTGTTGCCATAGAAATATAGCGAATGATTTTTTATTTCAATATCAAAAACCTCTTCAATAGTTTTTTTGATAGATTGAATTCTTGGATCGCAAAATTCGATTACTTCGCCAGTGTCTGTTAAAATGACGTGATCGTGTTGTTTATCGAAATACGATTTTTCGTAATGTGCTTGATTTTGACCAAACTGGTGTTTTCTTACTAAGCCGCAATCTAGGAGAAGCTCAATAGTATTGTAAAGTGTAGCACGACTTACACGATATTTTTTGTTCTTCATATTCAGGTATAAAGATTCTATATCGAAGTGTACTTCGCTATCGTAAATTTCTTGAAGTATGGCGTAACGTTCAGGTGTTTTACGGTGCCCGTTATCCTCTAAAAATTTAGTGAAGACATTCTTTACAATGTCCTGGTTTTTTGTATCTGATTTTAAACTCATAATTTCAACCGCAAATTTACATATATTTTTAGATTCTAGACACTTTATCTATACCATTAATTTTTTTAAGATTCATAACTAATTTATTTAGCATTGAATTATTCTTTACAATTACATTCAATTTACCTGAGAAAAGTCCGTCGTTTGTTTTAAAACTTATACTTTTAATATTAACATGCATATTGGATGAAATGATTTTTGTAATTTCATTTACAATTCCAATATTATCTATTCCCGATAAAATTAATTGCGCAGAATAAGCTTGCTGAGACGAATCGATCCACTTGGCCTGAATTATTCTATATGCGTAATTAGATTGCAAAGATACAGCATTAGGACAATTTTTTTTGTGAACTTTTAAACCATCATTTATAGATATAAATCCAAATACTTGATCTCCAGGTATTGGGTTGCAACAATTGGATAATTTATAATCTAATTTTTCTTCTTCATCTCCAAAAACAAGTAAATCATATTTAGAAGTAACTTCTTCTTTTTCAAGCTCTTCTTTAGATACGTTTGCACGGCGTGTAATTTTATTTTTAAAGAAGCTTACTAAAGCATTACTTCTAGAAGAAGCATAAGATTTTAACATGGTATTGTCTATTGCTCCAATACCAATGCGGTAAAAAAGGTCCAAACTGGTTTTAAGTTTAAAGAAATGAACCAGTTCATTTACAGATTTTTCGTTAAGATCAATTTTAAGTTGTTTTAATTTACGTCTTAAAATTTCTTTACCATCTTCTCCAATACGTTTTTTATCTTCTTTTAAAGCCGATTTAATTTTGCTTCTAGCTTTAGCTGTTGTGGCATAATCCAGCCAGTTAGCATTAGGTTTAGCGGTTTCTGATGTTAAAATGTCTACTTGGTCACCACTATGTAATTTAAAACTTAGGGGTACAAGTTTACCGTTAACTTTGGCACCTCTGGTATGCATACCAACTTCGGTATGTATATTGAAAGCAAAGTCTAATGGTGTTGCATCTTTTGGTAACGATTTTAAATCTCCTTTAGGAGTAAATACAAATATTTCTTTTGAATATAAGTTAAGTTTAAATTGCTCAACAAAATCTACAGCATTGGTTTCGTTACTTTCTAAGGCTTCTTGTAGCTTAGCAACCCAAGTGTCTAAACTGTCTTCTTTCTCTGTTTCTTGTTTGTATTTGTAATGTGCAGCGTACCCTTTTTCAGCAATTTCGTTCATACGTTCACTGCGTATTTGTACTTCTACCCAACGGCCCTTAGGTCCCATTACCGTAATGTGCAAGGCCTCGTAACCCGTAGATTTTGGTGATGAAATCCAATCTCTTAACCGTGTAGGGTTTGGACGAAAATGATCAGTAACTATGGAATAGATTTTCCAAGCTAAAAACTTTTCGTTAGCGGCATCACTTTTATATATAATTCTAACAGCAAACTTATCGTAGACTTCATCAAAAGACACGCCTTGTTTTAACATTTTTCTACGAATAGAAAATATCGATTTTGGACGTCCTTTAATAGTATAATGTAAGCCTTCTTTATCTAGTGATTTTTCTATTAACTCATTAAACTCTCGTATATATTCGTCTTGCTCTTCTTTACTTTCCTTTATTTTATTTAGTATGTCAAAATATACTTCAGGTTCGGTATATTTTAATCCTAAATCTTCTAATTCTGTTTTAATATTATAAAGTCCAATACGGTGTGCTAAGGGCGCATAGATGTAAAGGGTTTCGCTGGCAATTTTAATTTGTTTGTCAGCACGCATAGAATCCATGGTTTGCATATTGTGCAAACGGTCTGCTATTTTAATAATGATAACGCGAACATCATCATTAAGAGTAAGTAGCATTTTACGGAAGTTTTCTGCTTGAAGAGAAACATCTTCCATATCTTTTTGCATGGAAGAAATTTTGGTTAAACCTTCAACAATTATGGCTACGGTTTTTCCAAAAAGATTTTCTATATCTTCAATGGTGTAATTCGGATTGTCTTCTACAACATCATGTAAAAGCGCTGCAGCAATACAAGTTGCATCTAATCCAATTTCTTTTGCAACTAAACGCGCTACCGCTATGGGATGGAATATATAGGCTTCTCCAGATTTTCTGCGTTGTTCGCTATGTGCTTCTACAGCAACGTCAAACGCTTTTCTAATTAGTTTCTTATCATCATCTGTAAGCGTGCGGTAACTAACCTTTAAAAGGTCTTTATAGGCTTTTGCAATAGCTGCATTTTCTTGTTCTATTTCGGCATCTGTCATCAACTAAAAGTAGTATAAAGAATATTAATTTACAACAGTTTTAATCTTTTTTGATTAGGGTTTTCTGTTTAGATTTTACTGAGAAGATAACGCTTTTATTACAGTTTTCATACCTGTAGAAGCTTTTTCTTTGATTGTATTAATATGCTTGTCGTAAATTTTTGCAGGGTTTGGATCGATGTAAAAAATAGGTGTGCCATCAGGGACATAATCTTTTAAACCTGCGGCAGGATATACTTGCATAGAGGTCCCGACAATAATTAATATGTCGGCCGTTTTACATACGTCTATTGCTGGATCTATCATGGGTACAGCCTCTCCGAACCAAACGATATGTGGCCGTATTTGGTGTCCTTTTGCGCATAGATCTCCAAGTTTTATATCTGTATCCCAAGGTAATATTTCATGGTTATCTACACTTCTAGCTTTTAATAACTCTCCATGTAAATGTAATACATTTGTACTACCTGCACGTTCATGTAAATCGTCTACATTTTGCGTAATTATTGTTACTTTATATTGTTTTTCTAATGCGGCTAAGTCGTAATGTGCACTGTTAGGTTTTGCATTTAACAATTGCTTGCGCCGTTCGTTATAAAAGGTTAAAACTAATTCTGGGTTTTTAGCAAAGCCTTCTGGCGTTGCAACATCCATAACATTATGTCCTTCCCATAAACCATCTGCATCTCTAAAAGTCTTTAAACCACTTTCGGCACTTACTCCTGCGCCACTAAGTACAACTATATGTTTCATAATTTAAAAATAAGAAATCATTTTTATAAATTCGACAATTCATAAAACTGAATTTATATTCATGATCGATTTAAAACTGCTAGAACATTTAGAAAATATAATAACGCCCGAACGTAAAGCACGATTTGACGCTGTGTTACCGGAACGTACCAAGTATTTTACTGTGGCTACTGAAGATGTGTATCAGTTGCATAATACCAGTGCAGTTATAAGAAGTTGCGATGTATTTGGTATACAGGAAGTAAATATTGTTGAAGAAACAAACTCAAAACGCATTGACCGAGAGATTGCTATGGGGGCTCAAAAATGGGTGGACTTAAATCGATATAATCATGTAAAAGATTGTATTTCAGATTTAAAACAAAAAGGATATCAAATAGTTGCAACCACGCCACACGAAAATGATTGTGAGTTACATGATTTTAATATTAATAAACCGTCGTGTTTCTTTTTTGGACGAGAAACTGAAGGCTTGTCTCAAGCAGTTTTAGATGAAGCAGATTGTTTTTTAAAAATTCCGATGGTTGGATTTACCGAGAGTTTAAACATTTCTGTCTCTGCAGCGATTATTTTACAACATGTTACTACAAAGTTAAAACGAACAGATATTGAATGGCAGCTTTCTGAAAACGAACAGTTAGAAAAACGCATGGATTGGATTAAAAAATCCATTAAAAGTTACGATCAAATCGTGGCTAATTTTTATAAAAGTAACCCGATATAATTACTGTTCTTGTCGTCTAGTTTTTAGTTATATTTGAGATAAATTTTAACGTTTACTAAAATGTTACAACAGACTACTTTATAACTAAATTAACTATCATGACAATAACCCAAGTAACTAATTATGTATTTGCTTTTGCATTGCTATTTACCGCAAGTTCTTATGGACAAGTGGTGAGTACAACAACCCAATTAGAGTCGGCTTTAGCCAACGCTACACCAGGTAGTACAATTACTCTAGCTAATAAAACGTGGACTAATGTTGAATTGAGTATTAACAAATCAGGTACTCAAGATCAGCCTATAATTATAGAAGCACAAACGTCTGGTAGTGTGTTTTTTGAAGGAAATTCTCATGTTAAATTAGGAGGGAAGTATATAATCTTTAAAGGCATCGTTTTTCAAAATGCTTCAAACATAGATACAGATACTCCAGTAATAGAATTTAAATCGGCTCAAGATTGTAATTATTGCACTGTAACAGATATTAAAATAGACGCTTACAATGGTACAAACGCCCAAGAAAAAGAAACGTTTAAATGGATTTTATTAAGAGGAACTCATAACGAGGTAAGTTATTCTTCTTTTATAGGAAAACATGGGGTAGGTAGTATTATTAATGATAACAGAAGCTCTACAGAGGCAAATTATCATAAAATTCATCATAATTATTTTGCAGATAGAACTCCTGTGGGGGAAATCAATGATTTAAACGATCAAGATGCCATTAGATTAGGAAGTAGTTCAACATCTTTATCCGATTCTTACAGCGAAGTTTACAATAACTATTTCTACAATTTTAGTGGCGAAATTGAAGTGATTTCAAATAAAAGCGGAAAGAATAAATACTACAATAACACATTTGAAGATTATCAAGGCGCACTTACATTGCGTCATGGTAATGGCTGTGAAGTATATAACAATTTCTTTTTTGCGAATAAAAACGTGTTTAGCGGGGGGATACGTGTTATGGGAGAAAATCATAATATTTATAATAATTATATTGAAGGTGTTAATTCTAAAAAGCCAGACGGATCTACTTCTGGAGGAACGGGCGGAATTAATGTGTCTAACGGAAAACCTGATAGCTCATTAAATGAATATTATCAGGTTAAAAATGTGAATATTGTAAATAATACTTTTGTTGATTGTGACTACGGATTAAGAATAGGGACTAAAATTAAAAGTACAAATACGCTTGCTCCAGAAAATGTAATTGTAGCTAATAACTTGATTTACGAGAATACGGTTAAAGCCATTCAAGTAATTACAGAACTTATCGGCACTTTATCTAAGTTTGAGGGAAATATTAAACAAAATGGGACTTGGGATATAGATACTGATGCAGATGGAAATATATCTGTAACGTCTGGACTATTGTCTTCTCAAGATAATTTTTATCGCATAGTGGCTGGTAGTGATGCTGTTAATGCAGGAAAAGGATCGTATTCATTTTTAACTGAAGATATTCTTGGAGGGATAAGACCTAGTAACTTTGATGTAGGAGCAGAAGAGTTAAATGCAGGAGGTGTATCTTTTCCTTATAGTCAATTAGATGTTGGAGTAACAGTTGGTTTTGGAGGAAAATCTACTCTGGGTATTGGTGAGGCATCCATACAAGATACTAAACTTCTTATTTATCCATTGCCGTCTAAGAGCGATTATATTAATGTGTCTTTAGGTAATCGTATTTTAGGAACGGTTGAAATCGCAGATATGTCTGGCCGAATAGTTTTAAAAACGTATTGCAATACTACCAAAGCAGAACTTTTGGTTAGTACACTTAAAACGGGAACTTATATAGTAAAAGTACAAGATGTTTCTAAAAAAATTGTAATTAAATAAACGCTATATTTTATAAATGGATTTAATTTAAAAAGGGTGTTTCTATAAAAGAAACACCCTTTGGGGTCTTAAAAAAATTAGATTAATAGCAGTGTTATATTGATTAACACTGCTAAAGTATGCATGTTATTTAGTTTATACAATGCGTAGGTCTACGTATTAAATATATTAGGATGTGTTTTTAACCAAACAAAAAGGGCATTTTGGTTTGTAGTATCTATTTCTAATTTTTTTATAATATTACTTCGGTGCTTTTCAACAGTACGCTTAGATATAAATAATTCTTCAGCGATTTGATTGCTATTTAGGTTTTTATTTAAATAGCTTAAAATTTTTAGTTCACTGGGCGTGAGTTTTACAATATTAGCATCTGCTTTAACGTTAAATAAAGAGTTGCTTTTTAAGTTTTCGCCAATGTAATTGGTGTTGTTATTTATGTGTTCTAAGCAGGATTCTAACTCTTCTAGAGCACTGTCTTTAGTGAGATAACCATGTATAGATTTGCCAACTTCTTTTAAAATAGATTCTTGTTTATGTAAGGTTAAAATGATAACTTTTGTGTGGGCTTGATGTCGTTTAAGTTGTAGTGCTATTTCTAAACCATTTAGTTTTGGCATATCAAAATCTAAAATTGCAATGTCGGGTTTTAAATCTATAATTTTATGATATGCTGTATTTCCATCTGTGGCTGTTGAAATAACTTTAAACCATTTTTTTTCTAAAAACTCTTTGGTCCCATTTAACAATAAAGGGTGGTCGTCTGCAAGTAAAATAGTAGTAGACATGTTTTATTTTTTTTGAATTTTTATTTGAATAATTGTTTCTTTCCCTTTAGTAGAATCTATACTTAGTTGTGCACCAACTAATCTAGCACGTTCTTTTAAAGTTTTCATTCCTAAGCTATTTAGTAATTTTGAGTTTTCGGTAATATCAAAGCCAATACCGTTGTCTTTTATTTGAAAGATAACAGCATCTTTTAAATTACTAAGACTTACAATACAAGCGTTGGCTTTAGAATGTTTCTCGACATTGTTTAAGCATTCTTGAATCATTCTATAGATGTAAATTTCTTTATCTTTCGGAATATCTAGGGTATCTATTTCGATATCTTCGGAATAGAATATGGTTGAATTTTTTTGAAAATTTTCTATCGTATTTTTGATAGATTTTATTAAGCCTAACGTTTCAAATTGAAATGGATGTAATTGCTGAGATATGGTTCTTACTTCATTAATAGCGCCATCTACTAAAGCTGTGTCTGTAGTGTTTTTATTCTCTAAGAAGATTTTATTTTTAATGAGTAATAAGCTTTGTCCCACACTATCATGTAGTTCGCTTGAAATGCGTTTTCGTTCAGCTTCAACGCTCTGTATAAGATCTTGAGCAAAGGTTTTTTGAAGCTGTATGTTTCTTTGGGTGTATTTACGTGAGCGCCATAAATAAATAATAGAAAAAATAGCAATAAGAATAATTATGCTTAACCAAAATAATTGAGCTTTTCTGCTATTTTGTTCGTCTAATAATAGAATTTCATTGTTCTGATCTTTTATTTTTTGATCGCGTTTGTTGGTCTCGTAAAGCGTTTGGTAATAACTTAACGCATTGTTTTTTTGAATAGATTTTAAAGAATCTTCAATTTTCTTTGAAGCTTTTAAGTGGGTGTATGCATCTTCATATAGGTTTAATTTTTCGTATATTTTAGCTAGTAAAGTTTCGGCATCTTCTACACTTTCAATGCTGTTGGAGTGTTTTGCAACATCAAGATACTTTAAATTCCATTGTAAGGCGGTAGTATAATCCTTTTCCGCATAAGCTAAATGACTACAGGCTCTGTAGTAATAATTCTCGTAAATGCCTTCAATATTCTTTTTATCTTCTTTTAATGTTTTTAAGTAGGATCTTGCCTTGGTTATACTATCGTTTTCTGCATAAGCAATAATTAAAATATTTAATATTATTGGCTTAAAGAACTCGTAATTGTCTGATTTTTTATTTACCTCAACCGCTTTATGTAAGTTTTTTATGCGCTCTTGTTGTAAATCTTGTTTTTTGTAATCTGATGCTCTGTTAACATATAAGGATACAAGTAAACCATAATTTTTTGTTAATTCTGCTAATGCTATGGCTTGATCACGCTCTTCTTTTGCTTCTTTTAAAAAACCATTCTCGCTGTATAAAATAGACAAAGCATTTTTAGAAGCAATAATGTTGAAGGTGTCTTTTACTGTAACAAAAATTTTAGAAGCTTCTTGTAGGCTTTGCGATGCTTTAGGGAATTGACCTTCGTCTATATATGCATAACCTTGGTTTAAGAATCCAAAAGCTTTTACTCGGTTATCTCCAGATTTTTCAGCATATGTTATAGCCTTATCGTAATACGACATGGCTGTGTCTACTTCTTTTATAAAATAATAACTATCTCCAGCATCTATATATATGCCAGCAAGATTTCTGTCTGATATTTTGTCTTTTACAAGTTTAAAATAAGTATTGAAAATAGTAATGCCTTCTTCCGGTTCGCCCAAAACATTATTGTAATAATTTATAAGTCTCTGGGTGTTTATAGACGCTAGATTAAGAGAATCTATGTCAATGGCATAGTTTATAGTAGCTCTACATATAGAGTCGAAACCTAGTTCTGTTTTTTGAAAAGTAAGGTTTGTTAAACTATCTAATAATTTTAATTTTTGCCCTTTATTTGATTCAGAACTAATTTGCACTTTCAACGCATCAATGCCATGCTGATGCGTTGAATTTTGTGCAACTATAATTGTATTAGTTAAGAGAATTATGACTAATAATAGTTGTTTCATTGGGACCGTTTATATAAACGAAAGTAATGAAATTTATTTTGTATTAGACGTAATCCACTTTTTAGCATTTTCAAACGCTTCTAACCAAGGCGAAACTTCATCTGTTCTGCCTTCTGGATAATTTGCCCAGTTCCATTGAAATGTTGAACGTTCTATATGTGGCATCGTTACTAAATGTCTTCCTGTAGCGTCACACATCATGGCTGTATTATAGTCTGAACCATTCGGGTTTGCTGGATAACTTTCGTAACCGTATTTTGCAACAATATTATAAGCGCTTTCTTCTTTAGGAAGATTAAATTTTCCTTCACCATGAGAAATCCAAACACCTAAAGTGCTGCCTTCTAAACTCGATAACATTACCGAATTATTTTTCTGAATTTTTACAGACGTGAATGAACTTTCGTGCTTATGAGAATCGTTATGAAGCATTTTTCCGTGAACGTCGTGCTCTGGATTAATTAATTCTAATTCCATCCATAATTGGCAACCATTACAAATACCAACAGATAAGGTGTCTTTTCTAGCGAAGAAATCTTGAATAACTTTATTCGCTTTGTCGTTATATTTAATAGCTCCTGCCCAACCTTTAGCAGAACCTAAAACATCTGAATTACTAAATCCTCCCACAGCACCTAAAAATTGAATGTCTTCAAGGGTTTCACGACCAGAAATTAAATCGGTCATGTGTACGTCTTTAACATCAAAACCAGCTAAATACATAGCATTAGCCATTTCGCGTTCAGAATTACTTCCTTTTTCACGAAGTATGGCTGCTTTTGGTCTTGGCTGGCTCGCATCAATTTTAGTTAGTTTACCTGTAAAGTTTTTAGGGAATGTATACTGTAGTGGCTGATTTTTGTAGTTCTCGTAACGTGCCTCTGCCACGTTATTTGCCGTTTGTTTTTTGTCTAATAAATACGATGTTTTATACCAAACGTCGCGCATTTCAGAAATATTGAAAGCGAAAACTTCTTCGTGGTTTTTAATGCTTATTTGTCCTGAATTATTTGCTGTTCCAATGTTAAAGACTTCTACACCTGCATTTGCAAAGTGTTCTTCTACTGAAGCATCGGCTTGGAATACTAATCCTGCATTTTCAGAGAATAATAATTTTAATGAATCTTCTTCATTTAAAGCTGTAAAATCAAAATCTGCTCCTAAATTTACATCTGCAAAACACAACTCTAATAAAGTAGTTATTAATCCTCCTGAAGCAATATCGTGACCTGCTTTAATTTTATCTGCTTTAATTAAATCTTGAATGGTATTAAAAGCAGTTTTAACAAAGTCTGTACTCTTAACATCAGGTGTGTCGTTTCCGATGGCGTTAAGCACTTGGAAGAACGAACTTCCACCTAATTTAAAGTCGTCTTGAGAGATATTAATATAGTAAATGTTGCCGGCATTAGCTTTTAAAAGCGGTTCTACAACCTTTGTAATTTCGTTACAATGTCCTGCTGCAGAAATAATAACTGTTCCTGGAGCAATAACCTCTTCGTTAGGATATTTTTGCTTCATAGAAAGTGAATCTTTTCCTGTAGGAACATTAATCCCCAAGTCGATTGCAAATTCTGAAACGGCTTGTACGGCTTTATATAAACGAGCATCTTCACCTTCGTTTTTACACGGCCACATCCAGTTTGCAGATAAGGATACGCTTTTTAAATTATCTTTTAAAGGTGCCCAAATAATATTGGTAAGTGATTCTGTAATGGCATTTCTACTACCTGCATCTGGCTGAATTAAAGCCGAAATAGGTGCATGGCCAATAGATGTAGCAATTCCTTCTTTTCCGTTATAATCTAATGCCATAACACCAACATTATTTAACGGAATTTGTAATGGACCAACACATTGTTGTTTAGCAACCTTACCACCAACACATCTATCTACTTTGTTTGTTAACCAATCTTTACAAGCCACAGCTTCTAACTGCAACACTTGCTCTAAATAGATTTTTAAATTTTTAGATTTGTAACGCGGATTTTTATATTTTCTGACAATGGTATTGTCTGTCATTATGGTTTTAGGCGAACTACCAAACATATCTTCTAAAGCCAAATCCATTGGTTTTTCTCCAGTTAACTTAGATTCAAAAGTAAAGCGGTTATTCCCTGTAACTTCTCCAACATCGTAAATAGGAGAACGTTCTCTGTCGGCAATTTTATGTAACGTTTCTAAATGCTTTTCGGCAATGACTAATCCCATACGCTCTTGAGATTCGTTACCAATAATCTCTTTTGCAGATAGGGTAGGGTCTCCAACAGGTAATTGGTCTAATTCAATTTTTCCTCCCGTGTCTTCAACCAATTCAGACAGACAGTTTAAGTGTCCGCCAGCACCATGGTCGTGAATAGAAACGATAAAATTTTCGTCGCTTTCAACCATACCACGAACGGCGTTGGCAGCACGTTTTTGCATTTCTGGGTTAGAACGTTGTACTGCATTTAACTCGATTCCAGATTCGAACTCTCCAGTATCTGCCGATGATACTGCTGCACCACCCATACCAATACGGTAGTTTTCACCACCTAGAATAACAATTTTATCGCCTTCTTTTGGGGTGTCTTTTAAGGCTTGTTCGGCTTTACCGTAACCAATACCTCCAGCTTGCATAATGACTTTATCGTACCCTAATTTTCTAGCTTTTGAAGTGCTTGATGAGGCATTTTCGTCATGCTCGAATGTTAAGACAGAACCAGAAATTAAAGGTTGTCCGAATTTGTTTCCGAAGTCTGAAGCCCCATTACTAGCTTTTATTAAAATGTCCATTGGGGTTTGGTATAACCACGGACGTGCATCAAATTTTTGTTCCCAAGGGCGGTTTTCTTCTAAACGCGAGTAAGACGTCATATAAACCGCAGTTCCTGCTAAGGGTAAAGACCCTTTTCCTCCAGCAAGTCTGTCGCGAATCTCTCCTCCAGAACCTGTTGCAGCCCCATTAAACGGCTCTACAGTAGTTGGGAAATTGTGTGTTTCTGCTTTTAATGAAATTACAGATTCAAAATTTTTAGTTTCATAAAAATCAGGTTTATCTGCAGTTTTTGGTGCAAATTGTTCTACCACTGGACCTTTTACAAAAGCCACATTATCTTTATATGCCGAAACTATATCGTTAGGATTTTTGTTTGATGTTTCGCGAATCATTTTAAATAATGATACCTCTTTTTCTTCACCATCGATAACAAAGGTACCGTTGAAGATTTTATGACGACAGTGCTCTGAATTTACCTGCGAAAATCCGAAAACTTCAGAATCTGTTAACGGTCTACCAATTTTCTTAGCTACACCTTCTAAATATGTCACTTCTTCGTCGCTTAAAGCCAAACCTTCTTGGGTGTTATAGGCTGCAATATCTTCAATGTTTAAAACCGGTTCTGGCTGAATATCAATAGTAAACGAATCTTGGTTTAACCCTTTAAATTTTTGAGAAATCATAGGGTCAAAATCAGAATAATCTTCAGAAACAGCTTCAAATTCTTCAATTCTAATAATGTCTTGAATTCCCATATTTTGGGTTATTTCTACTGCATTTGTACTCCAAGGTGTTATCATGGCGGCACGAGGACCAACAAAAAAAGCATCGATAGATGCTTGTTCAAGCTTAGGCTGGTTGCCAAAAAGCCATGTTAGTTTTGAAATGGTTTCAGGGGATAATTCTTTAACTGTTTGTACAGCAAATAATTTACTGTTTACGTTTCCAAAGAAATGAATCATATGTTCAGATTTGCGTTGTTTTTTAAGAAAGGACAAAATTAGTGTTTTTTAGCGATATTTTTTTAAAAAATAAACAGTCTTTTTTTTCGATACTTACAGCTTTTTACCCATGAAAAAAGCGACCTAAATAGGTCGCTTTATAAATTGTTTTGATTAAAAATAAGAATATTAGTTTTTAATTAACTTCTTAGTAATTGTTGCGTTGTCTTGTGTCATTCTTAAAATATAAACACCCGATTGTAAGTTTTTAGTATCAATACTAGTGTTAGCCTGTATGGTTTTAGAAATAACACGTTTTCCTAACATATTGTAGATGCTAATTTGGGTAGCGTTACCATTTGGTAAAGCTATGTTTAAAGTAGAATTCATTGGGTTAGGATATACTTTAATGTTTGATAAGGTATCTTCTTCAATACTTAAAGCAGCATCGTAGCAAGTCCATTTTAAATCATCAATCATGACGCGATCTGAAGTAGACGATATATTGTTTAAAACAACAGCTACTGTACCAGAAACATTAATGTCTTCTAAAGTAGTAGTTAATTCTTCTTCGCCATAAGGAATTTGTCCTACTACGCTACCATTAACAACCAAATCAAATGTTCCAGAACCACCACTAAAAGTACGTAGAGTTGTTACGGTTAATGAACCAATACCACCAGAAGTTTCTGGTGCTGTTAAAACACCGTTTCTAATCGTGATAACTTTACTTGAGTTGTTGCTTAAATCTATTCTTGCTCCTGTTGCAGACCATTCTAAACCATTATCTCCGGTCCATGTTCTATCTGCATATTGACTGTCATTTATATCTTGAGTAGACGTTAGATTTGTAAATGATTCTTCTGTACAGTAATCAGAGTTTGTGTTTTCGTAACATGTCCAAGCAAGATTATCTATTACAACGCGGTCTGAACTTGTAGCTTTGTTATTAAACACAATAGTAACATCGCCTGCAATATTAATATTTTCAATAGTGGTTGTTTCTTCATATTCAGAATATGGAATTTGTCCAACAACAGTACCATTAACAACTAAATCGAATGTTCCAGATCCACCACTAAACACACGTAAAGTTGTAACAGTTAAGGCTCTAATACCACCAGAAGTTTCTGTTGCAGATAATACACCATCTCTAACACATATTGCTTTAGAGTTATCTATGGTTTGATCTATACGTGCATCTGTAGCTGTCCATTCTAATCCATTATCTCCAGTCCACGATACTTCATCGTAGTAAGTATTAATATTACCGGTTATATTTTCAAAACTTTCAGAAGTACAGTATTCATAAACAATAGCTTCAGAAGTCGTTAATGTTATTGCTGCAGTAGTAGCAGATGTGTTTCCTGCTGCATCTTCTGTAGAAACAGAAAACGCATAAGTAGTTTCTGCTGTTAAATCAGAAATAGTAATTGAATTGGTATAAGCTTTAGTTAAGAATGTACCATCCATAAAGATATTGTAAGAAGCTACGGCCACATTGTCTGTAGCGGCAGTCCATGTTAATGTAGCGCTAGTTTCAGTAACATCGCTATATGCTAAATCTGTAGGCATTGTTGGTGCTTCAGTATCTTCTTCAGCAGTGTTTCCATCCCATAAATTTTGTGCAGCATCTCCTCCCCAGATAGCAGTAGCTAAATAAGGATTGTCTATAAAAGGATTTCTGTTTCCTTGGGCATATGTATTACTTGTGTCTCCGTGGTATGCGTTTCTTTGTTTTTCAAAATCAGATACTGGATCTTCTACGTTCCATTCTAAGAATAAATCAATCATCTCGTCTGGAGTATTTGCAGAACTACCAAAACCAACGTTTGATGGTAAACATTGTTCGCCGTATCTTATATACATATACATAATAATACGTGCACAATCACCTTTCCATTCGTCTCCTGGATACCATCCATCTGTAGTTTGAAAAGAGGTTCCTGTTCCATCTGCAAACTTTAAGTTTCCGCGGTCAGAATTTCTTGCAATATCGCTAGGGCGTAACATTAAAGCATCAGAGCCAGGACCAGATTCTCCTAAATTAGGAGTTCCTAAAGATTTTGGATAGATGTGTTCACGATTCCATTGCCCAGTACTTCCTCCATTATTGTTTTTAGATCTACTTCTGTCTGTAGAGGTGCTACCATCAGTATCATCGTAGCCATATACTAAAAGGACATTGTCTGAATTTGTAGGATCTAAATCTGTAACTTTTAGTGCTTCCCAAACTTCTGGAGTATACGATAAATATTTAACGTGTTTTGCAGTCGTTACAGCACTTAAATCTGCTTTAAGTTCTAATCCTGTTTTAGTAAAGTTAACCGTATTATAATACGCTTGTAAATCATCAGGAGGTGTTAATTGAGCATAGCCCAATAATGTTGTAAAAAGTAATAAAAACGAAATGTAAAAGTGTTTCATAGAGAAGTGTTTTAAGTTTAATTGATTTAGATTTATTGCTCAATTTACGAAAATAAAAAAAGCTAGTAGAGAAAAAATCTTTACTAGCTTTTTAAGAGGTGATATTAAAATGTTGTTACTTTTTCTTTAGTAACGCCATATAAAATCCATCGTATCCCGTTTTATGAGCGTAAATATTTTCGTCACGAACAAATGTAAAGTCTTTTCCAAATTCAGATGTTAAGAAAATGTCAACTTGTTGTCTATTCTCCGAAGGTAAAATAGAGCAAGTTGCATATACCATTTGTCCGCCAGATTTAACCATTCTAGAATATTTTTGAATAATTTCTTGTTGCGTAGCTCTTATTTTATCTAAAAATTCCGGTTGTAATTTCCATTTAGCATCAGGATTTCTTCGTAACACACCTAATCCAGAACACGGTGCATCAATTAACACACGGTCTGCTTTGTCGTATAGTTTTTTAATAACTTTAGATGATTCGATATGGCGTGGTTCAATATTATGAGCCCCATCACGTTTTGCACGGCGTTTTAATTCATAAAGTTTTTGTGCATAGATATCTAAAGCAATAATTTGTCCTTTATTTTCCATTAAAGAAGCCAAGTGTAACGTTTTTCCTCCAGCTCCAGCACAAGTATCAATAACACGCATACCTGGTTGTACTTCTAAATATTCTGCAACTAATTGAGAAGAAGCGTCTTGAACTTCAAAATATCCTTTTTTAAAAGCTTCGGTTGTAAACACGTTAGCACGTTCTACTAATTTAAGTGCATTAGGATAGCCTTTAATAAATTCTGTTTCAATATCATTATCAAACAATTCTGCTTGTAATTTCTCTTTTGTAATTTTTAAAGTATTAGTTCTTAAAACTACATCTGCTTGTTGGTTTAAAGCCGCAATTTCTTTAGTCCAAAGAGCTTCTCCTAATTCTTTAGCACCTATTTCATCCATCCAATCCGGAATAGATTCTTTAAATTTTCTAATTTTTGAAAGTTCATCAAAACGGCCTTTAATTTTTCGTGTAGGCGTGTTTTCAAAATATTTCCAATCTGGTAATTTAATCCCTTTTAAGGTTGCCCAAACAGCAAACATTCTCCAAATGTTATCTCTGTCGTAGGGTTCTTTAATTTCTGCTATTTCAGCATATAAGCGTTTCCAACGTACAATATCGTAAGTGGTTTCGGCAACAAAAGCCCGGTCACGACTTCCCCAGCGTTTATCGCGTTTTAATAATTGTTGAACAACTTTGTCGGCATAAATTCCATCGTTAAAAATTTGCATTAATCCGTCTACTACCGCAAAGCATAAATTTCTATGTAATCGCATTTTGTGTATTTAAGGCAACAAAGGTAAGTTTAATTAATTATTTTTAGCTAAAATTTTAATAAATGAGACTAATAACGAGCCTTTTACTTTTTATTTTCATGACTTCTTGTAATCAAGAGGTTAAAAAAACGCTTAAAACGTATACATCTGTGTCCGTACAAGATATTTATAACGACTCTATAAGTGTGCGTGCCATAGAATTAATGGGGGACGGTACATTGGCGTTTGCGGCTAATAATGGTGCTTATGGATTGTATTTTCCAAAAAAACAACAATGGGCTACTGGGACTCAAATTTACGACACTATCCCTTTGCATTTTAGAGCAGTTGCACATACCACTAACGATTTTTTTATGTTGAGTATTGAGAGCCCAGCTTTGTTATATAAAACAGGAGACGATGGCTCTATGAAACTAGTTTACAAAGAAGAAGGCGAAGACGTTTTTTATGATGCCATGACGTTTTGGAATGACAAAGAAGGTATAGCGGTAGGCGATAGTGTAAATGGATGCTTATCAATTATTATTACTAGAGATGGAGGGGAAACTTGGAATAAACTATCTTGTGAACAGCTTCCTAGAGCAATTGAAGGTGAAGGCGCTTTTGCTGCTAGCAATACTAATATAAAAGTCTTAGGTGATAAAGCTTGGATTGCTACTAACAATGGTATCATATATTTTACTGCAAATAAGGGCGTGTCTTGGGTCGCTATAGATACACCTATGAAAAACTCTGAAGTTACACAAGGCATTTACTCTATTGATTTTTATGATGAGTTTAATGGTTTTGCAATTGGTGGTGATTATACAAAACCAGATATAAACACTAATAATAAAATGAAAACTAGTGACGGTGGTACGACTTGGCAATTAGTAGCTAATGGAGAAGAGCCTGGTTACAAAAGTTGTGTACAATACATTCCAAATCAAGATGCCAAAAGTTTAGTTGCTGTTAGTTTTAAAGGCATAGCTATTTCAAATGACGGAGGTTTAACTTGGACACCTATTAGCGATGAAGCTTTTTACACTATCCGATTTGTAAACGATTCTACGGCATACGCTGCTGGAAAAGGACGTATTTCTAAATTAGTATTTACAGAATAAACATTTACACACATGTATTTAATGTGATTTCTAATAGATAAATATGATATAAATCATTAATTATAATACAAAGACCCTATATTTTTGACTCGTTTTTTATCTAATATGTTCTTGATATAAAAAGAGATATAAAATTAGTTTAAAAATAATTTTAATGCTATGAGGTGTAAATTCAAATGATTTAGGATTTAAATATTTCATTAAATTTGCGCCTTATATAAAGTATAGAGGGAAAATGGTTGTTGTGTTTTCACAACATTAAAAGGGAATTCGGTGAAAATCCGAAACTGTCCCGCAGCTGTAAGCTCAATACCGAAGCCTAAAATATGGCCACTGTTTATTAAGAATGGGAAGGCCGGGTGGAGGGAGTAAGTCAGAATACCTGCCATTTTCTAGTAATTCATATAGCTTTCGGGGATAAAAGCTGGGATTAGAATCTTACCATTCTACTCAATAAGAGTACCATAGTTTTGCTATGGCACTCACCTCGTTTGCATAAAATTATAAGAGGTGAGTTTGTTTAAAACGTTTTATTATAAAGTTTGTATAGGGTGTTTACTTATGGTACTGCCTAGTACTGCCTTGTGTCAAGATTTAGATTCCGTATCTACAACAACTTTAAAAGAAGTTGTATTAAAGTACAACACTACGCAACACCTAACACATATATCTCCGGTTCCTGTACAAACTTTAAATAGTGAAACATTAACCCAGTTAAATAGTTTAAGTGTAGCAGATGCTATACGTTTTTTTAGTGGCGTACAGCTTAAGGATTATGGCGGAGTTGGCGGTTTAAAAACAGTTAATATTAGAAGTATGGGGTCGCAGCACACCGCTGTATTTTATGATGGTGTGCGGTTAGGGAATGCTCAAAACGGACAAGTAGATTTGGGTAAATATTCCTTGAATAATATGGAACAAGTTAGTCTCTACCAGGGACAACGTACAGATTTAGAGCAATCGGCAAAGGGGTATGCTTCTGCTAATAGCATTTATTTAAAATCGAAAGCACCAACATTTTCTTTACATAAAAATTATGAAGCCGAAGCCACTGTAAAAACAGGTTCTTTTGGGCTAATGAACCCCTCTCTTGGTTTAGATTATAAACTAAATGATAAAATATCTGCACGATTAAATGCAGAAATGGTGTCTGCAGATGGCGAATATAAGTTTCAATATACCAACGGTAGTTACGACACTACTGCAATTCGGAAAAATGCCGACATTAAATCTTATCGTGTAGAAGCGGCTTTATATGGTAAACCATCACACAACAGTAGTTGGCATGTTAAATACTATCATTTTGATTCCGAACGTGGTTTGCCTGGCGCTATTGTGGCAAATGTTTTTAGTAGACCACAACGTCTTTGGGACCAAAGTAATTTTATACAAGGCGAATTTAAACAACATGTAAGTGAAGCTTATTCTTATATAATTCGGGCTAAGTATGCCAGTGATCATACCCGATATTTAGACCCTGAAATTGTATCTCTAGATGGGATTTTAGATAATAAATATTTTCAGAAAACATATTATACTTCAGTCGTAAATACCGTTAAACTAAAACCTTTTTGGAACGTCTCTTTAGCATCAGATTTTGAAGAAAGTACACTCGATGCCAATCTTTATCGTTTTGCCTACCCTAAACGTTTTTCTATGCTAAATGCATTTGCAAGTAACCTGTATTTTAAACGGTTTAATGTGCAATTAAGTGTATTAAGTACAACTGTTAACGAAACTGTCGAAGCTTATGACTCTGCCGATGATTTTGAAGCGTTTACTCCATCTTTTATGGTAAACGTACAACCCTTTAAAACTTCGGATTTTAGACTTAGAGCTTTTTATAAAAAGATTTTTAGAATGCCCACATTTAACGATTTGTATTACACATTTGTTGGAAATACTTATTTAGATCCAGAATATTCAGAACAGATTAATTTAGGGTTTTCATTTCAACACTCTAAACAAAAATCGTTTTTTGAATTTCAAGCCGATGTCTATAAAATCTGGATAACCGATAAAATAGTAGCAGTACCAGGGACAAATCTGTTTCGATGGACCATGCTAAATTTAGATGAGGTTGAAACTACAGGTGTCGAGCTAGGATTTAAATCTGCAATAAAATTATCACATCAATTTAATATTACTACTACTCTAAATTATACGTATCAAGAAGCCATAGATGTCACACCTAATAGTAACACAAATGGCGATCAGATTCCGTATATCCCTTTACATAGCGGAAGTGCAACGGCCATGGCTACTTATAAAGCTTTTAAACTTAACTATAGTTTTATTTACACTGGAGGGCGTTACAGCCAAAAAGCCAATATAAATTCTAATTATTTAGAGCCTTGGTATACACACGACTTGTCTGCAAATTATACGTTAGGTGTGTTAAATACTAAAGTGATGTTAGGGGTAGAAGTAAATAATCTTTTAGATCAGCAGTATGCTGTAATAAAAAACTTCCCTATGCCTGGACGTTCTTACAGACTCACACTCAATTTTAAACTTTAAATTTTTAAACCATACTTATGAAAAAACAAGTACTCATTTTAGCGTCGCTTTTATTCTTTTTGTCTTGTCGATCAGACGATCCAATTACAACAGACGATGACACACAACAACCTACAGAACCCGATACGGAGAATGTTTTAAAAGGGTTTTATGTTTTAAATGAAGGTAATATGTCTATGAATAAAGCATCTTTAGATTATATGGATTTTGAAACTGGCGAGTATACCCACGATCGTTTTGCTGCAGCGAATCCTTTAGAAGTAGGAGGATTGGGAGATGTTGGTAATGATATCGGAATTTATGGATCTAAAATGTACGTGGTTATAAATGCTTCAAATAAAGTTGAAGTTTTAGATGTGGCAACGGGCGAAAAACTTAAACAAATAGATGTAAATAATTGTAGGTATATCACGTTTTATAACGGGAAAGCCTATTTAAGTACTTACTTGGGAGAAATTGGCGATTATAGTGCCACGCAAGGACAAGTACACGAAATAGATACAACGAGTTTAAGCGTTACCCGTAAAGTAGATGTTGGCCGCCAGCCAGAAGAATTAGTAGCTTATAATAATAAAATTTATGTAGCTAATTCTGGAGGTTATAGTCCGCCAGATTACGAATCTACTATTTCGGTAATAGATATTGAAAGTTTTACAGAAATAAATCGTATTGAAGTTGCTATTAATTTACACCGTTTAAAAATTGATAGTGAAGGCGATTTATATGTGTCGTCTCGTGGTGATTATTTTGAAACTCCTTCAAAATTATATGTTGTAGATACAGCTACAGACACTGTAAAAACAGAGTTTGATTTGGCTGTTAGCAATCTTACTATTTATAATGATATCGCTTATATTTTTAGCACAGCCTTTAATTATTTTACAGGTGAAAATGTGATTTCTTACAATACGCTAGATACCACAACCGAAACCATTTTAGAGGGGTCTTTTCTTGCCGAAGGTAATTCAGATTTAATTCAGATTCCATATGGAATAGCCATAAATCCAGAGACAGAAGATATTTATATCACCGATGCAAAAGATTATGTGTCGCCTGGAGATTTGTATTGTTTTGACTCAGAAGGAGAGTTTAAGTGGAAAGTAGTCACCGGAGATATTCCATCCAAAATTCAATTTGTATATCAACCAGAATAATTAATATAGAAGTAGAAAATGAAAAATTTAAATTATTTTACAACAAACAAAATTGCATTTTTAATTGGCTGTACGGCTTTGTGTTTATCATGCTCGTCTGACGATGATCCTATTTTAGCACCAGAAATAGAATTATCTGTTGCAGAACAAAATGTTGAAATGACCATGGGTGAAACCAAGTCTTTTGAAGCTTTTAATTTAAACGACGATGAATATATTACAGCTTGGACTATAGGTGATAGCTTAGTGTCTTCTGAAACGTCTTACAATTTTACTCCAGAAACTTCAGGGGCGTACGCGTTAAGTTACCATGCCTATAATGAGAGTGGAGATTATACCTTTAATTATAATATAACTGTAGAGGCTTACATACGCCCAACGACTTCTTCAAGTACGGCTTATGTATCAGAAATAATAGATTATGTCCCTGCTCCAGGACAATACATTAATACAGATTTAGGAAATGATAGAGGAGCAGCGACTGTTGTAGGAGGCAGTAGCGGTTTAGTTAGTTTAGGAGCTTGGGGAGGTTCTATAACATTAGGGTTTGATCATACCATTTTAAATACTGCAGATGCTACAGATTTTATTGTGTATGGTAATGCTTTTTCAAGTGCTGCAGAGCCAGGAATTATTTGGGTTATGCAAGATGAAAATGCTAATGGTGTTGCTGATGATACTTGGTATGAAATTAAAGGAAGTGGACACGATTTAGACGGCACAAGTCGTAATTATAGTGTTACCTATTTTAAGCCAGCAACAGATGATGATGATGATGTGTTTTGGGAAGATAGCGAAGGGGCTACAGGAGTTGTGAAAAAGAATTCATTTCGAACACAAGGCTATTATCCAGCATGGATTACAGCAGATTCTTACACCGTTTCTGGAACACTATTATCTGATGAAAATGTAGATTTAAGTAATCCTTCTTTTGTGAAAAGTTTAGCATTTGAATATGGTTATGCAGACAATACAAGTGGAGGAGATGCAATAGATATTTCGGATGCAATTGATGACGCAGGAAATACTGTATCGTTAAGCGGAATTGACTTTGTAAAAATTCAAACTGGTGTGCAAGCCGATTTAGGATGGCTAGGTGAATTATCCACAGAAGTAAAAGGAGTAGCAGATTTAAGTTTGTTAGAATAATAAAAACTGAAATTATAAAACAGGCATTCCAAATTAATTTGGAATGCCTGTTTTAATTTTAAGTCTACATGACCTTCTGAGCCAAATATTTTTGTACTTCGTACACATTTATACTTTTGTTAAACTTTTTACTTACAGACGGCAAGTTTTCACTAGAAATCCAGATTTTTAATTCGGCATCTAAATCAAATGTCCCAGCAGTTTCTAAAGAAAATCTAGAAATGCTCTTATAAGGCATAGATTTATATTCCTGTTTACTACCTGTTAAACCTTGAACGTCTATTAAAATTAATCGCTTATTGGTAAACATAAATGTGTCTCGTAAAAGTTTAAATCCTAACTCTACATGTTCACCTTCTACGAGTAGTCTCCCGTATTTGGCATTTAATTGTTCTGGAGAAACTTCTGAAGCATTTCCTAATATTTTATTGAATATTCCCATAGTTTAATGTTCTGTTTTAAAATTTATAGATGGTCTTATAATCTAAGTATCCTTCAAAATATATTTTTATAAGGGTTAAACTATACATTTTAACCTAGTATTACAGCCAAATTTTTTATAAAATTTAGAATAAAAATAAAATTAAAAGCCTTTAAAAATGAATATGATTAAAATTTAAATCAATTCCTGAAGGACTTATAAAACAAGATAAAACCGTAGTAAAATACTCTTTTTTAGTCTAGAAATCGGTATTTTTGAGTGTTAAAATAATTGCCAATAGTAATTGTTTTATATTGAATATATCTTTAGTTATAAGTCTTAAAATACTACTTTAACGTTGTGTATATTCATGAAAATTAAATATTAAATATCATGAAACAAGTAGTTATAATAATGGGGTGTTTACTATTTGGTGAATTTGTAGTATATCTCACCGGAATTAAAATGCCTTCCAGTATCATAGGTATGCTGCTTTTAACGGTGTCTTTAGAAATGGGATGGGTTAAATTAGATTGGGTTAAAGGGTTAAGTAATTTTTTAACTAAAAACATGGCCTTCTTTTTTGTGCCTCCTGGAGTGGCAATAATGTTATACTTGGATCTTATTCAGGCTTCATTTTGGCCTATAATAATAGCGTCTACTTTCGGAACCATAATTGTATTTGCCTGTACAGGGTGGACACACCAATTGTTTATGAAGCACAAAAATACATTTAAAAAAAACAAGACGTCTTAAACTTGGTGTATGACTACTATACTACATTCAGAAATTTTTATTCTCACCTTAACGTTTATTGCATATTTTTTAGCACAAAGTATTCAACGTAAAACAAAAATGCTTTTTCTTAATCCTGTTCTAATTGCTATAATTTTAATTATTGGGTTTTTAACAGTATTTAAAATAGATTTTGAGTCTTATAAAGCGGGAAGTCGTATGATAGAGTTTTTATTGAAACCTGCCATTGTTGCATTAGGTGTACCTTTATATCAGCAATTGGGTAAAATAAAAAAACAAGCCATTCCAATAATAATATCTCAATTAGTGGGGTGTATTGCGGGAGTAGTTTCGGTGGTTTTAATTGCTAAATTTATGGGAGCACCAAAAGAAATTATTTTTTCTATTGCCCCAAAATCGGTAACGACACCTATTGCAATGGAAGTCTCTAAAACCTTAGGAGGTATACCGCCTCTAACAGCATCTGTTGTTATTTTATTTGGTATATTAGGATCTATTTTTGGTTACGAAATCATGAAAATTTCGCGAATAAAAAGTTCTATCGCTCAAGGTATTTCTATGGGTACTGCGGCTCACGTTTTAGGCGCTTCTAAATCAATGGAAATTAGTGGTAATTTTGGAGCTTTATCTAGTATTGGACTTATTATTAATGGTGTATTAACGGCTTTATTAGCTCCTTACATTATTTCGTTTTTAAGTCTATGGATAGAATTTTAAAGGAATAAATTTTACGAGCAACAATGATATAAAAAAAGCGACACCAATGGGTGTCGCTTTTTAGTAAAATAGTATTTAAATTATTTTTTCTTAAGATCTTCAATATATGTTTGTAATTGTTTTCCGTAAGTAGATGCTTTTACTTCAGGAGTAAGAGAGGTGTTTATAGTGTCTAACCACTTAACATTTGCATCATAAATTTCAGATAAAGCTAAATACGGAGCAACTTCTGCATCTTTGTGGTTAATAGCATAATTTACAGTAAATAAATACTTACGTTTAATTAATCCTGCGTCTGCTTTACTTATACTATCTAATTTAATAGAATCTTTAGCTTTATTTGCTTCAAAATTTTCTTTTATTAAATCTAAACGTGCATTTTTAAGTCTAGAATTAAATACGTTGTATTCATCTAATAAAGCTTGGTTTTTAGATCCTGAAATTGTTGCATCTGTGACAAAGTGTTTCAGTGTTGTTTTAATATCTATAACTCCTGCTTCTGCAAAAAACGGCAAATGCTCATAAGATTTATCGTGTTTATTTAAAACCAAATAAAATATTTCTGGGGAATCTACTTGTCCGTGTAATTCAAAATTTTCATTTCCGTTAATGTGTATAGAATCTAAAGAGACCAAAAGTGAATCTTCAATTTTTTGAAGATAAACAGTTCCCTTTTTTAAACCCTTTACATGTGTTTTTACAGTTAAATTTCCTTGATCTTTACCACAAGCGACAACGATTAATAAAAGGAATAGAATAGTTAGTTTTTTCATTTATGATTGAATTTTGGAGGGCAAATATCTTATAATTATTTGTTAAATACTAGTTAGTAGCTACGATTTTCATGAGCTCTGTACACAGAATTGCGCCATAAGTTCCTACCACATAACCAAACACTGCTAAAAGGGCACCCACAGTGGCTAAAGATGGATGAAAAGCAGCTGCTACAACAGGAGCCGAGGCTGCACCACCTACATTAGCTTGACTTCCAACTGCCAAGAAAAAGTAAGGAGCTTTTATAAGTTTAGCGACTACTATTAGTAATACAGCATGTATAAACATCCACACAATACCAATTAGTATGAGACCTGGGTTTTCGAATAATTTTGTTAAATCCATTTTCATTCCAATGGTTGCAACCAAAATGTATATAAATACACTGCCAATTTTACTTGCTCCTGCGCCTTCGTAAGCCTTAGCCTTAGTAAAGGATAATAATATACCAAAAATTGTAGCAAGTGTAATGAGCCAAAAGAAACTACTGCCAAAAGATGATAATGGGCTTCTTGGATCGCTTACAGCTTCAAAGTTAGAAGTTAAGAAGGTTGAAATTAATTCAGATCCAAAATGAGCACATCCTACAGATACAAATGCGAAAGTAAGAATCAGCATAATGTCTGTTAAAGTTGGTATTTTAGTTGTTTTTTCACTAAAAGTTTGAACTCTTTTCTGTAATTCATTAATAGCTGTATTATCGGCTTTTAACCAATTGTCAATATTTTTTCGTTTTCCAATTCCTAATAATATTAACGCCATCCAAATATTGGCTACCACTATGTCTATTAATACCATACCGCCATACAACTCTTGATTAAATTGATAAATTTCTAACATGGCTGCTTGATTTGGACCTCCACCAATCCAACTCCCTGCAAGGGTAGATAATCCGCGCCATACGGCATCAAACCCAGCACCTCCAACAGTTTCGGGAGAAAATGTAGAAATTATTAATATGGCAATAGGTCCGCCTATTATAATACCTAAGGTTCCTGTAAAGAACATAATTAAAGCTTTCCAACCTAAATTAAAAATAGCTTTTAGGTCTATACTAATAGTCATTAATACTAAAGCTGCTGGTAACAGGTATCGGCTGGCAATAAAATAGGTCTGAGAAATATCTGCTGAAATAATACCTAAAGAATTAAAAATGGCAGGAATTAAGTAGCACATTAATAAACCAGGAATGTATTTGTAAAAAGTAATCCAGAATTTTGAAGTTTTAGCTTCTGTATAAAATACAAAGCCTAATGATAGCATTAAAATTCCAAATACAATAGCATCATTAGTAAATAGAGGTGTGTTTTCCATAAAGAATTGTTAAAGTTGCAAAATAGCAAATTTGAGCATTAAAAAAAAGGGTTGGTTTTAAAGTTTGGCACGATGATTGCTTTTTTTATATCAATTATTATGATGAAGAATATTAGAGTGTGGTTACTTTAATATTAAGAGTAATAATTTTTCATATTGGTTGGTTAGTTAGTGAAAAAGCATCCCTCGAGGATGCTTTTTTTGTTTTAAAATTTTGCTATAGATTTAATTATACGAGATGCTTTTTTTGTTAAATATGGTTTGCTTTATAAATTGATTTTGAGAGGTCTAATTAAATTTAATTAGACATAATTTAATAATACACTTTAAAAAGCACTTTTATAGTTTTTTGTTTTTAGCTCATAATAATGTTAAAAAAACATGTATTTAGTCGATATTTTAAGTTGTTTGTCTGTGTTTTTCAATTTTAATTTTACATTTGAATGTACTAGAATATTTAGTAAGGATTAATTAATTAAAATTTGCATTATGTTGTTGATACGTTTTTCCCAAATCTAACTTCATTATAAAGATGCAAATACTGAAAAACCAAGGTTGAGGGACCTTGGTTTTTTTATTTAATAAATAGTTCTGTACGTGAGATTAATCCGGTTTCCAATTTGTTTTTTAGTTTTTGGAAGTTGGTGTAACCAATAGTCTTGCGTGCCGCCTTTCATAAGTAGTAAACTACCATGATTTAAAATTAATTTTTGTTTTAAACGGCCATCGTGTTTATGTTTAAAATGGAAAATTCGTTCTGAGCCAAAAGAGACTGATGCAATTACGGGTTGACTACCCAATTCTTTTTCATTATCTGCATGCCAGCCATTACTGTCTTGCCCATTACGGTATAAATTACATAAACAAGTTGTAAACGAATGTTGAATTTTTGTTTCTATTTTATTTTTAATTTGTAAAAGAGGATCTATAAATACATGTGGCGTCATCTGTATGCCAGAATAACCATAAGGTTTATTATTATTGGCGTATAAAGCGGTAAGCCGTGGCTGTGGTACTGTTTTTCCAAATAGTGTAATATTGTCTAGTTGCCAAGTAATGGTATTTAAAAGTTCTAGATATAATTGATCGGCTTCAGTTTTAGAGAAAAACGCAGGATAATACGTAACATCTGCATCTTCCATTTTTAAAATAATCTTTTCGTCTTCAAATAACATAGTTATACTTTTAAATACAGATATGCCCAATACATTAATACAAACTGCATTGGTAGTCGTAATATTAATATCCATTTAGGAATGCCTGCAGCTGTTTTTTCATTCTTTAACATATAAACATGTACCAATAAAAATACAAGTAGCATAGCAATGATGCCATAAATCGCTGCTTGTTTTAAAACAGGAATACAGATAGAAATGCCTAAAACAATTTCAAAAATACCACTTATAGCCACAAGTAGTTTAGGCTTAGGGAGATAGTTTGGCATAATTCTTAAATAGGTTTTTGGCTTTACAAAGTGTAAAATTCCAGCAATAATATAAAAAGCTGCCATTAGATATAAATGCCAAGGATACAACATAAGAAAAATAATTTTATCTAAATTAGCCTTTAATATGTATGTTATGAAATTTAAAATTGCCTTTATCGGTTTTCTTATTAGCACAATGGCGTCTGCGCAGTTGCCAAAAGGATTTGTTTATGTTAAGGATATTGTGCCCAATATAGTGCTAGACATGCGCTATTGTACGGATTATAATTTTGTGGGAATGCCTATTTATGGATATCATGAGGCGGTTTGTATTGCTACTAAAGAAACGGCCGACGCTTTACTAGCGGTACAAAAAGAATTAGAACCTAAAAATTTGTCGCTTAAAATATTTGATTCGTATCGCCCACAAGAAGCAGTTAATCATTTTATAGCATGGGCCAAAAACGTAAATGATACTTTAATGAAACCTGATTTTTACCCCAATGTCGATAAACGCTATTTGTTTAGAGATGGATATATCGCTTCAAAATCTAGACACAGTAGTGGGAGTACAGTAGATTTAACTATTGTAAATACATTGACAGGTGAAAATCTAGATATGGGTTCGCCATTCGACTTTTTTGGCGAACCGTCTTGGGTGGCATATTCTAATTTAACAGCTAAACAAAAAGAAAACAGAATGCTATTACAGCGTGTTATGCAAAAGCATGGATTTAGAAGTTATAGTAAAGAATGGTGGCACTTTACATTAAGAGAAGAGCCTTTTAAAAATCAATATTTCAATTTTCCTGTAGAATAAATGTACTCGACGTTAAAAATGTTTTTATATAATTTTAAAAAGCTTAATGTATACTATAAGGCTAAATCTTATTTAATTTAATACCAGCGTTTCTTCTTCTTTTTTGAAGCTTCAGATTTCCTGCCTTTTTTATGCTTGCTCCCGCCTTGTTTTTTATGCACTTCTGGTTTTGCCTTTGGGTCTAATGGATAAGGATGATTGTCTTCTACTAAAATTTCTTTTTGTATCAGTTGCTGAATTGTTTTAATGTAAGCTTTTTCGTCAGCAGAACAAAACGAATAAGACATACCTGTATTTCCTGCTCGTCCTGTACGCCCTATACGGTGAACGTAAGTTTCAGGAATGTTTGGAATATCGAAATTAATTACTGCATCTAGATGATCTATATCTATACCACGCGCAGCAACATCTGTAGCAATTAAAATATTAGAATCACCATTTTTAAAATTATTTAATGCAGTTTGTCTGTCGCTTTGTGTTTTATCGCCATGAAAACTCTCAACTTTGTAGCCATTTCTAACGAGCGTTTTTTCTAATTTATCTACACCAAATTTTGTGCGTCTAAAAATTAACATATTACCTGTAATGGTATTTCTAAGTAAGTGTAAACACAATTCTATTTTTTTAGGTTTAGGAACATAAAATAATAACTGTGATATGCTTTTTGCAGCTGAAGACGTAGGCGAAACCTCTATACGTTCTGGATTTTTTAAAATAGTATTCGCTAATTGTTCTACTTTAAAAGGCATGGTTGCCGAAAATAATAAAACTTGTTTCTCTGTAGGGCATAAGCGTTCAATTTTTTTAACATCGTCTATAAATCCCATATCCAACATTAAATCGGCTTCATCAAGTACTAAGGTTTCTACAAAGTCTAAGTTAACTATATCTTGTTTATGTAAATCCAGTAAACGGCCAGGAGTTGCAATTAAAATGTCAATTCCTTTTTTTAAAATATCTATTTGAGGTTCAATAGAAGTCCCTCCAAAGATTACCGTACTTCTTAAATTGGTATAGGTACTATACTTTTTAAAATTATCTTCGATTTGTATTGCTAATTCTCGAGTAGGACTTACAATAAGAGCTTTAATTTTTTTGCCGCGTTTGGGAGCATCTTGATTATCAAATAATAATTGAAGAATTGGTAAAGCAAAAGCAGCTGTTTTTCCAGTTCCGGTCTGTGCAGATGCAATTACATCACGGCCTTCTAAAACAAAAGGGATTGTTTTTTCTTGAACCAATGTAGGGGCGTTATAGCCCGATTCTGCAATAGCACGTAAAAGCGGTCTGTTTAGGTGTAAGTCTTTAAACGACATAGTTGTAGTACATAAATTTAAAGCAAAGATAGTGTAAAAGCGTAGAGAAATTGAGACTTTACTGTTTTTACCTTAAAACACTTTAAATGTGATTAAAAATTTTGACATATTTTTCGGTCGATTTCTTCAAGTTTTCCGATAGTCCTTTTAACCAAAGCAGTTGGTTGTAAACTAAATAAGCTTCTTGTAAATCGTTTAGTAAGGCTTTATCTATTACGGTTTTGCCAGCTTCAATTTCTTTATTGCGTTTTTTTGAGAGCTTCTGGAAATTATAAAGTAAGATATCTTCTGCTTCAGAGATATTGGTATTGTTGGTTAAAGGTTGTGGTGTTTGCTTAGTAAGTAAGGCCAGTGTATAGTCTAAATTTGTTTTAATATGGTTTATAAACATATCGAATTGTTTGGAAGCATCTCGTGTATCATGATTTTGAATAAAACTGCCCAAAGATGCAATTGCAGCTAAAAATGTATGGTTTAGGGTTACAATATTATAAATTAAATCTAATTCTATTTGTTTAGATTTTGGATCTTGTGTCATTCGTTGAAAAGCTGCATTTAAGTTTGCAACAGCTAAAAAAGCTTCCTTTCGTGGAACCTTATAATTTATATTATCTGTGTTTTTACTGTGATATAAGTTTTTTGTAGCGACTAAATAAATGGTGTTATTCTTTATTACAGATTCAATGACATCATCTAAGTTTTTATACTCCCAATTAGGCCATAAAAAATAAGTTGCACAAAACGAAATTAAAGCACCAATAAGTGTATCTATAACTCTAAATTTTACTACTGTCATGGCATTGGGATCCAATAAAGCGTACACAAATATTATATAGGTGGTAATAAAAGTTGCTCCAACTCTATAATTTTGCTGAATTAAAGCAAATCCAAACATTAAAGATATAGCTGCTAAAATGGCATAAATAATAGGATTGGTAGTGAGCATAATAATTACAATAGCAAACAACGCTCCAATTAAAGTCCCTAAAATCCTGTTTTTTGTACGTTCTTTAGTTAGACCATAATTTGGACGCATAATCACTATTATTGTTAAAATAATCCAATATGCATTTCTAATTTCAAAAAATTGCCCAAGTAAAAACGCGACAAGAATAGATATGGTTAAACGTAATGTGTGTCTAAAAATAGGCGATTTTAAACTAATATTTTCAAAAAATATTGTAGGAGAATATTCCTGAGACGTAATAAATTGAGCCGCTTCTGTATCTTTTAATTTTAAATGTGAAGCATTATTTACATTGGCCATAACCCGTCTAATTGCGCGGATTTCGTATAATAATTTTTTCTGATAATCATATAAATTATGCAACATCATTGCACCTTCTCGAGCTTTAGGAAGTTGCACATCATCTACATAATGTTTAATGCCTTTAGATGCTTTATTTAACGCTTTTAATAATTTGTTTTTTGTAGGGATTCTTCCGCCCTTAATCACCAATTCAGAAAGCGTGATAAGATGGTTACCCATAACAAAATTAAAATTCTTAAAAGGTTTTAAGTGTTGTTTACGTTCGCTAAAGTGTGTATTAATTTTAGTGTAATCTAGATTGTTTGCTAGTGCTAACTCAAAAATATCTACTAAAGAAATAAATATTAATAAGCGTTTTTCATCAAAATGAGAACGTCCGGAACGCTTACGTTCTGTAAGCAGCATTTCTCTTAAGGTTTCATGTTTTTCACTAATTTGTGTTTGAAGCGAAAACAATTCGTTTTGAAGCGCTATTCGTTTTGATTTCTTGGTAATAAGTTTTGCTCTAACTTTTAAATATTTACCTGTTAAAAGTAAGGTTTGAGAGATGACTTGATCTTCATCTTTTTTGGGAATAATCCAATGAGAAAATAAAGAGAATAATAAGTACCATAATCCGCCACAGGCTATTAATACGGAATGTATAAGTATATCTGTTGCGGTGTCCTTTTTAACACCTAAAGCAATAACAATTGCTAATAGTCCGGAAAATGCTATTAAAGAACCTCTAAAACCATAAGCAGAAATTAATGAAATAAATAGAGTTATTACTGTAAGTAATAGTATTAAAATTGGTAAAAAAGGCTTAGCAAAAAGTATAATGCAGGTTGTACATGTTGTAATTATTACACTAAGTAAGATGCCATTTATTTTGCGTCTTAAACTACCAGGTATATCGCTCGGAGCATTTAAAAATACACCTATGGCAACAGAAGGAGCATATGCAAAAATACCTATTAAGTAAAATAAAATTAAGGGTATTAAAATAGAGCATGTTAAAAGAAGACCTCTGTAAAAATTAGATCCCTTAAAGAATAATTCGATTGATTTTAAATAGTCTTTAACCATGTGTGCATTTCATGAGTAAAGATAACTTACAAAAATTTTATTTAGGTATAATTATATTACTTTTTTACGTATTCAATCTTTCTAAATCTAAGTGCATTCCAATCTTCAGAAAGTTCAATTTTACGGACAGGTTGTAAGCTATAATCTTTAATTTCTTCCCACGCTTCATGATTATATAACTCTAAAATCAGAGATTTTGAGGTTTGTCTAGGGTAAGCAATCCATAAAATAGAATCGTCTGTTAGTTTTGGAAAAAGCGTAATCATTTGATTAAATAATTCTTGCTTAGAGGTTACAAATAACACTGCGCAAGACACGCTAGAGGTTTTTAGAAGCGAACCTATAACAGTACAGTCTAAACAATTAGTGAGTGTAGAAAAATCTTCTGGCTCGTTTAAAACCAGAATTTCGTCTTGTGTATGAAGGTTTAATCTATCAATAGTTGTTTTCATAACTTTTAAAAATCTGATTGTTTTAAAGTTACGAAAAATGAAGGCGACTTCCTAAATAAATTTAAAGCTGTATGTTAGGTCTTATTGAGCTAGCGTTTATCAATATGAGGTGATTTTTCAGGCACGACTTCAGTAACAAAATGCTTACTATCTCCCCAGATAAAAAACGTTCTGTAACGTTCTGTGTATTTTAGTTTTACATATTGCCCTTGTAAATCATTTAATTTCTCAATAACTTCTTTGTCGTCATCAAGTACAGAAAAAGAAAAAATTTGTGCGCCACTAATACCCTGACTAATTTCTCCTTCCCAAGTTTTAAACAAGACCCCTTTTTGGCTAATTTTTATAAGTTCGCCTGCACGTGTACCTGTACTGTAAGGAACGTAATATATAAAAGCCATATAAGCAGAGGCGATAATAGCTAATCCTAATAAGACTAAAAATAGAGTTTTTTTCATCGATTAAATCTAAGGTATAATACGGTAAAACTACTATATTTTTTTTATACAACATATTTTAATTTTATGAAGATTGATTTATTGATAATTCTATTCTGAAAATCTGTAAATAGTATCTTTTTGTGTAATGTAAGAACAAACCATAAGTATATCTAGAGTTATGTGTTTAAAATAATTAGAGTTAAATTTTTATTGAAAAACATCACATTCTGTCATATTAATAATAGAAAGGAGATTTATGATAAACATTTAAGAAAAAAAAGCTTAAAATTTTAATGATCTTAACGGACTAAAGCTTTCTAAATTTGTATTTTTGTTAACCATAAAAAAAAAGAATCAAAAACAACTTTATGAATTCATACGATGTAGCCATTATCGGATCAGGACCTGGAGGATATGTAGCAGCGATTCGTTGCGCACAACTAGGCATGAAAACTGCAATAATAGAAAAATATTCAACACTTGGTGGAACGTGTTTAAATGTAGGGTGTATTCCTAGTAAAGCTTTACTAGATTCATCTCACCATTACGATGATGCTATTAAGCATTTTGAAGAACACGGTATTGAAATTCCTGGAGAAGTCAAAGTAAATCTTGAAAAAATGATTGCGCGTAAGCAATCTGTTGTAGATCAAACTACAGGTGGAATTGACTTCTTAATGAAGAAAAACAACATCGATGTATACCAAGGTGTAGGGGCTTTTAAAGATGCCACACATATTACAATTTCTGGAGAAGAAACTGTAGAGATTGAAGCAAAAAACACAATTATTGCTACAGGAAGCAAGCCTTCAAGTTTACCATTTATTAATATCGATAAAGAGCGCATCATTACATCTACAGAGGCTTTAAAACTTAAAGAAGTACCAAAACACTTAATCGTAATTGGTGGAGGTGTTATTGGTTTAGAATTAGGACAAGTTTACAAGCGTCTAGGCGCAGAGGTTTCTGTGGTAGAATATATGGATCGTATTATTCCTACTATGGATGCGGGCTTATCTAAAGAACTTAATAAAGTTTTAAAGAAGCAAAAATTCAAAATGAACGTGTCTCACAAAGTAAAATCTGTAGAGCGCGTTGGTGATGAAGTAATTGTAAAAGCCGATAATAAAAAAGGAGAAGAAGTAGAATTTAAAGGAGACTATTGTTTAGTGTCTGTTGGACGTCGTCCGTATACAGATGGTTTAAATGCTGAAGCTGCTGGTGTGAAACTTACAGACCGCGGACAAATTGAAGTAAACGACCATTTACAAACAAGTGCTTCTAACATTTACGCTATTGGTGATGTTGTAAAAGGTGCGATGTTAGCGCATAAAGCTGAAGAAGAAGGTGTTTTTGTTGCCGAAACTCTAGCCGGACAAAAACCACATATCGATTATAACTTAATTCCGGGTGTAGTTTACACTTGGCCAGAAGTTGCTACTGTAGGTAAATCTGAAGAGCAATTAAAAGAAGCAGGCGTAGAATACAAGGTAGGATCGTTTCCAATGCGTGCTTTAGGTAGAAGTAGAGCAAGTATGGATTTAGACGGATTTGTAAAAGTACTTGCCGATAAAACTACCGATGAAATTTTAGGAGTACATATGGTTGGTGCTCGTGCTGCCGATATGATTGCCGAAGCGGTTGTAGCTATGGAGTACAGAGCTAGTGCAGAAGATGTTTCTAGAATGTCTCACGCACACCCTACATTTACAGAAGCGATTAAAGAAGCAGCTTTAGCTGCAACTGGAGATCGTGCTTTACATGTTTAGAATTTTCTTTATATAAAATTAAAGCGACTTTATTTAGGTCGCTTTTTTTATGTTTTATAGTGAAGTGTAATTTGTTGAAATTTATATTTTAATACCGCTCTAAAAGTTCTAAAACGTCCTTTTTATAACTTCGGCTAATAGGTAGTGCTTGGTTAAAAATGGTAACATGTTCGTTAGTAAACGAGGTAATATTTTTTACTGAAATGATATACGAACGGTGTATTCTTAAAAACTGTTTTGCCGGCAGTTTTACCTCAATAGCACTAATGGTTTCGCGAGTCACGATAGTGGAATCTTGTAAATGAATTTTTAGATAATCGCTATAGCTTTCTATATAAACAATAGCATCAAAATCTATTTTTATCATTTTGCGGTCTGCACGCACAAACATAAAGTCTGAAAAATCTGCGGTTGGTGTGCTTTTATGTTGAGGTTCGGTATAGACTTCAAAATAATTATTTACAGCCTTTAATAAACGTTCAAAAGCGATAGGTTTTAATAAATAATCTACGGCCTGAAGCTCGAAGCCTTCAACAGCATAATCGCGATAAGCTGTGGTGAAAATTATTTTAATATTAGGGTTAATGGATTTAGCAAACGAAATTCCGGAGATTTCTGGCATGTTTATATCTAAAAAGACCAAGTCAATGGTATGATTACTTATTTGGTTAAAGGCTTCAATAGCATTGCTACAACTCGCAACTACTGTAATGTTGTTTATTTTAGATAGGTGCGATGCAATCACTTCTCTAGCTATAACTTCGTCATCTACTATTAGGCACGATATGGTTCTATTGGTTTGCAAAAGCGTCTTCTGTTTTTAATGTTAAACGGACTTTAAATGTGCCATAAGTATTTAATATTGAAAGTGAATAGGCATTGTTGTAAAGCATATCTAATCGTTTTTTTATGTTTTCTAGTCCAATACCAGATTGGGGTGCAGAAGTTGGTGCACTTGTATTTTCAATATAAAAATAAATCATGTGCTCTTTAAACGATAAATCAATTTTAATATCCAATACACCTTGTTTTAAAACCCCGTGTTTAAAGCTGTTTTCTATAAAAGGAAGAAAAAGCATGGGAGCAATTTTTGTAGTTGCGGAGATGTTTTCAATATTAAAATTTATATTCAAGGTTTTGTTGAATCGAAGCGATTCTAAAGCAATATAATCTTGAAGGTGATTAATTTCATCGGTTAATAACACAAAAGGTTTATCGATTTGGTAGAGTAAATAATCTAATAAATTTGAGAGTTTTAATATCATTTCAGGTGTTTCATCAGCCTTTTTTAACGAAAACCCATACATGGTATTTAAGGTGTTAAACAAAAAGTGCGGATGAATTTGCATTTTTAGATGCTGCAATTCTTGTTCTTTCAGTTTTAGTTGGGTTTCAAGAATTTTGTGCTCTAATTTACTGGTGTTTTCAACCTGTTTTAAATTCAACTTTAATAATTTAAAAGCACTTACTACAGTGGTTACTAAGTAGACACCAATCATAACAAATAATAAATTCTGACTAACAGGCGCCATGTTGTTATATTCGAAATGCGATAAATAAATTAAGCCGTAAAAGATAGAAAGTACAATAAGGTAAGCCGAAATAATAAAAGTATATAGACTATACAATCCGAAAAGAGCATACTTTTTCAGCATCAAATAATCCGGAATCAGTTTGTAAATAAATACGTATGTGGTTGCTATGGTAATGGGCATTAAGAACAGCGAGAAGGAAAGCACATAACTCATATCGCTACTTCCCGAGCCAAAAAAGTAGGTGTAAAACAATAAGACACCACACCAAAATAAGATGTGTAAACCCAGACGGCCTAACTGTTTTAATATAAAATGTGGTGTTAACATAATTCCAATCTTATACAATAATAGTATATTTTTGAAATGCTAAGGTGTTTTATAGACGAATTACAGAATTAGCAACCGTTTTAACATGTTGGTTAAAAAAAGGCCTAAATTGGTAGTCCGTCGCATTACATTTAATAATGCGGTATTTGGCAGTAGTTTTGGAGTCTACTAACTATAATATATTTTACTATGTATGTTTTAATGATGCAACAACAAGGTTTTTTTACGCAATTAGCCAATCGTTTTAGTGAAGGTGGCGTTTTATTTATGTCGCTAATTTTAGTCTGTTTATTATTGTCTTTTTTCTTTTTGATACGTGGATTTTATCTGGCGAATAAAAATGAAGTGAAATCTAGAAAAATGATAGGTCTTGTAAGCGACTCTAGTTTATTAGGTTTAGTTATTGGTTTTCTAGGCTCTATTATTGGATTAATAACTGCTTTTGACGCTATTGAAGGCATGAATTCTATTTCGTCTAGTATGTTAGCAGCGGGACTAAAAGTCTCATTTTTAACGACACTTTTCGGCACTTTTGTCTTTGTAATTTCTCGAATTGGAATCCTAATTTATAAGTGGATGTATAAATTTTAGATTTTAATTAATTTTAAATAAATAGAGGCTTAATATGTAATATTAGGTCTCTGTTTGTGTTTATAATTTAAGAATCCAAGGCGTTTAATTTTCAATTTTCTTAACCGTATTTTTTCTTAAGAGGAGCAATGGTAAGGATATCCCAATGGCAATAGATATTAATATAAAAACCATTGTAAACCCGTTAGAAACCATAGCTGTAATTAATGTTGCTTTTTTAGAAGGGTCGTCTGCTAGAATTAAAAACTTCATAATAGCTAGAATGGTTTCATAAGCGAAGTATCCAGGAATCATCGGGATGCAAGGTGGAATACAAAAAACAACTGGCGGATGATGAATTTTGTGTGCAATAGGCATTCCTATACAACCAATAAAGAGTACGCCTAAAAATGTAGCGAGTATAATACTGACTCCAAAATTAATTAAGGAGAACTTAATAATTCCAGCAAAAAAGCCTAACACGAACACCGTAACTATAGTTGTTTTAGGAATATTAAATAGGATTCCAAATCCTACAGCAGCAATTCCAGACCATATAGAAACTTCAACGAGTTTTAAAAGTATATCTGTCATATTTAATTTAAATTAAAAATTAACATCGAAATAAATAGACCTAATGCTATTGCGAGCACCATCATAGAACCTGTAGTAAATCTAACTAATCCATTTATAATATTATTGTCAAGAAAATCTGTAAAAGAATTTATTAAGGGTACTCCAGGGACTAGATATAAAACAGAAGTTGCGAGTGCAGTTGCAGGTTTTGCTCCAATATCTAATTTTACACCTATAGCTGCAATTGAGGAAGCAATAAACGAGCCTATAAAAATTCGTAAATAGACATTGTAATTTTTTTTATGAGTCCATTGTAGGACTGTTAATCCAGTAAATGTACTTACAAAAGACACAAGCATATTTAAATAATCGCCTTTAAAAATATTACAAAAACCAGCACCAGCTAAACTCACAGCTAAAAGTACTAAAAGTCTTGGGTATCTTTTAACGTGTTTAATATGTTCTATTTCTGTAGCAATTTGTTCTAAAGTCCAATTGTGCTGTAATGCTTTCCAGCTTACCTTACTTATGGCAGAAATTATTGAAAAATTTAAAGCTAGACCAGGAATGTTTTTAACACGTGTGCAACTGTCTGATGAATCTTCTCTATAAAGCGTCATTATTAAACTTTTCTGACTTATAAAAAAAGATGCATTATACCCGAGGCTATCGGCAAAACGCTTGATATTTAAATTAACGCGAATGGTATTTGCTCCAGAAACCATAAGGAGCGATGCGATGTCTAAAAGGAGATTGGTAGTTTGTATTATTTGCTTAGAAGAATCCATATAAGATTAAATGCATTTGTAGTTGCAAATTTAATCTATTGTAAGCTTTTGTTTACAGGATTTGTATAGTTTAAATATAAGTTAGAATTAGTCTAAGTCTATTAAACAGAAATTTTTACTTTACTCTTTTTTAGAGCTATTTTGGATTGTTCCTTGACTAATTTAGTGGCCCAAATTTTGGCTTCAGAAATAATTTCGAAGGACATGTATGCCTTTTTTGAAAACCTACTTTCAATTTGAGTATTATGTAAGGCAAGCGGTATATGAGAAACAATAGCAAATGCTACTAAATTATTTATTTTAGAAGCTTCTATATATACTGCAGGATTTACAGAATAAGAATATTTACGGTGCGAAATATATGCAAAAAAGCGATCTTTATAATGGTTTTCTGCAATATCCCTTAATATCATACTTGCTTCTACTGTAACAGTGACGCCCTCGTTTATTTGTGCGAGAACATAATTTTCGTATAATTTTATAGTTCCAAATTCGTATGTAAGTAATCGCTTCATTTTTGAAATTTTTAAATCAAAAAAACTTTCTATAATATAAGAAAAATAGTTTGCAAATGTATAGGGTTTATGGATTATAAAGTAGAGTAAAGTGTTAATATAGATGTATTTACATGTTTTAAAGATAAACGGTTATATTTTTAGTGTTGTTTAATTAATATGATGATTTTGTCGGTTAAATGTGTACAAATAACCGGGTATAATTGACTAGTTTTTAGCTTTGTAAGTACATTTTTACACAAAAAAAAGTTGATGTAAATAAAATACATCAACTTTTATGTTAATTAAGGGTAATGTTTATGTTAGAAAATGTCGTTTAACAATTTTGCTAATCGTATACCTCCTTTTTGAATTTGTGAACGTGCAATACTAAGATTACGATATGCGTATTCATAACCTAAATTGTCTCCAGTCTTAACGTCTTTATAAATGGCATTAGCTAATGTATGTGTTTCATTAACCCAGTCTGTAATTGTACCTGTTTCTATTAACTTAATTTGTTCTTTAGATAGAGCGTCGGCATTTATAGCCAATTCTGTGTAACTCATGTCAAAACCGTTAAGCATGTCGCTATCCCAAACACGATGTAAGTTGGTGTCTTTGCCCATCCATTTAACTTTAATATCGTTACCTCCTTTATCTTCTGCCAATCCAGCATGCATAGGTTGGTGAATATCTCCTATAATATGGATAAGTAGTTTTAGGTAAAAAGCCTTATCATCATCACTAGCATTTTTATCTTTTAATACTTTTACGCAATATTCTGCTCCAGTTACAGCATCTCCTTGTAGGGCTTTTTCAGATTCTTCATAAGATTGATTTGCTTCCATATTAACATAGTGCCAAGAGCTAAATTTTCTATAACGGTCATCAGATTTAATTTCATCGCCGTAAGTAGATACAAATGCCAAAGTATGCCTGTTTAATAATTTTTTAATAGCACGTTTAGTACTTCCTTTTAAATAGGTGTCTGCAATTTTTCCAACGGTACGATGTCCTGTAGATCCCCATGCTGGAGAAGGTATTATGAAAGCTTGTGTAGGTTGGATTAAAAACAGACTAAAACAAAATAGTAATACAAATTTTAGTTTCATAAGGGGTATTAAAAATTGGGTTATTTTTTCTTGTTTCTTTTATTGTAATTTTTGTCGCCTCGAGTTTTTGGCTTTTTGTATTTTTTAGCAATTTCTCTTCGGTAAGACCCGCCTAAGTTTTCTTTAGTGTTTTTTTCCTTCTTTTCGTGAAAAGCAGGTCCAGGAGCATCTTCATCTTTACGTTTAAGTGGGTTATTACGTTCCTTAATTTTCTCGCGTTCTTCTTCAATTAATTCGGTGGAAATTTTAACTTCTTCAGGTATTTCTAGAAGAGAAATAGTCATTTGCATTAATGCTTCAATACGTTCTACCGCTTCTTGCTCTTTTACTGTCGAAAATAATAATGCATGTCCTTGACGTTCTGCACGTCCGGTTCTACCAATTCTATGAATATAGTTTTCAGGATATTCAGGTGTATCAAAATTAATAACATGCGAGATGTTATCAATATCTAAACCACGCGCCATAACATCTGTAGCTACTAGAATACGATTGTCTCCATTTCTAAACTGTTCTATACTTCGTAAACGGTAATTTTGTGTTTTGTTAGAATGTATTACGCAGCTCTCGTCACTAAAAGTTTCGTCTAAAGCTTCAAAAAGTCTATCAGCCATTCTTTTAAATCCAACAAAAATAAGCACCTTATTAAAGGTTTGTTTGTCCTGAAGGATAGTATTTAAGAGGTTTACTTTAGTATAAAAGTTAGGCACATTGTAACGCTCTTGGGCAATATTTTCTAGAGGTGTACCAGATACAGCTATAGATACACGTTCAGGAGTAATAAAAAAATCGTTTATTAGTTCGTCTACATCCTGCGTCATTGTTGCCGAAAACATAATATTTTGTCGGCGTTCTGGAAGGATATCAAAAATATTAATTAATTGATGTCTAAACCCTAAATCTAACATCACATCAACCTCGTCTATCACTAATTTCTGGATAGATTTTAATTGTAATACACGACTTACAGCCAAATCGTAAAGTCGACCAGGCGTTGCAACAAGTATGTCAATTCCTTGGGCAATTTGCTGTTTTTGAGTGTTTATATTTGTACCTCCATAAACACCTAACACACGCGTATTAATGTATTTAGACAGTTTTTCAATTTCATCTACTACTTGTACTACTAATTCTCGAGTAGGTACAAGGACTAATATTCTGGGGTTATCTTGTTTAGAGAATTTAAGGTTTTTTAAAATAGGAAGCATATAGGCAAAGGTTTTTCCTGTACCTGTTTGCGCAATACCTACTACGTCTTTACCAGAACTTACAACACTAAAAGCTTCAGCTTGTATAGGTGTAGGTGTGGTAAACCCTAAATCGTCTAGAGCGTTGTATAATGGGGTGTTTAAATTTAAATCTTGAAAAGTCACGTATTGTTATTTAGTCTGCAAAGTTAGTGCTATTATTCCTTTTAAACTAAATGCTTTTTGTCTATTTCTATGGTATAAGTAGCTTTAAATGTTTCATTTGCTGCTAAAGCTTGAATCCCTTCTTTAGTTTTAAACTCTTGATTATGATTTTCATGATCTGCAACACCTAGCCACGGTTCTATACATACATAATTAGCATGTGGTTTAGCCCAAATCCCCAAGTATGGGAAATCTGGATAATCTACACTTAAAATGGTGCCGTTTTTTTTGCTTTTAAGTGCAACTTTTCTTGATTTTAAATCTTTAAAAATCAAGGCATCCTCATTAAATAAATCGTAATGCAATGGTATTTTATTGCCTTCTGTAATTATAGGGAAAGTATTATCTGTAACTAAACCAATATCCATATTAAGCGCATAAGATTCTGCGGTTTCTAGCGCTTCAAATTCCAAATAATAATCTGTATAAGCCTCATCTTTATAAATTGGGCATTTAAAGGCGGGATGCCCACCCACCGAAAAGTATAATGTGTTATCATCTAAATTTTTTACGGTATGTGTGACTTTAATTTTGTTGTCTATCAGTTCAAAAGCAATAAGAAATTTAAATTTAAAGGGATATTGTTTTAAAGTATCTTCACTATAAGCTAGAGAAAATATAAGTTTTTCGGCCGTTTGTGAATCTAGTTTTATATTAGAATTGTGCCTAATTATACCATGTTTTGCCATGTTGTATTCCTGGCCTTCATAAATCATGGTATTATTTTTTAATGCGCCAATGATAGGAAAAAGGTTTGGTGCAAAATTCTCCCATATGTCGGGATTAGCATCCCACATAAATTGATTAGCGTTAGATACAGCACTAATCTCACAAAGTTCGGCTCCTGTTTGTTTAACGGCTATTTTTAGTAATTTATTTTCTAGAGTATACATTGAAAAAAGGTTTAAACAAAAATACAAATCTGATTCTATTTTAAAGAAACTAACTAACTTTACAGAGAAATTTTTTGCAATTTGCGTTATATAACTTCTAAAAATATAGATGATGTTGTTGCTTTTAAACAACAACTATTACGGTGGGGCCATCAGTTTAACGATGTTGTTTGGATGGATTCTAATCAGCATAATGGCAAGTACTCTAGCTACGATGCTATATTGGCTGTTGATGGGTTTTTAAGCATACAAACAGATTATATCGATGCTTTTGACAAATTAAAAGAATTTCAAGGCACTACAAAAGACTGGATTTTTGGTTATTTAACTTACGATGTTAAGAACGGTATGGAACCTTTAAAATCTAATAATTTTGACGGTTTAGAATTTTCAGACTTATTTTTTTTTCAACCTAAAAAACTTTTTCTCATCAGAGGGAATCAGGTTGAAATTCAGTATTTAAATATGGTTGATGATGAGGTTGATGCAGACTTTGAAGCTATTTGTAATTTTCAGTATTTAGAATCTAGTGCTAAAATTCAGCCTGTTAAAATAAAACTCCGTACACATAAAGAGGCTTATTTTGAAAAAGTAAATACCATGCTTAATCACATACATCGAGGTGATATTTATGAAGCTAATTTTTGTCAGGAATTTTATGTCGAAGATGCTACAATTAATCCGTTAGAAACATTTGAATATTTAAATAAAGTCTCAAAACCGCCTTTTGCTACTTTTTTAAAACAATACGATAAGTTTTTAATGTCTGCTTCACCAGAGCGCTACATTAAAAAAAAGGGAAATAAAGTCATTTCTCAACCTATAAAAGGAACTGCTAAACGTGCAAAAAATAAGTTTGAAGACGAGCAATTAAAAGTGGATCTATCTACTAACGAAAAGGAACGTAGCGAAAACATTATGATTGTAGATTTAGTACGTAACGACTTATCAAAAACAGCTATTAAAGGTTCTGTTAAGGTAGAAGAGTTGTGTAAAGTGTATACGTTTCCGCAAGTGCATCAAATGATCTCTACTATTACATCTCAAATCGCAGAAAGCACTAATCCCATAGATATTATTAAAACAACATTCCCTATGGGAAGCATGACTGGTGCTCCAAAATTAAGTGCCATGAAAATTATTGAAGCATTAGAAGATGCTAAACGCGGTTTGTATTCTGGTACCGTTGGGTATTTTACACCACAGGGAGATTTTGACTTTAATGTTGTTATAAGAAGTATTTTATATAATCAAACTAAAAAATATGTGTCGTATTCTGTTGGCGGAGCAATTACTTCTAAAAGTAATCCTGTTAACGAGTATGAAGAGTGTCTCATTAAAGCTAAAGCCATGAGAAAAGTTTTGGAAGGCTAATTAAGATGAGCTAGAGACTTAAAGCAATTTTATCTCAAGGTAAATTAGACCTATTATAAACCTTCATTTTGTTTAATGTGTATCTTTGTAATATGGTACATACATTTAACAAGCATATAAGTACACAACTACCATATCTTAAAAACTCGAAATTAATCTTAACAATTTCAGGTGGAATTGACAGTGTGGTTTTAGCCTATTTGTGTAAAGAATTAAAATTAGATTTTGCATTAGCACACTGTAATTTTAATTTAAGAGGTGCAGAAAGTGATGCAGATGAAGCTTTCTTAATTAATTTAGCAGAACAATTAGATGTAGAAATTTTTATTGAAAGCTTTAATACTAAGCTATATGCTCAAGATACTAAGTTGTCTATTCAAATGGCAGCACGAGAACTTCGTTACCGTTGGTTTCAAGAATTAGTAGAAGCTTTACATTTTAATTATGTACTTACTGCACATCATGCAGATGATAATTTGGAAACGTTTTTAATTAATTTATCTCGGGGGACTGGAATTGAAGGATTAACCGGAATTCCAGAAGTTAATGATTACATTGTACGTCCGTTACTACCTTTTTCTAGAGCAGAAATTACAAATTATGCAAAAGCACATAAGATAACTTGGCGAGAAGATAGCAGTAATAGTTCTACCAAATACTTACGAAATAAATTGCGCCACGAGGTCATTCCTGTGTTAAAAGAGATTAACCCGCAATGGCTTCAAAATTTTAAAATGACACAGGATCATTTACACGATTCTAAAGTGTTAATTGATGATTATATGACGCAAGTTTACAAAGATATAGTTGTTTTTAAAGACGGTATTATAACGTTTAATGTTCCTAAATTGCTGAAATTTCCCAATCCCAAACCCTATTTATACGAACTTTTAAAAGCATATAAGTTTACGGCTTGGGACGATATTTATAATTTATTAGACGCACAATCAGGAAAACAAGTATTTTCTGAAACATATAGATTACTAAAGGATCGGGATGTTTTAATTTTAAGTGTAATAGATCATCAAGATAAAACCTCTGCATTGAGTTATCAAGTTTCTGAACATCTAGATGTTATTGAAACATCCTTTGGAGTATTCAATTTTGAAATGGTTACCGAAATCCAAGAGACTTCAAAAGAGATAATTTATATTGATTTACATACGCTTCAATTTCCGTTAACCATTAGAAAATGGGAGCAAGGCGATTATTTTTTTCCGTTAGGTATGATGGGAAAAAAGAAGTTGAGTAAATATTTTAAAGACGAAAAATTATCACTTTTAGAGAAAGAACAAGTTTGGGTGTTGTGCTCTGGTAACGATATTGTATGGGTGATTGGTAAGCGTGCAGATAATCGTTTTAAGGTGACTTCTAAAACGAAACAAATACTTAAAGTAAGTTTAAAATAAATGTATATTTTTAATTTAATTAGTTTTATTTCAAATAGTTAGTTCGTTTTTAGTATTTTTAAGTAAACGAACTTATTTATGCTTAAAAAAGTATTTGGTAGCGCTGTCTTTGGTGTAGATGCTACCACAATTAGGGTAGAAGTTAATGTAGATTCTGGTATTGGCTATCATTTGGTAGGTTTGCCAGACAACGCCATTAAAGAAAGTAATTTTAGAATTGCCGCTGCGCTACAAAATAACGGATATAAAATTCCGGGAAAGAAAATTATAATAAATATGTCGCCGGCAGATTTGCGTAAAGAAGGCTCTGCATACGATTTAACGTTAGCTTTAGGTATTCTTTCTGCCACCAAACAAATCCCAACTCCAGGTATAGAAGATTATATTATAATGGGCGAATTGTCTTTAGACGGGACATTGCAACCCATTAAAGGTGCTTTGCCAATTGCATTACAAGCCCGAAAAGAAGGGTTTAAGGGGTTTATTTTACCAGCACAAAATGCAAAAGAAGCAGCTATTGTAAACGACTTAAAAGTTTTTGGAGTAGAATCTATTAAGGATGTTATTGAGTTCTTTAAAGATGGTAAACCTTTACCACAGACAGTAATAAATACCCGAGAAGAATTTTATAAAAATTTAGATGTTCCTGAGTTCGATTTTGCCGATGTAAAAGGGCAAGAAAGTATTAAACGGTGTATGGAAATTGCTGCTGCCGGTGGGCATAATATTATTTTAATTGGTCCACCTGGCTCCGGAAAAACTATGCTTGCAAAACGTTTGCCTTCTATTTTACCTCCAATGACTTTGCATGAAGCCTTAGAAACTACAAAAATTCATTCAGTAGTAGGACGTGTAAAATCTCATTTAGGACTTATGTCTCAACGTCCGTTTAGAAGTCCACACCATACTATCTCTAATGTAGCACTTGTTGGTGGTGGAAGTTATCCGCAACCCGGAGAAATTTCCTTATCTCATAATGGTGTGCTATTTTTAGATGAATTACCAGAATTTAAACGCGATGTTTTGGAGGTAATGAGGCAACCTTTAGAAGATCGGGAGGTCACAATTTCAAGAGCAAAATTCACTGTTACTTACCCTAGTAGTTTTATGTTAGTAGCGAGTATGAATCCGAGTCCGAGTGGTTTTTTTAACGATCCTAATGCACCCATTACGTCATCTCCCGCCGAAATGCAGCGGTATTTGGGTAAAATTTCTGGGCCGTTATTAGATCGAATAGATATTCATATAGAAGTGACCCCGGTTCCTTTTGAGAAACTGTCTGAAGACCGCAAAGGAGAATCTTCGGTAACCATTAGAGCTCGTGTAACCAAAGCTAGAGCATGTCAAACAGAACGGTTTAAAGATTTTGAAAATGTACATTATAATGCGCAAATGAATACCAAACAAATTCGTGCATATTGTAAGTTAGATGAGACTTCTAAACTGTTATTAAAAACAGCTATGGAACGTTTAAACTTATCGGCAAGGGCGTACGATCGTATTTTAAAAGTTTCTAGAACAATAGCCGATCTTGAAAACTCTACAGATGTTAAAGGAGCACATATAAGTGAAGCAATACAATATAGAAGCTTAGATAGAGATGGTTGGTTAGGCTAATATTTTAATTCAATATTTAAATATGCTTTCTTTTTAAGTTAAAATTAAAGTATATTTAAAAAATTAATTTCCCTGCGATATGAATCTTGTAACCTACTTTAATTTTTAAAATCAATTTAAAATGAGTAAAGACAAGACTGAAGTACCTGTGCCAAAAGGGCTGATTACGCCAGAACAAGCAAAAGTGTTAGATACGGCATACAATTCTAGGCATACATTAATTAGTGAAAAACTATTAGGAAGACCAGATAATCGGTCTACTTGGTATGCTTTAGAAAATATTGAAGCGTACTTAGTATATGCAAAAAATCAAGCAAAAGCATTAGGATATACACTAGATGGTATTAGGATTTATGAAGGTGCCTATCCTGCAGAGCAAAAGGAGGAAGGTTATACTACTATGTTTATCATGCCAACTGGTGTTTCAGATACATGTAAAACGAAGTCTTTAAAATCAGATCCTTCAGACAGTGAAGATATTCCAGGAGGCAACGGTCTTAATATGGGGAGTGGAGGTGTTCCGCCAGAAGCTAATTACCCGCAATAAGTACATTTTACATGCAGGAGTTTTTAAGAAACTACTATACTATTTTAACATTTGTGGTTGAAGCTATAGCAGCTTTATCAGGGATAATTTGCTTCAAGAAATACAAAGAAACACCAGTTAAATATTTTATTTATTTTTTGATATACGTTTGTGTTTGCGAAACATTAGCATTGTATACACTTCATGTTAAAGATGGGGTGTTTAGTTTTTTAAAAGATACATTGTTAGAAAAAAACATATGGTTTACCACTCTATTTTGGTGTATAGGAAGTCCTGTGTTTTATACGTTTTTTTACCTGAAATTAATATCTTCAGGTGTTATAAAAAGAGTAATAAAAGTGCTTTTATTACTCTTTTTAGTCTATTCGTTTTTGTGTATTGCATTTAACTTTTATACGTTTTTTGATAGTTACTTTATTTCAATAATCATTTCAGGAGAGTTCTTAATTTTATTTTTAGTGAGTGTTTATTTGTATGAAATGTTACAATCAGATCGTATTATAAATTTTTATAAATCAGTTTACTTTTACATTAGTGCAACAATTTTTATGTGGTTATTAGTGACCACACCCATACTTTTTTATGATATATATTATACAACAGCAGACTGGAATTTTATAGTGTTAAAATGGCAAATTTTCCTGTTTTCAAATATATTAATGTATTTAACCTTTAGTTTTGCTTTATTATGGTGCAATCCGGAAAAACGCTAGTAAGCACGTCTGCAGAAAGATATTTAATTATATATATGGTTGGTGTACTTATAATTGTATGTATACTAATTATCGTCTTTTTTATAGTATTTCAAAAACGAAAAAATAAATTATTATTAGATAAAATAAAGCAACGTCAAGCTTTTGAAGAAGAAATTTCTAAAACTCAAATAGAAATACAAGAACAGACATTAAAGAATATAGGTCAGGATTTGCACGATAATGTAGGACAGTTATTATCTGTAGCCAATATGCAGCTTAGTATGTTGGCACATCAAGTAGGTTCCGATTTACAAGATTCTTTTACAGAGAGCAAAAATTTAGTAAAAGAAAGTTTACAAGAACTAAGGTCGCTTTCTAAGTCTTTAAATAGTGATGTTATTGTGTATCGTGGTTTACAAGAATCGTTAAGTACAGAAATCGATCGCTTTAATAAATTAGGGTTAATAAATGCAGAAATAACCGTTACAGGTAACGAAAATTATTTTTTAAAAGGTAAAGACAGCATCATACTGTTTAGAATTTTACAAGAATTCTTTTCCAATACGATTAAATATTCTGAAGCTTCTATTTTAGAAGTACATATAAATTATACGCCAGATTTTGTAGAGTTAACAGCAGTAGATGACGGTATTGGATTTGATGAGTTAACGATTGAAAAAGGTTCTGGTTTAATAAATATGAAAAATAGAGCAGAACTTATTGATGCAGAATTTAAAATGACTTCGCAGTTAAAAGAAGGCGTTAAGCTCTATATAAAATATTATTATCGCTCGCATTAATTACATACAAGCCTCCCAAAGCGGATCATGAGGTAAGCGTGCTGTGATATTAATGTTAGCTTGGGTTACTGGATGTGTAAATTGTATTTGTCTAGCATGTAAATGTATACTCGCATCTTTATTACTTCGGTCTGCTCCATATTTTAAATCGCCTTTAATAATGCAACCGATATTAGAAAGCTGACATCTTATTTGATGATGACGCCCAGTTTCTAATGTAATTTCAAGTAATACGTAGCGGTCTAACTTTTTAAGACATGTATAATGTAAAATAGCTTTTTTACTATCTTTTATTTCTTTAGTGTAAGCTGTAGATTTGTTATTTTTTGGATTTTTTTTAAGCCAATTAGTAAGTGTGTCTTGTGGTTTTGGAGGCATTTTATTTACAAGTGCCCAATACGTTTTAGTCACATCTTTTTTTACAAACATGGCGTTTAAACGGGTTAAAGCTTTACTTGTTTTAGCAAAAATAACTAAACCTGTAGTAGGGCGATCTAAGCGATGTACAACACCCAAATACACATTACCAGGTTTGTTATAAGCATCTTTTATGTACGCTTTTACAACATCACTTAGTGGTTTATCTCCAGTTTTATCTCCTTGTACAATATCTCCTGCACGTTTATTAACGACAATAATATGGTTGTCTTCAAATAAAATTTGGAGATTATTTTTGTTAGAAAGTATTTTTTCTGCCACCAAATTGGACTATGTATTTATTGATAGAGTGCGAATAAACTAGCGTAGCTTTTAATTTAATATTGCTCGTTTTCATTAGGAAAATCAACCGACTTAACATCTGCAACATATTGTGATAATGCATTTGTCATATCGTCATATAAATTTAAATAACGTCGTAAAAAACGAGGATGAAATTCTTTGGTCATCCCAATCATATCATGAAGTACTAAAACTTGACCATCTACACCATTACCTGCGCCAATTCCAATTACAGGAATGCTCACACTTTCTGCCACTTCTTTAGCTAATTTTGCTGGGATTTTTTCTAAAACAATAGCAAAACAACCTGCTTTTTCTAACATTAATGCATCTTGAATTAGTTTTCTAGCTTCTTCTTCCTCTTTAGCACGAACTGTGAATGTGCCAAATTTATATATAGATTGAGGCGTTAAACCTAAATGCCCCATTACAGGAATTCCTGCGTTTAAAATACGTTTTATGGATTCTTTTATTTCTTTACCTCCTTCAACTTTTATAGAGTGAGCTCCACTTTCTTTCATAATTCTAATAGCAGAGCGTAATGCTTCTTTTGGATCGCTTTGGTAACTTCCAAAAGGAAGGTCTACTACTATAAGAGCACGATTAACACCACGAACCACAGAAGATGCATGGTAAATCATTTGGTCTAAAGTAATGGGTAATGTTGTTTGGTAGCCTGCCATAACATTACTTGCAGAATCACCAACTAGAATTACATCTATGCCTGCACCATCTACTATCGTAGCCATTGTATAATCGTAAGCTGTTAGCATGGAAATTTTCTCTCCATGAGCTTTCATATCACTTAATGTTTTTACTGTGACCTTTTTATAATCTTTTTGTACTGCAGACATATTATATTTATTTTAGGTCGTAAAAATACTGAGTTTTTAAAAACTAATGAAGAATAATCCTATTAATTCCTTAATCTTAGTGTAAGATTCTAGGGTGTAAATAACGATTAATTAATTTTTGTTTAAAATTGGAAATATATAAAAGGCTGAAAATCGCTAGAAAAGGCTTGATAACATATTATTCCGGTACAAACACCAAGTGCAATTTTTATAAATAGAGGACTTTTAGCATATAAACTCTCAATAATTACTTTTGTGTTTTCAGGCAACCAATGTGTTATATAACCCAATAGAATTACTATAAAAACAACCTTATAATGAAGTAATATGTCTATAGCATGTGACCAATCCATATGATGTGCTACTTGTGTATACCAACGCGAAATATGCGCCATGCTTTCACCTCTAAAATAGATGCGTGTAAATGTGATAAAAATAAACGTTAATGTAATTTTCCAGACGCGGGCATACCAACTATTATTCAACTCGTACGGACTTATTTTCCGCCAATATTTATAAACTACAATGCCTAAGCCGTTTAATCCACCCCATATTACAAATTTCCAAGATGCGCCATGCCATAGGCCACCAATTAACATGGTAAGCATAAGGTTGAGGTTGGTATTTATATGGTTTTTAACTTTTGCATTATAAAGCGATACAATGAATAAGAGTAATGAAATTATTAGAATGCTGTATACAACGATTAATTCTCTAAAAGCTATCATAACCCCAAGTAAAATGAAGCTTAAAATAATGTAAGATGCATAACTTCCTTTACGATTTCCTCCCAACGGAATATATAAATAATCGCGTAACCAAGTGGAGAGCGACATGTGCCAACGTTTCCAGAAATCGCCAGCGTTAATGGCTTTGTATGGTGCATTAAAGTTAATAGGAAGATTAAAGCCCATAAGTAAAGCTAGACCTATAGCAATATCTGTATAGCCAGAAAAATCGCCATAAATTTGAAGCGAATACCCAATCATTGCTAGAATATTTGTAAAACCAGAATACATTTCGGGAGTATCGAATACACGGTCTAAAAAATGCATGGCTATAAAATCTGCAAACAGCATTTTCTTAATTAGTCCTTTTAGAATTAAAAAAGTTCCACTATCAAAATGCTTTTTAGTGAGTACTGTAGGTTTTGAAATCTGTGGGACAAAACTTTCTGCTCTTACAATAGGACCTGCTACAAGCTGAGGGAAGAAACTAACAAAAAAACCAAAATCTAATATAGAGTTTAAAGGCTTTAGTTTTTTTCTATAAATATCTACACTATAACTTATAGTTTGAAAGGTGTAAAAAGAGATACCAACTGGAAGAATAATTTTATCTACAGTAAAATAATTCTGATTGTTAAAACTATTTCCCCAATATGCTAAATAATTAAAAACCTGATATTGTGTGCTAAACAGCGCGTTAAAAGCATCTGTAAAAAAATAAGCATATTTAAAATAACAAAGTACAAAGAGATTTATAAAAACGCTTAAACAAACTAATATTAAACGTTTATTTTTATGTTCACTTTTGTAGATAGAGCGCCCAATAATAAAATCGACCAAAGTGCTAAATACTAAAATCCCAATAAACAGTCCACTTGTTTTATAGTAGAAGAAAAGAGAAATAAGAAATAAATATGCATTTCTAAGCGGAACCTTTTTATACACTAGAGCGAAAATAAAATACACTATGGCAAAGAATATCCAGAAATTAATTTGAGTAAAAATTAAAGGAAAATCTTCTGTAAAGGTGAAAATGTCGTTTAGCCTATTCATTTAAATGTTTAAAATGATTTAGTAAAACGGTTTTGTCTTTTCCTGTAGATTCAGCCCACGCATCGACTAATGCAGTTATAAACAAATCTGCTTTTAAACTGTATCCTAACTGCGTGAAATGTATGCGATCTATAGGCATTAACTTTGCTTTATACCAGTTGTTAGAGGATCCTAATCCGCCCATAATACTATATAAATCCCATGCAGCCATTCGGTATTTCCATGCCAATTCTAGTATAATACGTTGTTGGATTGCGGTATTAGGATTTGGATAGGATTTTTTATAATAATCGTCGTTTGGTACAGTTAGTAAAATGGCACATTGCGGATTGGCACGTTGTATCATTTGAATAAAACTTTCGTAATACGCCCTAAATTCTTCAGCATCAAATTCAGATTCTGGCATATAGGCATCATTGGTTCCTATAGAGATAATAAAAAAATCGGGTTTGTATAACATGAGTTGTTTTTCAAAATACGCTGCACGTTTATACCATTTAAAACTAGCTCCGTTAACACCAATACTAGTGTATTCTATACCTAAATCGTCATTTAAAAATTCCATACCCATGAGTAAAAACTCAGGTGAAACACAGCTAGGGTCTTTTATTTTTAAGTGTAATGCCACAGAATCTACTGTTCTATTAAAACGGAATTCTTTATACATACCATCATAATTAATGGTATCAGAAACAACTAACAAGGGGTTAGATATTTCTATATCGTAATCTTCCATCCATGTATTATAAAATACCCGAAAACTGTTAAATGTAGATGGTTTTTTAGTTTGGTTTCTATAATTAGGTTTTACATAAATTTCATCTTCATTCCCTCTAAAAGCCGCACTAACTCCAGATAATCCCCAAGCTACACTGTCTTTTCTTACTGAAGATCTGTAGCCTTGCCATAGTGAATTATCGGCTTCAATTTTATAATTTGAAGGATTATTCGTGTGTGCTAAGTGAAATGGAAAAACAAAACCACGTTGCCCCATAGACACTTCGTTTAGGTTTTGAAGGTAAGTTCTAATCTTATTTGAATAAATATCAGCTTGTATATGAGAACCTCCGATATGAAATACATGTAATTTCTGTTTTTTACCAGTGTAAATACTATCTAGATCATTAAATAATTTTTTAAAGTAAGGTGATTCTGAAGCATATTTAAACTCATTAGCTTTAAAATTGATAAGGTGTCCGTATTGTGGGGTTATACTATCTAAAATATAATCTTGTGAAAATATAGGCGTAGAGATTAAAATAAATAGTATTAAAAAGTTGAATTTCATTTTTGAGATGTTAGGTCCATATATAAGGAAAGGAAAAATAATTCTGAAATGATTCGCGTGCCTGTAAGTGAAAAATGTGTGTAATCTCTCGCAGCTAATTTTTGATTTACCCAATATTCCATAGAATCTTCACCTCCCATAGCTTGAAAGGTGTCCCAATAAGCAATATTATTTTCTTTGCACATAAGTTTTAAGCGATCTATTAAATACGGAAGGAGCGGATAGGTTAACATGTTTCCGTTTTCAGTTGTAGTTTTATCTGCTGGGCCAATATAAAGCACACTTGCATTGTTTGTTTTGCGTCTTAACCAATTAATATGATTTTTTAAATATCCAACATAGTGTTCTACTTCTAAAGAATCCTTAACATAAGGAACAGCGTTTCCGCCGTATTGAAAGATAATAACTTGAGGATCTAAAGTCTTATACATTTGGGTGAAATTTTTACTGTTTAATCCGGCAAATAGGGTTCCTGCAGAACCACGCATAGCAACATTATCCAGTAAAATACCCGATTCTCCATCCAGCGTTAAACCGTAAAAATCTGGACTCATTTTACTTTCAATTTCAAAAGTAAGTTGGTCTGGTGTATTTGCTAGTTTAATTTTATAATTGTGATAATTTCCATCTGTTATTAACGAATCCGATTTTATAAGCATACCATCTGCAAATACTTTTACAGATACGGGAAGTTGTGTGTTGCCGTAATGTAATCCAATATCTGTATACTTACGCATGCGTAAATATGTCTTTTTTGAAGGACTTACAGTAATCTTTGCTTTAACAAGTTTTAAAGAGTCTTTATTAATACTATCTTTAATAATGTTCTTATACGGTGTAAACCTTGAAAAAGTTGCATAGGCACCATACATTTTGTGATCTGGTATTTTTGAAGTTCGATCAAAAACAGCATGACGTGTCCAGTTGTCTGAAGCAATTACTTCTGAACTAATATTGTCGTAAACTTGTGCAATTGGTGTAAAATTAGGTCCGTTTCCCCCGTATAAATTTTGTAGTCTATTCCTAATATACCCAGACATGCGGTCGCCTTCAATTTGTGAATCGCCATAATGGATAATCCGACATTTAGAGGCTGTAAGTTGTGTTTTTAAATGTGTTAAAAAAGCCGTTTTGTCTTTAGGGTATATAAGCCGTTCAATTTTTGAGGTATCAATTTGTGATAGATTTGGAATTTTTAGAGTTTTCCCTTTTTCTTTCTCCTCTTTCTCTTTCTTTTCAACTGTGACTGAAATATCCTCGTCATCTTCAACTAAAACATCAATGTTTTGTACAATACTATCTACCGTTTTAGTCGTTACTTTAGATGTTTTAGTTTTTTCTTGAAGTAAAAAAGAGGTGGTTTTAGGATATTTAATGGTGTAGCCTAAAACTCTAAATCCATCTTGAAATTTATCGTTTTCTAAAGGGATTGATGTACTAAAATAGGTTATCCCAAGCATAATTAATAATGTAATGCAGATACTTAGGCAAATTTTTAGGGGGCTATAATTCATATAACATTTCGTAGGATGTTTTTAGTAACTCTAATCTTATAAATATATTGTGCTTTATAAATATAAAAAACACTAAATGGTAGTTTAACAGTCAGATAGGTTTACCCCAATAGCTAAGCCTCCTTTAGACGTTTCTTTGTATTTAGAATTCATATCTTTAGCCGTTTCCCACATCGTTGAAATAACTTTATCTAAAGGGACTTTTACATTGTTAGGGTCTGTTTCTAAGGCCAATTCGGCAGCATTAATTGCTTTAATGGCTCCCATAGAATTGCGTTCTATACATGGAATTTGTACTAAACCACCAATAGGATCGCAAGTAAGCCCCAGATGATGTTCCATGGCTATTTCTGCTGCCATTAAAACTTGTTCTGGCGTACCTCCCAAAAGTTCTGTTAATGCACCAGCTGCCATAGCAGATGATACACCAATTTCTGCTTGACAACCACCCATTGCAGCAGATATTGTAGCTCCTTTTTTAAATAGACTTCCTATTTCGCCAGCAACTAATAAGAATTTTTTTATATGTTTAAAATCGGCATCATGGTTTTCAATTACTAAATAATACATTAATACAGAAGGAATAACACCTGCACTACCATTTGTAGGAGCAGTTACAACACGACCTAGAGCAGCATTAACTTCGTTTACAGCTAAAGCAAAACAGCTTACCCATTTAAGAATTTGTCTAAATTTAACTTCTGTACTTCTAATTGTTTCTAACCATTCTTGTGGTGTCGTATACGGTAAATCTCCTTTTAATTTTTGGTGCATATCAAAAGCACGCCTACGCACATTGAGTCCTCCTGGTAAATTGCCTTCTGTATGGCAGCCAGTATACATGCATTCTAACATGGTATTCCAGATACGTTTTAATTCGGAATCTATAATATCTGGTTCTCTTAGAGATTTTTCATTCTCTAAGACAACACCAGAAATTGGTAATTGTAATTGATTACAAACATCTAATAACTTAACACCATTGTCTATAGGATAGGGTAATGTGCAATAGAAAATTATTTTATTAGCTTTTGCATTTTTACGTTCTTCTTTAACCACAAAACCGCCACCAATAGAATAGAATGTAGATTTATATTTTCTACCATTTATAGTTGCTGAAAATGACAAAGCATTTGAATGAAAAGGAAGAAATTTTTTATTGAAAATAATGTCCTTTTCAGGATTAAAAGTAATCTCTCTTTCGTTATTAAAAGGTAGTATATGATTAGATTTAATAGCAGAAATAATGCTGTCAATACTATCTGTAGGAATATATTCGGGATCTGCTCCTGTAAGTCCCAACATAATGGCTAAATCTGTAGCATGTCCTTTACCTGTTAAAGATAGGGAGCCATAAAGATCGATTGTGATTTTTTCAACTTTTTGAAATTTATTTGAAGTCTTTAATTCAAGTATCCAACGTTCGGCTGCGCGCCAAGGTCCTAACGTATGAGAACTAGATGGGCCAACGCCAATCTTTAACATATCAAAAACTGAAATAATTTCCATTAATAAAAGGGGTTTAGAGGTGTCAAATATACAAGAAGTTTTTTTTGATTTTGTTTTAATGTATTATTGAAATGATAAAATATATAAAATAAAAAAGCTTGAAAATTCAGCCGAATTAACTTCTGTATAGTCAAGCTTTTAAAAATGTTTATTATTTGTTTTCTTCTAATTCCATTATAAGATTGGCTATTAAGGCTGTCCATCCCGTTTGGTGGGATGCACCTAAACCTTTCCCATTATCGCCATCAAAAAACTCGTAAAATAAGTGTTGCTCTTTAAAGTCTTTATTTGTAGAAAACATATGGTTAGCATCGTCTGAATGGTATTGATACTTTCCATCTTCGTTAACTTCAAAGAGTTTAATTAAGCGTTTAGAGAGTTCGTTAGCAATTTCATTTAAATTCATTTTATTGCCAGAGCCCGTAGGAAATTCATATAAATATTTATTGCCATAAAACGAATAATATTTTCGTAACGATTGGATAATCATATAATTTAGAGGCATCCAGATTGGACCACGCCAATTAGAGTTTCCTCCAAACATATTCGATCTACTTTCTCCAGATTCATATTGAATTTGATGATGTCCATGATATTCAAAAACAAAGGGATGTTTTTCGTGATATTTAGAGAGAGAGCGTATACCATATTCAGATAGAAACTCGTTTTCGTCTAACATCCGTTTCAATACATGTTCTAATCTAAAACCACGCATTAGTGAAAAGAGATAATTTCCGTCTGGATTGGCTTCTTCAATACGAGATATTAAAGAGGCTAAATCTGGTCTGGTTCTTACAATTTCTGCAACTTTTCCTTTAAATGTTTTTAAAGAATCAAACAGTTCTTTATGTATAACTTCTACTGCAAATAGCGGTATAATACCAACTAAAGATCTTACCTTCATGCGGTCTGTTAATCCAGAAGACATTTCGACCACATCGTAATAAAAATTATCATCATTATCCCATAACGAAATATTGTTTTTACCAATATGATGCATGGCCCAAGCAATATTTAAAAAGTGTCTGAAAAATTTAGCAGCAAAATCTTCGTACACTTTATTTGTTTTAGAAAGCTCCACAGACATGCGTAATAAATTTAATGTAAACATGGCCATCCAGCTTGTTGCATCTGCTTGTTGCATTCTAGTAATACCTTCTGGCATATGATTCCTGTCGAACACACCTATGTTGTCTAAACCAAGAAAACCGCCTTCAAAAAGGTCTGTTCCGTTAGAGTCTTTTTGATTTACCCACCACGTAAAGTTAACCAATAATTTTTGGAATGCTTTTTCTAAAAACACAGTGTCTCCTGTACCAGATTGTGTTTTGTCTTTATCGTAAACATGCCAAACAGCCCACGAATGTACAGGCGGATTAACATCACTAAAATTCCACTCATAAGCTGGAATTTGCCCGTTAGGGTGCATGTAATTTTCTTGTAGGATTAAGATTAATTGTTCTTTAGCAAAATAAGGATCTACCTCAACAAAAGAAGCCATGTGAAAAGCTAAATCCCAAGCGGCATACCATGGGTATTCCCATTTGTCCGGCATAGAAATAACATGTCTGTTGGTTAGATGTTGCCAATTAAAATTACGACTATCGGCCCGGTGAGGAGGTGTTTCTTTAGGCCCCCCAAATAACCATTTAAAAACATCGTAATAGTAAAATTGTTTGGTCCATAACAGTCCAGAAAATGCTTTTTTAGCAATTTGTTGGTGGGCTTGTGGGATATCTTTTTTTATTATATCGCTATAAAACTCTTCACAATCTGCAATGCGATCTTCAAATATAGTATCAAAATTAGTCCAAGGGTCTTGCACTGGTTTTTTACTTATACGAATTCTTATACTTTTTTCTTCACCAGCTTTTAATTTTAATGTATGCCAAACTGCCATTTTAGACCCTTTTTTTTCAGGGTTAACAGTTGGTTTTTTATTCACTACATAATCATTTATGCCATCTTTAACATAATCAACAATATTAGGAACATTGTAGATACGCTCATTATTGGTTTCATTTTCACAAAATAATTGCTCTCCATCTTCATGGTATAGAAAATAACGGCCGTTTCTTCCACTCTTAGTCTCAACACAATTATTATTTATTGTATAAATGTTAGGGCGAGTAAATCTTTTATTATGTTTCCAAAAGTTACGGTACCAAAGGTGTGGTAGTACATGTATTTCGGCTTCTTCTTTCGCCCGATTTACAACCGTAACTTTCATTAAGATATCGTCTACGTCTGCTTTTGCATATTCTATAAAACAATCAAAATACGCATTGTTATTAAAGCTATCGGTGTCTAATAATTCATATTCTGGTTCTTCACGACTTCGTTTGGTATTAACTAAATCGGCATAAGGAAATTCTTTTTGAGGATATTTATAGAGGTATTTACAATACGAATGTGTAGGAGTAGAGACTTGATGAAAATAGAGTTCTTTTACATCCTCTCCATGGTTTCCTTGATTATTTGTAAGTCCGAATAAGCGTTCTTTTAAAATAGGATCTTTACCATTCCAAAAAGCAGGTGCAATACATAAAATTTCTCTAGAATCGCAAAATCCTGCAATGCCTTCTTCTCCCCACCTGTAGGCATTACTTCGTGCGTTTTCGTGAGTTACAAAGTCCCAAGCTTGGCCATTTACACTATAATCTTCTCTTACAGTTCCCCATTGTCTTTCAGCCAAATAAGGTCCCCACTTTTTCCAATTTTTATAAGTGTCAGAAATAGCTAATCTTTCTGCTTCCTGAGTTTTTTTACTCATATTATACTTTTAGGTTTTGGTATTAATAATTTCAAGGCCTAATTAAACTCATAATTGATTTAAAACGGCTTTGGTAATAAGTAAAAATAAGATTTATTTAAATAAAAGATAATACAGATTTTAAGTATTGTTTATTTAGCACTAAGTATATGATAAAGTTTTGTTTTTCTTAAAAACGTGTATTTTTAATTGTTAAACTATTAGTTATTGTATAAAAAAATAATAAAGTCTAATTTAGAGGTCTTAAAATATTATGTTTTTTTGAGGTTTACAGAGAGATTCTTATGGAGGAAAATTGTTTGTGCGATAGAAAAATAATTAAAATGATTCGCCTATTCTAAAATAAACTCCCCAATCGTCTTTACCAACTGCAGCATCTATACCAATATTAAATTTTACAGTTTTAAAAGCTTTATATCTATAGCCTACACCAACTCCTGGATAGGCTCTCCAATTAAAACTCTCTGTATCTGACCCGTACATAGTTGCAATCCCTGCAAAACCTACAAGCCCCATTTTATTACCAAAGTTATAGCGGTATTCGCCTTGTAAAGCCATTTTTCCATCACCTCTATATTTACCTTCAGAATACCCTCGAATATCTTTATTGCCTATGGTTACTTGTTGCTGAAAGGCGATGTCTCCCAAACCAAATTGACCTGCAAAACGAGCCGCAATAACATCTCTTCCGTTTTTCATTGAAAAATAAGTATTATACTCATATAAAATTTTATTTGCTTTAACTTCATTTCCAAACCAAGTTGGATAAGATAAATAGCGTAATAAAGTTTTAGTCCCGTTAGTTGGATAGTATACATTGTTACGGGTATCATACAAACTGTTAATTTCTATTGCATTGGTTTGTGTAACATCTTCAGGCTGTACATCTTCTTCATATTCGGTTTCGTAATGTGCAAAAGTATAGGTTAGCCCTCCGTATAAATTATTAATAATTTTTTTTTGTATACCTGCGCTAACTACGGTAATGCTTGTTCCATAATCGTAAAAACCAGGTAGCTCATTATCTGTAATATAAAATTGAGAATTTTTATCGCCTGTCATGAAAAACAATTTACCACGCCATGAATCTTCTTTATAGAACCATTTATTGAAGAGTGCTAAAGAATAGGATCCATTTGTAGTGTATACTGCAGAAATTCCAGATATTGATTTATTAGAAATAGTATCTGTTTGATCTAGTTTATACATTGTCATAGGTATAGCACCAAACATAAATTCTAAGTTTCTATTATAACTTAAATAAGGCATTACTGTAAATTCAAATGCTTTAGGAGCAATTGTATCTGATTGTTTAATGGTGTTATTGTTTTGTGCATTAACATGAGTGATGCACAGCGAAATAAAAATTAGAAATACAATTTTTTTCATGTGTTTTGTCCTAAATTAAAGCAATGAAGATAGTATGAATTTTCTTAAAGATAATAGTTTAATTTCGATTTTTATGGCTAAGAAGTTTGCTTTTAATTAAAATAACATGATATGTAATAGGTAAAACAGAGTTGCGTGAAATTGGATTTAATAATTTGTTAGTTAATGAGTTATGTGATGTGGTTAAGTTCTTGGTAGTAATTGTTATTACAAAATTTAAGTTTAAAAATATATTTTTTGAGAAGTCTAAATCTTATAATCCGAATTATATTATGGTTGTAGATGCAGACGATTTAATAAGTAATAAGATTGCTTCCTTTGTTAATAAACAAAAAACAAATGCTCCGGGTTGGTATATTAATAAAGGGTATTATTATAAGGAAGGAACTAATTATCTATTTTTAAATAAAAAAACGTTTAATAATTTATGTGGATCATGTTTGATTGTTAGGACAGATTTGTTTTTAAAATTAATAGTGAACGATCCTTGGCTATATTATTATCATGAATTAATGGAGCTGCCAGGTAATATTAAGTCACAAGCTATCCCTTTTTCAGGTGCTTTATATAGTATGGCGAATGGTGAAAATCATTTTATGTCGTCCGAGCATGCCATTAAACTAATGACAAAGCAAAAAATATCTTACAAGCAAAATATCATTAATTTATACAATAAATTTTTGAAGTATATAGTCAGACCTTTAACACCAAATTTTAAAAAGAACTTTGGTTTTTATAAAGTTTAATAAGCTATTGTTTACCTTGTTACTTGTCTAGTTTTTAGGTGGTTTTGTTTAATATAATGTATGTGATTTACTAGAATAAATTTTTTGAAATAATAAAGTGAGATTTAAACGTAGTCTTAGATTACTTTATTTTCCTATTAATGTATTTAAATCTAACACCGCCATATTAAAATTTAAACGCGATGCGTATGCATCTTGTTCAGCTTTATCTAAAGCATACTTAGTTTCTAAAACATCTTTTTGTGTTAGTAATCCAGTCTCTAAACCATCAGTTTTAATCCTGTATTCTTCTAATCTAAAGTTATAAGCTTCTAGTGCGACTTCCATTAGTTTTTTAGCTTGTATGGCATTGCGGTATCCTTTTTCAATATCGGCTTTTAATGTTGTTTCAGTATGTTCTGCGTACGCTTCAGCCTGATTTAATTTTGAGATACTCTCACCTAATTGCGCACGATGTTTTACAAAGCCTAGAACGTTCCATGTTAAGTTTACACCTAAAAAATAATTTGTGTTTGGAAGTTCAGATATCAGGTTTTGATAGGTTACAGCTCCTGTAATCCCTAAATCAGGTAAATATGCATTTTTAGATGCTTTAGTACCATAGTCTGCCGCTTCAATTTGTTTTTTTGCTCCTAGTAATTCGTTGTTATTGTTTGCCTGATTTAGATAATAATTTTTAGAATTTAAAGTGTAAATCTCTATAGGTTGCTCTGCTAATGTTATATTTATACTATCTGGTAACATGAGCGTGGTTTTTAAATCTGCTAAGTAGTTTTCTAAGGCAATTTCTTCTAATAAGTATTTATGTTTCTTATCGGCAAGGTCTGCTTTTAAGCCAATACTGTTTACTTCTTGTGTTTCTTTGGCTATTACAGCACTTTCTAAATCGTATAGTTTTGCTTTGACCCAATTTATATTGGTTTGAGCAGCTTCTAGTTTTTTTTCTTGAATTTTTATTGCGTAGAAAAGTTTTTCAATATTGTTTTCAATTTTAGCTTGTGCAGCTTTTAATTTAAAACGTTCTGCTTCTACTTGAGCTTCTATAGCTTTAACTCCATTATTAACACGTAATAATTGTGTTAAGGGCTGGTAGGCGAGTAGTCCGCCAGTAAACATATCTTGTTTACCTTCATAGATGGTTAAACTTTCTCCGGGTATATAATATTCACCAATAGTACCTAAGGCTCCTTGTGGAATTATAATATTATCGCTGTTAAAAGCATGAGCATAGTTTCCTGTGAGATAAAGCATAGGTAAACTATTTGCTCCCGTTTCATCTTTTTTAAATTCTAATTCATTTACTTTTTCTTGCTGAATTTCTAGTAATTTATTTTGAGATAAAGCTAATGATTTGGCCTTGTCTAAAGATAATGTTTCAGAAGTTTGGGCTGTTATTACTATTGGAATACACAGTAAAACACACAGTAAACTAAATTGAGATATTAATTTATTAACCATAATATTAAGATGCATTATTAATAAGATGTGGTAAATCTTTTGGTTTTATAAAACTAATGTATAACACAGGGATACATAGTAATGCCATTAGCATAGACCAAATTACACCCACAGCTAAAACACTGGCCAACGGACTCCACATTGGAGAGCCAGATAAAATCATAGGTAAAACGCCAATAGCTGCAGCCATGGCAGTTAAGAAAATTGGACGAAGTCTTCTTTTCCCCGCCTCAATAGCCGCTTCTTTAATAGAATCTCCATTTTTTATGAGTTCGTTTGTGTAATCTATTAAAATTATAGCATTTCTTACAACTACTCCAGAGAGGCTTATTAAACCAACAAAGGCTGTAAAGCCAAAATCATTTCCAGTAATAAGTAATCCTAAAAAAGCGCCAAGTAAACTAAGAGGTATAGTTATCATGACTAAAAAGGTTTCTTTAATGTTTTTAAACTGGAATAATAAAATAAGAAAAATTAAAACGATGCTAATGCCTAAAGCCACAATCATCTGATTAAATGTTTCTTTTTTATTTTCATATTCTCCTCCATATTTAATAGTATACCCTTTTGGAAGATTTAAATTTTGTATGTCTTTCATGGCAGATTTTAGGATGTCGTTTGGTAAGTATGTGTTTTGGACATCACTTAAAACCGACATAGTCCTAATACCATTTCTACGAATAATTCGACCTGTATGCCATTGTGGTGTTAATGTTGCAATTTGCCTTAATGGAACAGAAGCTCCAGTTACGGGAGATGGTAAATAGGTGTTTGCAAGATTGTCGAAATTTTTACGATTATCTTCATTTAATCTAAAGACTAAACTTACAGGTGTACTTCCTTCGTATACTGTACTAATAGGTGCGCCAGAGAACCCTATATATAATGTTTTTGCAATACTCTCTGTAGTAAAACCTAACCTGCTAGCTTCTGGCTTTAATTTAATATCTATACCGTAATAATTTTCATGAAAATTATTACGAACGTTTAAACTCCCTTTCGTGTGTTTTAATATTTCAGCAATTTGTGCACCTATTTTCTCTATGGTATTAATATCCTCTCCAGAAACTCTAACTTCAACAGGAGCTAGATATGGTGTGCCTTGTTGCATAAGTTGCACTAAAGGTTTTCCATTAGGAATTAAATGTTTTGTGCTTTCAGTTAAATCTTCTGCTAAAGATTCTGCTGTATGTTCATCTGTAGTATTTATTAAAACTTGAGCAAAATTTGTTGTGGGTACTTCAGGAGAGAAGTTGTAGTAAAATCGTGGAGCACTTTTTCCGGTAAATGTAGCATAAGAGATTACTCTCTCGTCATCTTTAATAGAGCGTTCAATATTTTTAATAGCATCGTGTGTTTTATCTATTTTAGTTTCTGTAGGCATCCAGAGGTCTACCACAAATTGATTACGTTCTGCCGCAGGAAAGAATTTTTGCGGAATTATAAAATACATCCCTACACCTAATGCTATAACAATAATGCTAATTAATAAAATAAGTTTTGGCACTTTTACACTTTTATCCAGTAGTTTATTGTAGAGTAGTTGCATACGATCTAGAACCGAAGGTTTTTTGTTTTTGTCTTCAGATTGATCTTGATGCAGTCCTTTCTTAATAAATTTGTTACATAGAATTGGCGTGAATAACATGGCTACAACAAAGGACGATCCCAAGGCAATGGTAACAGTAATAGGTAGAGCAAATATAAATTCGCCTACAGAACCACTTAATATTACCATGGGTAAAAATGCGGCAATAATAGTTATGGTTGCTGTAAGTACTGGTATAATTAAATCTGTTGCACTTTTCCATGCAGCAGTTGCTGGAGGAATTCCTTCGTCTAAAAGTTCTACGTAATTATCTGCTATAACTATTGCATCATCTACAACCATGCCTAATACAACAATTAATGCGGCTAGAGAAACTTGGTGTAATTCAATTCCAAAAGCATGGAGTGTAGCAAATGTCATGGCCACCGTCATAGGTATTGCCATTGCTGCGACTAAAGCAATTCTAAAAGGTAATAGCAATAAGATAACAATGATTACAGCAACTATAGCTATGAAAAATTCTCTGATAAAATGACCAACGTTATTGTCGACTATAGAGGGCTGATCTATAATTTTTTCAATTTTAACATCAGAAGGCATTTCTGAGAGGGCTTCTTCAATTTGTAATTGTACGGCATCACCAAAATCTACTATATTATTTCCTTCTTGCATTTGTATGGATAAGATAATAGCGGGTTTTCCGTTTACACCAGTGTATGTTGTTGGGTCTTTATATTGTCTTTTTATTTCGGCAACATCGCTAACTCGAATGACGTCTCCGTTATCTGCTGTTCCAATAATTTGTTCGGCAATTTCATCTTCGGTAGCATAATAACTTGTCGTGTAAAAAGGGACATTATTTTCATCAGTATCTAAATCTCCAGAGGGATATATGTTATTTTGAGATTTTAAAATGCTAATAACATCATTAAATTTAATACCATATTGTGCTAATTTTTCTGAACTAGAAGTAATGACAATTTCTTGTTGTTGTTCGCCTGTGCGTTTAATTTTTGAAACGGCTCTAATATTTCTTAGTTTGTCTTCAATCTTTTTAGCATAGTTTTCTAATTCTAGATACCCTCCGTTTTGTGCTGTTATTCCTAAAACTATAGCTTCTGTATCTCCAAAATCAGAGTTAATTACGGGACCAATTACACCGCTAGGAAGTTCGGTTTGTTTGGTAAGTTGAAGGGCAATAGTAAGTTTGTTCCAAAATACATCAGGGTCTGTAACCCATTCTTCTAATTCTACTTGCACTATCATTACGCCATCTCTAGAGGTAGAGAATGTTTTACGTTTTCTGATTTCAGAGAATTGAAATAAGGTTTTTTCAATGGTTTTAGTTACTTGATCTTCTATTTGTGTTGAATTTGCACCAGGAAAATAGGCGAGTACTAAACCTTGTCTAACGGTAATTTTAGGATCTTCTCGTCTAGGCATTGTCAGTAAAGAAAAAATACCAACAATAAAAATGAGGATTAAAACAGCAATGGTGATTTGCTTATATTTTAAAGAGGATTTAATTAAATTCATAGAAGCTTAATTAAAGTTAACTAGACTTCCGTTATTTAAATTTTGAATTCCGGAAGTTACAATGATTTCATTGGCATTAAGACCCGAAGTAATTTCTATATTATTTTGATGGAGTTTCCCTATAGAAATGTCTCGTTTAAAGACCTTATTTGTTTTTTCATCAACTATATATACGTAGGATTTATTGTCGGTGTCTTTTAAAATAGCATGACCAGGAACTAAAATTTTATGTTCCTTTTTATTAGAATTAATATCAATTTGGGCAATCATACCCGGAAGAATTTTATGATTTGGATTATCAATTTCAATTTTAGCATTATACGTTCTTGTTTTGGCTTCAGCAGCTAAACCAACTTCAATGACTTTACCTTTATATATAGTGTCTAGTGCATAAATGTTAACAGTTGCGTCTTGATTTAGTTTTATTGAATTAATTTCATCTCCAGGAACAGCTGCATTAATTTTAACTGTATCGATGTCTCCTAAACCAAATATAGGCATGCCTTTATCTATAACTTCGCCTTCAGAAACACCTTTTTTTAATAGTACTCCAGAAATAGGTGCATAAATTTTGGTATGATAAATATTCTTAGCCTGTAGTTCTTTATTGGCTTCAGCTTGTTCTAAACCAGCTTTAATTTTAATAAAATCGGCATCGCTTAAACTGTTGCGTTCATGCATAATTTTTAAACGATTGTATTTGTCTTGTACTTCTAATAGTTTTCCGTTGGCAGCCTTAAGACCTATTTGATAATCTGAATCGTCTAAACTTGCTAATAACGCTCCTTTTTTTATAGATTCTCCTTCGTTTATGGCTATATACTGAATTTTTCCTGCAACCATAAAACCTAATCTTATTGTAGTGTTGGCTTCAACATTTCCGCTTAAAGAGATGGTGTTTGTAATGGTTTCTTTTTCAATTTTTAAAACTTCAACAGATATTGGAGTTTCCTTAGATGGTTTATTTTCTTCTTCTTTAGACTTACAACTTGTCAGTATAATAAAAGTTGTGAAGATAAATATTGATAATACGGAGTGGTATGGGTTTAATCGCATATATATATGATATTAAAAAGACCCTTAAAAGTACGATTTTATACACAAATAACATAAGGACTCTTTATGTAGTATGCATAAAACGGTAAGAATTAAAAAACCTCTTCGAGATGAAGAGGTTTTTTGTGATTTATGTAGTTTAAATGTAAATCTATTACTTTATTATAATCTTTTTTACAGATCCCTTGTCGGTTTTTAATATATATGTACCACTTGTAACAGCAGGAATGTTAAGGGTATTTACGTTTTCTTTAGAAATTACTAATCTTCCTTGTAAATCGTATAAACTTACATTGACTTGGGTGTTAAAATAGATTATGTTGTTTGATTGTACTGGGTTTGGATAAACTTTAAATGTATGAGATTCTTCTGTGGCTTCATTAACACCTAATGTCGTGATGTTTTCTAAAGAATATACACTAATTGTAGAACTTACTTCGTTAGATAAAACGATTAATCCGGTATTTAAAGTGTTGTCTTCTGGAGCAATATATATAATCCCTTCTGGACCTAAATCGCCTCCTTCATTATCGCCTAAAGTACGGTTGTTAATATATTTAATAAAAGTAGGGTTAGTAGGATCTGTAATATCGTAAGTCATGAAGCCGCCAACACGTTCAAGAGTTATAAAGGCATAAAATTTACCTGCAATATTTGCAACCGTGATACCTTCTGGTTCTGGCCCTTTATTATCACTTCTATTTTTAAAATTATTGTTGCTGTTACTGGTGTTAAATAATTCTGCGTAAGTAGGATCTGAGGCTGTTATGCGTTCAAAATCATCTGCGCTATCATAAACTAAAGCCCCTGTAGTGGCATTTCTAATACTAAAAGAACGGGATCCAAACATGTGAATTTCATCAAAATCACCATCATTATCTGTGTCTCCACTGGCATTAGTAACAGCTAAGCGCCCAATATTTTCATCTAATTTTAATAAACCTGCATTTGGAAATGCAATTGGATCTAAAATATAATCGTTGTCTCCAACTTTTACTTCTTCTTCAAAAGCATCATATTCTCTGGCATCACCTTCGTTAGCAGTAACAACATAACCAATACCATTTAGTTCAAAATATGAAATAGCATCTGGCATATACATTCCTTTTACAGGCCAATTTGCCATGAAAATAAAATCTGTATCATCTGAAGCATCAAAAGTATTTTCTGTAATACTAAAATCTTTTAAACCTAAAGGAAGGATGTCTGTTATGGTATTTGTATCTAGGTCTATAATCGCTAAAGCATTATTTTCTTGTAAACTTACCCAAGCTTTTTTAGAATTGTCTGAAAACGTAATATATTCTGGTTCTAGATCTTGAGAAACAGTCGCACCAGGTCCAGTGATTCTAACGCCATTAGCTTGTAATTCACTTAACTGGGCATCGAAGGCGTTAAAGTTAATAGTTTGCACATCGTTTTGGGTGATATTGCCTAAGCCAGCAGTTGCAGTTATAATAGAAATGCTCCCTTCTGGATCGATACTATAATCTGAGTTAGGTTGTCCTTCGTTAGCGGTTAAAAGTTTTGTTCCGTCTGGAGAAAAACTAACGTTGTCAGGTAAATTGCCGACAGTAACTTGAGTAATATTTTCTCCATTAGTATCCATTAATAATACAACACCATTCGCTTCAGGTCCGTTAGATACCGATGCAGCCACTAAACCATTATAAACAGCTACACTTGTTGGACCTTCGGTTCCGTAAGTAGATAAATCAATAGTTTTAATTGTAGAAAGGTTTTCTGGATTAGAAAAATTTAAAATTTCTATAGTTTTTCCAACAGAGTTTAGGACAAATAAACGTTGAGTAGTCGCATCGTAAGCACTAATTTCTGCAGATCCAGCGGTATCTACGGTATAGCTTGTTTTAAAATTAATATTTAATGGATCTGTTGCCGAAATAACATCTTGGTCGTTATCTATAATATAAATACCTGCTGTGCCAAAATTACCTAGTGTGGCATTATTAATATTAGAGAGTTGTAAAATAAATAACTCATCTGTTTCAATTTGAGAATCATCTGTAAGTGGAATGTTTAACGTATATACTGTTGTATTTGCAGGTATGGTTATAGTTTGTGTTGAAAACGTAAAATCTGTACCAGGTGTTGCAGTAATTAATTCACTTACTAAGTTAATATCGGCCGTAATTTCTGAATTAGATGCAGCAGAAAGATCTAATTGAATATTAACTTCAGCGGCATCCTCAGATATATTATATATAGATTTTGTAAAAGTAAGCTGAGGTACTACCTCTGAAACAGTATTGAATGTTCCTGGAGATGCATATACTTTTTCACCTAAGGATTCTCCGATTAGGTTTGTGGAGGCAGCCCAATTTGTACCCTCATTAAAATTTATTTCAGGATTTATAAGTTCTAAAGAGGGACCATCGCCATCTGCGGCTGTAGGCCAAGGCTCATCGTCACTATATTCCATAGCGAAAATAGTTTCGTCCTGAGTATTTAAAATTTGTAATACTTCACCACCATTACCTAAAGCGTTTGAAATTCCTTGTGGCATATCTAAAAAGTTTACGCCATAAAAAGCATCTGCTGTTGTTTTATCTGTCGCTAATAATACCATAGCGTTGGCTTCTAAATTCATTTCTGGGAAGATAAAAACAAAGTTACTTTCATCTTTAACTTGAAGGCCTCCTAAACTTATTGTTTCAGTAGTTGTATTATATATTTCTAAAAATTCTAGAGCATCAGAATTATCAGAAGGTGCGTTATACATTATTTCTGTAATTATAAGACCTGAGGTGATAGTATTATAAAATAAATAATCACTTGTAAAACTTGAAGGTTGCATGTTCTCTGCTAAGTCTTTAATATTAGTTACGGTTAACATATATCCAGTACCTTCAATAAAACCATCATGAGTTAATGTTGCTGTATGAGATGTTGCATTGTAACTAATATTAGAGATGGTTAAAGCAGGAGTAAAGCTATAATTTGATATCGTTTCTGCTGATACTTGAGTAATATTTTCAGAAAACACAACCTCTGTAGTTGTATTGGTAGTCGTTTTTATGGAAACTACAGAAGGTGCAGTTAGATCTTCAGAAGAAATTGTAAACGGCGTAGTACTAAAAGTAGACTCTGGTGCAATACCATCATTATGGTCATCTTCATCGGTGTCTTGTATATCATAATTGCTCATATCATTCAAGGCCAATAAATATCCGTTTTGGTCTAATCCAGTTCTCATACCATTATATACAGCAATGTCTACACCATCTGGGCTATATGTAATTGCCGTTAAACCTTCTGTAAGGCCAGTATTCGATAAATCTCCGAAAGCTCCAGTAGCGTTGGCAACCGCAGCAATAAATGTAGTTGGTGTATTAACATCTGTGCCTAAATAAGCAAAGATAGCTTCACTACTAGACGATAAACCACCAGGTTCTCCATTTATAGTTCCGTAATTTACACTAGGAATTTCGCTAATAGTATTAAAAGAGATAACAGATCCGGCAATAATTTTTTCATCTCCAGTTAACCAAGAGTAAGCTGCTTCACCAGAATTAAATGCAGTACCAGTCCATTCTTTATCTGCAAAATGTATGGTTGTATTTGCAGGGATATCTACAAAAGTCACTAATGCAAAATCATCGTCGCCATCTGCATTCATACCAATAAAAGCCATGTCTCCAGGATTAATTTGTGCATTTAAGTAGCCTCCAATAAATAGAGTTAATAAAAGTAAACGTTTTTTCATTTGTAAGTTTTTTTAGTTCATACAAAAGTAGAGATGGCATGTACCGAAACTATCAAGTAAACTTTACGAAACTTTAAAGCTAAGCATAGTAATGTTAACTATATGTTTATTAAGCCTTGCATGCGACAAAATAGGTTTATGACAGCTTGTCAGTATAAAAAGAGTTGGCACAATGATTGAAATAAGCAAAGGGAAATAAAAATAAATTCAACAACATTAAAATATATAGTAATTATGAGTAAAATTATTGGAATCGATTTAGGAACTACAAACTCTTGTGTGTCTGTAATGGAAGGTAACGAGCCTGTAGTAATTCCTAACGCAGAAGGTAAACGTACAACTCCATCTGTAATTGCTTTTGTAGAAGGCGGTGAGATTAAAGTTGGTGACCCAGCAAAAAGACAAGCAGTTACAAACCCTACTAAAACAGTTTATTCTATTAAACGTTTTATGGGAAATAAATATTCTGAATCACAAAGTGAAGCAGAACGTGTACCTTATAAAGTAGTAAAAGGAGATAACGATACACCAAGAGTAGATATTGATGGTCGTTTATATACACCTCAAGAATTATCGGCAATGATTCTTCAAAAAATGAAGAAAACTGCTGAAGATTATTTAGGAACTTCTGTTTCTGAAGCCGTTATTACTGTACCAGCTTACTTTAACGATAGTCAGCGTCAAGCAACTAAAGAAGCAGGTGAGATTGCAGGTTTAAAAGTACGTCGTATTATTAACGAACCAACTGCAGCAGCTTTAGCATATGGTATGGACAAGAAAGGTACAGACCAAAAAATAGTTGTATTTGACTTTGGTGGTGGTACGCATGATGTATCTATCTTAGAGTTAGGAGATGGTGTATTTGAAGTATTATCTACAGATGGAGATACACACTTAGGTGGTGACGACGTAGACGAAAAAATTATTAACTGGTTAGCAGACGAGTTTAAAGCAGACGAAGATATTGATTTACGTAAAGACGCTATGGCTTTACAACGTTTAAAAGAAGCTGCTGAAAAAGCTAAGATTGAATTATCATCTTCTGCTCAAACAGAAATCAATTTACCTTATGTAACTGCTACAGCTAGCGGACCAAAACACTTAGTGCGTACTTTAACACGTTCTAAATTTGAGCAATTAATAGACGATTTAGTAAAACGTACTATCGAACCATGTAAAACAGCTTTAAAAGCAGCAGGTTTATCTATTAGTGATATTGATGAAGTTATATTAGTAGGTGGTTCTACACGTATACCAGCTGTACAATCTGCAGTAGAAAAATTCTTTGGAAAAGCGCCAAGTAAAGGTGTTAACCCAGATGAGGTTGTATCTTTAGGTGCAGGAATACAAGGTGGTGTATTAACAGGAGATGTAAAAGATGTATTATTATTAGACGTTACACCTTTATCTTTAGGTATTGAAACTATGGGTAATGTAATGACTAAGCTTATTGAAGCGAATACAACCATTCCTACTAAGAAATCTCAAGTATTCTCTACAGCAGCAGATAACCAACCATCAGTAGAAATTCACGTATTACAAGGTGAACGAGCTATGGCAGGAGATAACAAAACAATAGGACGTTTTCACTTAGATGGTATTCCACCAGCAAAAAGAGGAACACCACAAATTGAAGTTACTTTTGATATTGATGCTAATGGTATTATAAAAGTATCGGCTACAGATAAGGCTACAAATAAAACACAAGATATCCGTATTGAAGCCTCTTCAGGATTAACAGAAGAAGAAATTCAAAAAATGAAAGCAGATGCTGAAGCTAACGCAGAAGCAGATAAAGTTGCAAAAGAAACTGCAGATAAATTAAACGCTGCAGATGCTATGATTTTCCAAACAGAAAGTCAACTTGCAGAATTTGGTGATAAATTATCAGCAGATAAAAAACAACCAATTGAAGAAGCTTTAGCAGAGCTTAAAACAGCTTTCGAAAGTAAAGACATCGCAGTGATCGATCCAGCTTTAGAAAAAATTAATGAAGCTTGGAAAGTAGCTAGTGAAGAAATGTACAAAGCGCAAGCAGAAGCTCAAGGTGGTGCACAACCAGGACCTGATGCAGGTAGCGAAGGACAGTCTAACGACGGTAGTAGTGATGTTGAAGACGTAGACTTCGAAGAAGTAAAGTAGTTTAAAACCACTTTATATTATTATATTAAAAGCAACCTTAACGGGTTGCTTTTTTTGTTTGAATAGTTATTCAAATTATTAAACGTAATCGTTTATTATAAGTGATTCTTAACTCCACTCGAATACGATTCTAAGGTTATTATAGTTTTAGTCTTTTACCTTATCTTTTAAATTATTTTGTAAGTCAAGAAAATCCCAAGTTAGTTTAGGGTGTATTAGCGTAGTCGAGAACATATCCAAGCGGTGAATCTTGTTCTAATATTAGTCGTGAAGTTAGCGTTATAATATAAAACAGAAAAGTATTTGTTGTTTTGGAGATTATCAAAGTTGATTCTTACTCCATTCGAATGCCATTTGGAGCTTGATTAGATTTTAATTTTTAACTTTCCGGTTTAGATTATGGGTGAGGTTGTAGATATTATATGTTTTGCATAAGGTGTTCGAGCAGAGTAGAGAACATAGAGCATATTGAAATTCTATAGTATTCAAAAACATAACAATATAGAATTATACTTCACAAAGTGAACAAGATGATTGCATCTAAATCTATGTGCTTACTTATTTCTAAGAGTAATAATTAAGACATAAAAAAACCGATTCTTTTCAGAATCGGTTTCATTTTATAAGCGAAATGTTATACAATTAGGCTAACGCCTTATTTTACTTTATCTACTATTGCTTTAAAAGCTTCAGGGTTGTTCATTGCTAAATCAGCTAAAACCTTACGGTTTAATTCGATTTGATTAGCTTTTAATTTACCCATGAATTGAGAATAAGATAGTCCGTATTGTCTAGCTCCTGCGTTAATACGCGTGATCCATAGTGCACGGAATGTTCTCTTTTTATTTCTACGGTCTCTATATGAATAAAGCATGGCTTTATCAACCGCGTTTTTTGCTACTGTCCAAACGTTTTTACGACGTCCGAAGTAACCTTTTGCTTGCTTAAGAACCTTTTTTCTTCTGGCTCTTTTTGCTACTGAGTTTACTGATCTTGGCATTTCTTAAATGTGTTTTGTAGTAGGCGGTCAGTTAAAACTAACTCTTTTTATAATTTGGCCTAACTCCAGGGTTATTAAATTGTTTTAACCAATTAAAACAAATATTACTTTAAACGTAATAATGTTTTAATATTGTCCTCGTCTGATTTATGTACTAAACCATCGTGAGTTAACTTAAGCTTACGCTTTTTAGACTTCTTTGTTAAGATGTGACTCTTAAAAGCGTGCTTTCTTTTTATCTTACCAGTACCTGTTAACTTGAAACGTTTTTTGGCACTAGATTTTGTTTTCATTTTAGGCATCTTGTTCTCCTAGTTTTAAATTATTTCGCTTACTATTTTTAACCTGAAAAGTCAGGATTTACTTTGATTTTTTTGGAGCAATAAACATTGTCATACGTTTACCTTCCAATTTAGGCATTTGTTCTACTTTACCAAATTCTTCAAGGTCTTGTGCTAAACGTAATAACAAAATCTGACCTTGTTCTTTGAATACAATAGAACGTCCTTTAAAGAATACAAATGCTTTTAATTTAGCACCTTCTTTTAAGAACTTTTCTGCATGCTTCTTTTTAAACTCGTAATCATGATCGTCTGTTTGAGGACCAAAACGAATTTCTTTAACTATAACTTTAGTCGCCTTGGATTTTAAGGCTTTATCTCGTTTCTTCTGTTCGTAAAGAAACTTCTTATAATCCATAACCTTACAAACAGGCGGTACCGCTTTAGGTGAAATTTCTACAAGGTCTAGTTCTTGCTCTTCAGCAATGGCCAAGGCCTTCCTTATTGGATATACTCCAACTTCTACATTGTCACCTACTAATCTAACTTCTTCAACTCTAATCTTAGAATTAATTCTGTGCTGATCTTCTTTTTCAACCCTTCTCGGGGCTTGTTTTTTTCTACGTATTGCTATGGCTATAAAATTTTAGTTAAACTTAATTAAAATTGCTTTAATGTCTTATTTGTTTCCGTTTCAACAATATTAGCAAAGGCTTCAATGGTAATACTACCTAAATCTTCTCCACCGTGTTGACGTACAGATATTTTGTTTTCTTGTTCTTCATTCTCACCGATAATAATCATGTATGGGATTTTTTTCATTTCCGCTTCACGGATTTTTTTCCCAATAGTCTCATTTCTATTATCTACGAGGGCGCGAATTTCGTGATTTTCTAGCAAATTTAAAACTTTTTCAGCGTATTTTTCATATTTCTCGCTAATAGATAATATTATTGCTTGATCTGGCATTAACCAAAGCGGGAAATTACCACCTGTATGTTCTAATAATATGGCTATAAATCGTTCCATACTTCCAAAAGGAGCACGGTGTATCATTATAGGTCTGTGCGTCTCGTTATCACTTCCCTTATATGTTAATTCAAAACGTTCAGGTAAATTGTAATCTACTTGTATGGTACCTAATTGCCATTGTCTACCTAAGGCATCCTTTACCATAAAGTCTAATTTAGGGCCATAGAAAGCAGCTTCTCCAGCTTCTATTACATAGTTTAAACCTTTGTCTTTGGCAGCACTTATAATGGCTTGTTCTGCTTTCTCCCAGTTTTTTACATCACCTATATATTTATCAGGATTATCTAAATCTCTAACAGATACTTGAGCTGTAAAATTCTCGAAACCTAAAGATCCAAATACATATAGTACTAAATCTATTACATTTTTAAATTCTTGATCTAATTGGTCTGGTGTACAAAAGATGTGTGCATCATCTTGAGTAAATCCTCTTACACGGGTTAACCCATGAAGTTCTCCACTCTGTTCGTAACGATATACTGTTCCAAATTCTGCAAAACGTTTTGGTAAGTCTTTATAAGACCATTGTGTACTGTTATAAATTTCGCAGTGATGCGGACAGTTCATAGGTTTTAATAAAAACTCTTCACCTTCTTTAGGGGTGTGTATAGGTTGAAAGCTATCTTCTCCATATTTAGCATAATGTCCAGAAGTTACGTAAAGTTCCTTTTGTCCAATATGTGGTGTTACAACCATCTCATAACCGGCTTTCTTCTGAGCCTTCTTTAAAAAGTTCTCTAAACGTTCTCTTAGAGCAGCCCCTTTTGGTAACCATAATGGTAAACCTTGTCCGACTTTAGCAGAGAAAGTAAATAGTTCTAATTCTTTACCAAGTTTTCTATGGTCACGTTTTTTTGCTTCTTCTAATAACTGAAGGTATTCTGTCAACTCTTTTTGTTTAGGGAATGAGATTCCATATACTCGAGTTAATTGTGGTTTGTTTTCGTCTCCTCTCCAGTATGCTCCAGCTACAGATAATACTTTTACGGCTTTTATTATTCCAGTGTTAGGAATGTGACCACCACGGCATAAATCTGTAAAGGTTGAATGGTCACAGAATGTAATTGTACCATCTTCAAGGTTTTCAATTAATTCTGTTTTATATTCATTATTTTTATATACGTCTAAAGCTTCGGCTTTAGATATTGCTCTCATATTAAAGGTGTGTTTACCACGAGCAATTTCTAACATCTTGTTTTCAATAGTTTTGAAATCTTTATCAGATATGGTGTGCTTTCCAAAATCTACATCGTAATAAAATCCGTTTTCAATTGCCGGACCAATAGTGAGTTTAGCTTCAGGATATAATTCTTCAATAGCTTGTGCAAGAACGTGAGCAGAAGAATGCCAAAATGCTTTTTTACCTTCATCATTGTTCCAGGTATATAATACTAGAGATCCATCGGTGGTTAAAGGTGTAACGGTTTCAATAGTTGTACCATTAAAACTTGCAGAAATAACGTTTCTAGCTAACCCTTCGCTAATGCTTTTAGCGACATCCATTGGTGTAACGTTTTGTTCAAACGCCTTAATACTACCATCTGGTAATGTAATCTGTATCATATTGTATATTAAAATTGAATTTACAAAGATAAGAGTATAAAGGTAGAGTTACAATTTATATGTGTAAAATTAGAGCGTGTTTTTAGTTTCGTTTTTTAATATTAGTAAATACTTGAATTCTGTTAATATTTAAGATGAATTATAATTTTTTTTCGGTTAAATCAATTTATAATATCCTAATTCAATTTTTCTATCATATCCATATTTACTATTGAATTTATGAAAGTCTGTTTAAACGTGATATTTACATTAAATAAGACACTTGCTGTATCTTTTAGCTTGTGTTTTAATTCTACTGATCCTTGTTATTCATCATTTTGTGAAGAAAAATTTACTTTTTTAAATTCTTTAGAATATATTTGAAACAATAAACGTAAATAACACGTTTATTAACAAACAAACTATTTTATTTTAAACCATGGAAACTAAAAAGAAACAAGCAAACAAATGTGTTTGTCGTAAAATTGAAATTGAAACACAAGTTGAAACTTATTTGACAAAAATTAGAAGAGGTAGCTTTCTACTGTTATTCATAATATTCTGTAGTAATTTTTTATTAGCTCAAGAAGCAAACCTTTCATCGGACTATAACCCTTTTAGTTTAGGGGTGCATTTAAAAAACATGCATTTGTGGCATGGTTCAGTTGTGCACCCAGGGGCTGTAATAGCTACAGATCTTGAATATAATTCTAGAAATAAAAAATTTACTTTCGGGTTTTGGGGTGGTGCTAGTTTTTCAACTACAGATGTGTATAATGAAACTACAGGGCAAACTGTAGGTGCATATTATAAAGAGTTTTCAATTTATACTAAATATCGTTTAACTGATAGGTTTTTTGTTGAAGCTGTATCTCATAATAATTACACAGGAGTAGAAGAGCGTGGTGATCAGTTGCATTATTGGAGTTACGATAAAACTCAAGGTTATAACTTTGTCGATGTAAATTTTGGATATAATATAACACCTAATACCTTGTTGTATCTAGCAACTATAATTGGTGGAGGGTCTGGAGATTATGAGGTGCAATCTAATGGAGATTTAAAAAACTCTTGGACGCAATATTTTGAGGTTAATAGTGTGGTTTGGAGAAATGAAAGCTCTAACTTAACATTATTTGTAGGGGGAGCTTGGTCTTTTTTTACAGACAAAACATTTTATACGCAAGGGAAGGGAAACGTTGTTAATGTTGGGACAACCTTTGGCAAGGTCTTTAATATTGTAGATTATAATGTTCCTGTTGCTGTTACAGCAATGTGGAATCCAGAAACAGAGAAAACAGTATTACAATTAGATATTGAATTATTTTAAAAATTTAATCAGGTAATAGGAGTAGTTCTTATGAGTTGATTATTGAATCATGTTACGCTTTATACATTATATATGTACGTATATATAATGTATGTCATTTTTTATAAATGGCAATCTCTAACATTCCGAATTTTGTACTAGTCTTTGTGTAGCGGTTGGAGAAATAAATGCACATTTTAATGTTTAGTTTATGTATAATTATCTAGGTTACAAACCAAACATAAATATAACCTATTGGTAATAATGTGTTTACAAATTATTTCAAAAAACTTTAAAAAAAGGTTAGGATAAAAGAAATAAAAGGTGGTATATTTGCACCCGCTTAGCGAGGCAACTACGGTAGTTTAGTAAAGCAAAAAGTTCATTAACAGGCTATTGCAATCGAATTTAAATTATTTTAAAAAAGATTAAATAAAGCATTGTTATTAGAAATAAAGGTTGTAGGTTTGCAGCCGCTAAAAACGGCAACGTTTTTAGAAAAGAAAGTTCTTTACAGTGTGTTTTTATTGGGTTTAAAAAGTTTCGGAAACGGGCTTAAAAAAAACTTCAAAAAAACATTGTGAGATTAAAAAAAGGGTTTTATATTTGCACCCGCTTAACAAGGAAACGCGTTGAGAGATAAAGAGAAATAAGTTCATTAACATATTGAATTGACAGCGTAGATATTAACTGGAAACGGTTAATATCACAAAAAAGAATAAACCATTTTGAGTACCAAAATTTAATTCCATTAGTTGTTAAACGTAATAGTGGAAACACTTAAAAATTTAACGATGAAGAGTTTGATCCTGGCTCAGGATGAACGCTAGCGGCAGGCCTAACACATGCAAGTCGAGGGGTAACATTGTGCTTGCACAGATGACGACCGGCGCACGGGTGCGTAACGCGTATGCAATCTACCTTTTACAGGGGGATAGCCCAGAGAAATTTGGATTAATACCTCATAGTATATGGTTGTGGCATCACAATTATATTAAAGATTTATCGGTAAAAGATGAGCATGCGTTCTATTAGTTAGTTGGTAAGGTAACGGCTTACCAAGACCGCGATAGATAGGGGTCCTGAGAGGGAGATCCCCCACACTGGTACTGAGACACGGACCAGACTCCTACGGGAGGCAGCAGTGAGGAATATTGGACAATGGGCGAGAGCCTGATCCAGCCATGCCGCGTGCAGGAAGACTGCCCTATGGGTTGTAAACTGCTTTTATACAGGAAGAAACACTGCTACGTGTAGCAGCTTGACGGTACTGTAAGAATAAGGATCGGCTAACTCCGTGCCAGCAGCCGCGGTAATACGGAGGATCCAAGCGTTATCCGGAATCATTGGGTTTAAAGGGTCCGTAGGTGGATGATTAAGTCAGAGGTGAAATCTTGCAGCTCAACTGTAAAATTGCCTTTGATACTGGTTATCTTGAGTTATTATGAAGTAGTTAGAATATGTAGTGTAGCGGTGAAATGCATAGATATTACATAGAATACCAATTGCGAAGGCAGATTACTAATAATATACTGACACTGATGGACGAAAGCGTGGGTAGCGAACAGGATTAGATACCCTGGTAGTCCACGCCGTAAACGATGGTTACTAGCTGTTCGGTCGCAAGACTGAGTGGCTAAGCGAAAGTGATAAGTAACCCACCTGGGGAGTACGTTCGCAAGAATGAAACTCAAAGGAATTGACGGGGGCCCGCACAAGCGGTGGAGCATGTGGTTTAATTCGATGATACGCGAGGAACCTTACCAGGGCTTAAATGTAGATTGACAGGACTAGAGATAGTTTTTTCTTCGGACAATTTACAAGGTGCTGCATGGTTGTCGTCAGCTCGTGCCGTGAGGTGTCAGGTTAAGTCCTATAACGAGCGCAACCCCTGTTGTTAGTTGCCAGCGAGTGATGTCGGGAACTCTAACAAGACTGCCAGTGCAAACTGTGAGGAAGGTGGGGATGACGTCAAATCATCACGGCCCTTACGTCCTGGGCTACACACGTGCTACAATGGTAGGGACAGAGAGCAGCCACACCGCGAGGTGGAGCGAATCTATAAACCCTATCACAGTTCGGATCGGAGTCTGCAACTCGACTCCGTGAAGCTGGAATCGCTAGTAATCGCATATCAGCCATGATGCGGTGAATACGTTCCCGGGCCTTGTACACACCGCCCGTCAAGCCATGGAAGTTGGAAGTGCCTGAAGTCCGTCACCGCAAGGAGCGGCCTAGGGTAAAGTCGATAACTAGGGCTAAGTCGTAACAAGGTAGCCGTACCGGAAGGTGCGGCTGGAACACCTCCTTTCTAGAGAAAGACGACTATTGGAAGATAGTAAAGGTTTTGCAAAAGGAATGATTTATTCTTAGCTGTTAATTTAAAGAAATACTTATTATAGTTAGAGTCTCATAGCTCAGCTGGTTAGAGCGCTACACTGATAATGTAGAGGTCGGCAGTTCGAGTCTGCCTGAGACTACTAAATATAATGAGAAAAGGAAATTTTAGAAGTTGGGTATTAGTTGTTAGTTCATTGTTAATCGTTGTTAGATACAATGAGGATCTAGGGACTAAAAACAAACAACTAAGAACTCAAAACTAAATTTGGGGGATTAGCTCAGCTGGCTAGAGCGCCTGCCTTGCACGCAGGAGGTCATCGGTTCGACTCCGATATTCTCCACAACGGCATAAGATTCAAGCTAATTTAATTAGTAAGAACAGCCACACGTTCATTGACATATTGAAAAAGATACATAAAAATACATTAAGATATTAGCTTATGTAGTATTGCACATACTATATAGGTTAAATTTTAAACAATAATAATTCGTTTTTAGTTAAAGTTTACGAGCTTTTAACTAAAAACAAACTCATTAAAAAAGCAAAAAGTACAATAAGCTAAATAAGGGCGTATGGGGAATGCCTAGGCTCTCAGAGGCGATGAAGGACGTGATAAGCTGCGAAAAGTTGCGGGGATTGGCACATACAATGTGATCCGCAAATATCCGAATGGGGCAACCCACTATATTGAAGATATAGTATCCTTAGGGAGGCAA